>JANXYB010000029.1 GCA_025350325.1 Acidobacteriaceae bacterium
CACCTTGTCGAGCACCATCTTCACGATGTCACCCCCGAAAATGTCGTTGCCGTTTTTGTCCTTGATGCCTGTGAATTGCATGAGAATGAACATGTCCGGAGGTAGATCGGAGAAATATTCGCCATCGAAAACATTGACAGAGTATGGCAAGCCGCCCTCGTCGCCATATTCGTCGTGGGTGGAGACGAACCCAATTTCCTCGGCCATTCGCATGACTTTTGCCTTCTTATCCCACACACGAAACTTGACCTGTCTCATTGGTTTAAAGCAAAGCATAACGACAGGGAATTGCAAGGGGTAGACTTGTGCACAGGAGGTCCTCGTGAACGAGCTGGAAATGCCTGTCGTTTTCACGCCGGATAATGAGCCTTATCTGGGGCGCGAATTGCTTTTGGCGTTCGACCAATTAATTGCCGCGTGCATGGAATTTAATGCGGAATGCGCACCCAAATCGCATAACGTCGTTTTGACGGATTTTCAGAATGCAGCCTGCATTTTGATACCGCAGGTGATAAGTCTTGCGCTATCGATCCGGGAGCTTATTAGGCAAGGATATGTTTTTGGAGCAAAGGTGCTCGTGCGCCCGTTCGTGGAGCGGGCGGTCACGCTATATTATCTCCACACGTATCCGGGAGATTTAGGCATATGGGACGACGGATGGGATTATAAGAAGCGGCCGAGCTTGTACACCATGTTGGAGCGCATCCGAGTAAAAGCTTCGGCGAACTCTCCGCAATTTCCTAAGGACGTGACGTTTGAGTGGAATAGCGCGACGCATGGAGATCCGTTTTCATCGCGGTGGAACCTGGCAATCTTCGATGGAGTTATTTCCCATCCGGTCTCGAAAAACTTGAGAGCCGGAAATGTCGTCGATGAGGTTTGCGCAGAGGTCATCCCATGGCTGGCATCAACGATGGGAATGATGGGGGCCGCATTCTGTAAGGAAGAGAGTGGGACGATTCAGTAGAAAACTCGCGTACTTGTAGCGTACTCAAGAGGGGTGTATTCAGCGTATTTTGCGTTTGTATCGGCGTTGAAAACACAATAACTTACGTAGAATCAATACCGCGTTCTAATCCGACTCCTGCCGCCTCCACCAAGTTTTTGAATTATTTACTCAGATAATGGTCACAGTCCATAAAACGGTAGAAACACGCCGTTTATGGCTGAAATTTGTATAAGCGGTAATAATATGCCGCTATGACCGATTTGCCCTGTATGTGTAGATCCGAAGTCCAGGACGTTCTTGGAGCGCAGCTTCGGGCGCTTGGTCTCTCGCATAATATCGATCAAAGCGTCAAAAGATCTACTGCCGGACTGAAATCGACGCGATTCAATTGTGAATGCCCCGGGAGTCCTTGCGTAAATGGATCGGGCCGATCTTAGGCCCTTAGTGCTTCGGCCTCGTGCGTACGATTCTGCTCGGGCCTCTTTATGCGATGGTCTGTCAGTACGGAATGGATGAACCCCAGATTTGCCAGCCTGTCTTTTGCCTTGACATACATCGCGAATGCAGCCTCGTATGTCATGTCGTCTTCTGTGTTGATTGACGAAATCCGATGGGCGAACCGCGTCAATTCATGGTCCCAGTAACCGTGTTCTTCCATGAAGATATGTACTTGGTGATTACTTGCCGGGCGGGAAGTTAGTACCAGTACGTAGCACTCCGAGAGACCTCTTTGGGGAGTATCGGTCTTATAAAGCGTCTCGATCATGGTGAAATTGTACGCCGCGAGTAGCGATCGGTCTGTATTGCTTTGACCTGAGTTTCTAGTGGTGTGAAGCCAGACGGACCGCACACCACTTATACATTCACGTCGCTCACCGATTCAAGCCACTTGTCTTGAATTAGTGGCTAGCGTCGAACCAGGCATCTGGAAGCGCTGCGGTACCTTCCCACCGCACTCCGTCGAGACTTCGAGGATCGAGGCCAAGCGCGCGCAGGATCGTGGGTGCGACCTGCAGAGTTCCCACTTCTGAAAAGACGGTACGCGGTTTGATAGCAGGGTTTGAGAGCAGCAGCATCACGTTGGTGTCGTCGTGCGAGAAGCCGCCATGCTCCATCAACTTCTTGGTACTGCCGGTATATGTAACTCCGACGTTGGGTGTAACGATAATGTCCGGGGTCCGCGGATCGCCTTTGGGGGGCAGACCGGGCCAGTTGTAATTGATGGCGAGCGATTGGTCGTAGAAAATCTGCCCGAGCCCGATTATGCTCGCATTCGCTTCGAGTGTAGACACTGCATTCTGAGTGTTGGTTGGATCCGCTAGCCAGATCAAGGAAACGTCGTCTTCTGTCGGCCCGATTCCAGTCGGGTTGGTAGGGTTCTCTGAATACGGCAACAGACTTGCGAGAAGATTGGCCGGTGACGATCCGGTTTTGAGGATGGGGTTGTAGCGGGTAGGATCAATCGGCGACTGCCCATGCTTGGCGGTGATGATGATCAGGGTGGATTCCGATAACCCACGGTCGCTGATCTTGTCTACCATCTTTGCAATCGAATCGTCGACAAACTTCATCTCGCTCAATAGCGCCGCGCCTGGGGTTCCAGCCGCATCGAGATAACCGCCGGTAGTTGAATTGCTCTTCTCGATAAGCTTCTGCCCAACACTCACAGCCTGAAAATTCATCCCGAAGATGGTAGGTGTCTGTGCTGGTTTTCCGTCGTGTGTCTTGCCTTCAATTTGATTCAGAATGGCGTTGACCTTGAGCGTGTCGTAGCACTGAATGTTCTGGAAGCTGTTGGTCCATGCCGTGATATCCGATCCCGGATCACGAACTGTAGAGCAAGAGACGCCCTCTGGCGTGGTCACTCCCGGCAACCCGATGACCGTCGAATTGATTTCGGGAGCATAGAAATCGTCGAGTTGCGGACCGTTGTGGCCGCGGACCGAGGCGTAAGCAGGATGCTTGTCTGACCATGCTGTGTAGCCCCCGGCGGCATGGATGACGCCGAACACGGTGTTGGTACGCACAAAGTTCCACGGGTAAACCGGAGCGCAACCAGCCGCGGGATTTCTGGGCAGGCGCATGGGGTCGATCGAATTGGTGTTGCCGTCGGTGAGACTTGCGCCGGGTGCACCTCCATTCAATTTGGTCTGGTCGATATCGATGCCTTCTTCGTACTCGGTGGTCGTGCCGGTCGGTGCAGCATTGGGCGTACATGGCCCGGCGCCAACACCGTTGCCGGTGGTCTTCGCCGGAGCGTCAAGCGATCTATCGTAGGCAACGTCGTAGTAGACGCCGAGCGCTCTGGGGGTCGCGCCGGACACGATCGACATCAGTCCTGGAAACGAGTCGGAGGGCTTGGATGTGCTGGCCCCGACATAATTGATTCCAGTTCTTGCCAACGCAGCAAGATGCGGGCACCATGCATCTCCACTGTTGACTGTGCCCATTCCGTGGGAGCAGTTGTAGTAATCAAGTGCGTGCATTCCATCAATGCTGATCAACAGCACGTGATGAATCGGCGTGTGATTCCAATCTTTATCGTGCTCTTGTGCGGTGGCAGTAACTGAAGATATAGCTGCGCAAACAAGGGCAGCCAAAGCAAGGGACTGAGTCGTCCTGAACATGAGAACCTCCATAGCATCGGAGGGTAACAAGGGAAGGTAAACGCGCGGGTTGCTGGAGTATTAAATTCGTGTGAAACAAAGGCCGTAGTTGGTGGTTGAGTTGTACACAGCCGGCGTACTTGTGGACAAGTGTAACCAGTATTTGCCTGAAGCCAAAATCGGCTTCGTGACGACAGCGCTCGAATTTAAATGTTAATAGCCTCTTGCACACCGTCGCTGCATTTCGGACCGCAACGCGGCGCGAAAGCGGGCGCGGTTATGTCTTGGTGCTCTAGTCGAAACGGTTCGACGAACGAGTCACTGAATTGCAACCCGGTGCTCATGCTGCTGCAACAATTGTCGCTTAGGTTTGGTGATCGAAGAGCATTTGCGCTTCTGGAGGTAATTCACCGTGGCTTCCGATCGTCGAACATTTTTGAAGATGTTGTCTACGGGTGCGCTCTCCGCATCCATCCATCCGAGCATAGCCCGTGCACTCGCAATCCCCGCGAATGAACGGACCGGCACTATCGCGGACGTCGAACACATCGTGATTCTGATGCAGGAGAATCGTTCATTCGACCACTACTTCGGTACGTTACGTGGAGTGCGTGGATTTGGCGATCCTCGGGTCGTCAAGCTGCCGTCGGGCGACCCGGTCTGGTATCAACCGACCAACTCATCCGGGGAATACGTGCTGCCATTTCATCCTGACGTTTCAAATCTGGGGTTGGCGTTTGTTGCCGATACAGCCCACGATTGGAATTCGACGCACGAAGCCTGGAACAATGGAAATCATGACCAGTGGGTGACCAAGAAGGGAACCACCTCAATGGCTCACCTCAATCGCCAGGACATTCCTTTTCATTACGCGCTGGCCGACGCTTTTACGATCTGCGACGATTATCATTGCTCCCTGCTTGGCCCAACGGATCCCAATCGATATAACATGTGGACGGGCTGGGTCGGTAACGACGGCATGGGCGGGGGTCCTGTCGTTGACAATGCCGAGGCGGGCTACGACTGGCACACGTATCCTGAACGCCTCGTTGAGGCCGGCATTTCATGGAAGGTATATCAGGATATCGGCGATGGTCTCGATGGGCCTGATTTTTGGGGATGGACCAGCAATCCCTATATCGGCAACTACGGAGACAATTCGCTGCTCTATTTTCACCAATATCAAAACGCTCAACCGGGAAGCGCGCTATTCGAAGGCGCGCTGACGGGCACCAACATCAAGTCCTCGGGAAATCTGGTTGATCAGTTTCGCGCAGACGTGCTCGCCAACAAACTTCCTCAAGTGTCTTACATCGTCGCGCCCGAAGCCTATAGCGAACATCCTAACTGGCCAGCCAATTATGGAGCCTGGTACATATCCCAGTTTCTAGACGCGCTGACCGCGAACCCGGAAGTGTGGGCCAAAACTGCATTGTTCCTCACCTACGACGAAAACGATGGCTTCTTTGACCACATGGTGCCGCCCACGCCGCCCCAAACCCGCGCGCAGGGATACTCAACAGTTCCAACGACAAATGAGATATTCCCTGGAAATGCCGCTTACCAACCGGGCCCTTATGGCATCGGTGTTCGCGTACCGATGATCGTTATCTCGCCATGGACCAAAGGCGGCTACGTTAGCTCGGAGGTGTTCGATCACACCTCGCTCATTCGCTTCATCGAGAAGCGGTTTGCGACTCACAAGCCTTCGTTGATCGAGTCCAACATTCCGCCGTGGCGTAGAGCCGTATCTGGCGATCTCACTTCTGCGTTCAACTTCAGGTCCCCCAACCGCAAGGTGGTGACGCTGCCCAGCACTGCCTCGTATGTTCCGCCAAACCATAATCGCTACCCGGACTACGTTCCTGTTGTGCCTGCCAACCAGGCGTTGCCGATGCAAGAATCTGGAACGCGTCCGGCTCGGCCGGTCCCGTATGAATTGCACGTGCATGGCGCGGCAAACTTCATACAAGGCACTTTCAACATCCGCTTCGCTAGCAGGGGCAAAACCGCGGTGTATCAAGTGCGTTCGGGTAATAGCAGCCAGGGGCCGTGGACTTACACAATCAGTACCGGCGAAGGGCTCATTGACAGTTGGCCGATCACCGCCAGCAATCTGCCGGGCTACGACCTCTCGGTGTATGGACCCAACGGATTTCTGCGCTCGTTCAAGGGCAGCGTCGGAGGCGCTGAAAAGGCCAACCTAGACATTCACGCAATCTACAATCGCGAGCGCAATTCGGTCACGCTGCGCGGACTGAATCGAGGCGGTCACACTATCTCGGTTCGTCTAACTGACACTTATTCGGGTAGGATTCATAACGGCGAGGTCGAACCGGGCGAGACCGACGAGCGAACATTCGAGTTGCATTCAACGTTTGGTTGGTACGACTTCATCGTTGAAGTCGAATCAGATCCCAGCTTCCGATATCAATTGGCCGGCCATGTTGAAACCGGAGAGGAAAGCAGCACCGATCCAGCTATAGCTACAAATCTTTAGAAGACCATGTACATATTTGCTCGAGGCGATTCGGCGCTTATCCGCGCATCGGCGTTTTGATGATGATGCACAGCATCGGGATCACGTGCTTGAAATAAGGATGTGCTGTATCTGGAGGCGCTCTATTCGTGGGCGCCTTTCTTTTTGAGCAAATCCGCGGAACTGTGATTCTGCATTCCCAAGGCGTAGGTCAGCGGGCGCTTTCCGCTTTGATCTTGCGCGTTGACATCGGCGCCTTTGTCGATCAGGATCGGTACTAATCCCTCCCAACCCAGGATCAACGGGAGATCCAAGATTGAAGTGCCGTAGGCGTCGGCGGAATTGACGTTTGCCCCTTTGTCGAGGAGCAACTTCACGTCATCTTTCTGATCGCGCATTACGGCCCAGAAGAGCGGGCTCGCGCCGCTTGAGGCCTTGGCATTGACGTCGGCGCCTTTGGCGAGAAGCAGGTTGAGCACCTCTTTATGCCGACTCGAGAAGATGGCGAGATCGAGCGCGGTGTAGCCATTGGCCATGTCCCGCGTGTCGACTCCATGCACCTGCAGCAGCGTTACCGGATCCTGGTGATTGTTGGAGGAAAGCACTTGCCAGAGGTCGCCGGGGGTGTAAGGGCCGTAGCTGTTTTTGGCGTTGACGTCGGCTCCGGCATCGATCAGAGCCTGGGTAGCTGCGGTCTGGCCGTGGAAGGCGGCGAGGTGCAGCGGCGTATTGCCCAATTTATCTTTGCTGGAGACGAGTTTCGGGTCGCTCTGGAGCAAAGCTTTGATCTTGTTGACGTCCCCCTTGGACGCGGCGTCGTGAATGGGTCCGCAGAACGCCAGGTTGGTTGAGGCGAGCGCAACGAGCACCAGGGCAGCGAGGCCGAGAGTGGAGACAAAGCGATTTTTCACGCCTAACGAACACGTTTTCATCCTTACTCCTAATGCCCACATTCTACCTGATTGTCGCGACGAAACGCGTGTCACCGAGCACCTTGTCGGGGACGCCGGCAATTGGGTGCAATAGCTAGGTGAAGGGCCGATGCTTCGTCATTTGCTGGAGGGAGTATGCATCTCCGATAGGCGCAGAGTCACCTGGTGCTGCACGCAGTAGCGGGTGTACTGCAGGAGGTAGCAATTCACCACATTGACGGCGAACACTTGTGATGGGATGGGGCTGAGGGCGACAAAAAGCACCGTGTTCCAGAGCGCGGTGACGAGCATGCGGCGCGGCGCATTGATGGCCAGAAGCAAGACCGCGGCGGACAGGAAATTTAAGTAAGGTGGATCGGACATCAAGATCGCGATGAAGAAGAGTGAGCCTGGGACGATCCAGATCACCATCGCTCTCACCCGCCAATCTTTCCAGTTGCGAACTGAGCGCAATATTGCGGTACCGAGCACTGGCCAGAATGCGACCATCATGGGCAGCGCATACCTTCCGGCATTGGCAATCGAATACCAATTTACCGCCGCGAGTATGGATTTTACTTTCAAGATGTAGGCGAGGTAGTCAACTGCGCCCCTCACCCCGCCGTTGTTGTGAAAGGCCAGCCAGGTTGGAATGATCCATCCGAGAGACATCAGCGCGATGAGCGAGAAAAAAAGCAAACATTCTTTTCTTGCCATGCGCGTGATGGCGAAGTAGAGCAGCATGGGCAGCATGAATACGCCGTCTGACGGCCTGAGGCCCGTACCGATGGCGAAAATTAGGGCCGCGCATCCTAGGAGCCAATTTTTGTGTTCGCGATCGTAGTAAAGCAGCGCGCAGAAGGTGGCCACGGGAAAAAGAATTTGGGATGCGTAAGTGCTGTGCACTTCGCTGGAAAACCAGATGTAAAAAATAGTCGAGTAAGCGAGGGCAGCTAGAAATGCATTCATCCGCGCAGCGAAAAGACGTGCCGTGTAATAGAAGACGATTGTGCCTGCGATTGAGAAGACAATGTTCATCGTTGTGATGGCCAAAGCCGGATCGGGGAAGAGCCCGGCGATGCGGCTGAAGAGCCAGTAGCCCGGCGGTTGAATGATGTAAGTTTTGTCGAGGATGGATTCGATAAGGCTTGGACCGTCGGCGAAATAAACCGTGCCCCTGCAAAGCACGCGACTGATCAAGACAAAGATTCCAAGCGTGGCAGGAAAGAGGATTTCGCCGCCGGGCCGCAGCGGCTTCGCATTCGATATACGTGTCTCGTGCTTGCCCACTCAGTTCCTGCAAATAGTTCGTTGGGTTCAGTGCGCTATAGCCTCACAAAGGGTGAGACGGGGCTAGCTCCAGTAACCTTGAACTTTGCCAGCCATTAAGTTAACTCAGAATTGCAGAGGCCGGGGTGCGAGGATGCTGGAGGGATCGAATGGCTGAGGCTGCGCGGCTGGTTGTGGAGCGCATACACGCGGAGACTGGAACGGGGCAGTATAAGCGCGGGTTACGTGGAACCTGTCCATGACGACATAGCGCGTGCGCACACCGCTGATGGTGGTCGGCAAGCGCGCGGGTTGGTGCTTGCGGTCAACATAAATCACCAGGGCGGCCTCGCGCGGATTGTCGAGACTCTGACCGAAGCCGACACCGAAGAACGCAGAATTCTTTTGCATGAGGCTGTGAGCGATTTGCCGTTTGACGGCCACCGCCTGGCTGAACGCTGCAGACGGGATTGCTTGGTTTTGAACGGCAAGATTGGTAAGCGCCGCCGATCCAGAAGCAATGGCGCGGGCGTTGGTGGGAATAACCAGGGTGCGCACACCGTCCACCGTTGCGGGTATGGGTGGCGGTGCGTTCTCATCTACGTAGACGATCAAGGCTGCTTCGCCAGGACTGTCGCTGCTCTTGCCCATGGCTACACCGAGAATGCCGGCGTTGGGGTTCATTAAGGTGCGGCCGAGGATGAGTACATGCTGACCGTGCGCGATTTCTATGTTTGAAAGGGCGCGGGCCTGTGCCGCTGCGACCGTGCTGTCACCGTAACTGAGGCAACTGACTGCGTGGTCGGTGGTGCCGACGAATGTGTAACTGGTGCCGCCGAATTGAGCGCTCAGTTCGCTGAGCACATCGTTGGCGGGGTTGGCCATGGCCTGGCCTACGCCGGAAGCGTCGGTGCCACCGGCAAAAAACAATCCCACAGGCTCGGCGTTGGCGGTGTCGACGACGAGCGCGCCCGAGTCGCCGGCATCGCTGAAGCGATCGCCGCTGAGGGCGATCTGATTTGAGAAAGCCTTGGTGAGATATGGCCGCGTCTCAGCGCAATCGCGGTAGTAGTCCACCGATACGTCGACATCGAGTGCGGACACTCCGCCGCAGGTAAGGCCGGTAGTGCGGCCGCTTTTGGCAACGCGCATTCCGAGCGCGGGAAGCTGGCCTTTGCCACCGGAAGACGATGTGCCTGGAGGCGCGGCGGCTAGGGAGCCGTCGGATTGGCGGGAGCCAAATTCGAGTATGCTTCCCGTCGGATCGACGGTGTGGGACGCGACTTGGGCGATCGCCGCATCCGCATTGGTCGCGGCAGAGCGAAGGGGCAGCCAGCCGGTCAATGCGCCGACCGGTATAGTGCCGGGGCCGTCGCCGCTGCGCGTGCAGTTGTTGTCAATCAAGCCGGGTTGGACGATCGCGTCTCCCACTGTGGCGTGATCGCTGCGCGCTAGAACGTGATTATTGCTGAGCAGAAATTGGCGGCCGGTCGCATCTTGAATCAGAGAGCCTAAGGTGCCGCTGCAGCAATCGGCGATGATGTTGCCGTGCGCGTCGAAGTCGTTGTTGTTGCCTCCGGAACTGCCTAGCTGCATTGGCGAATTCATCAGGCTCTGGTGACTGGCGGGATTGCTTGCGACGCCTGCTGGATTGAGCAGCACCATGGCTTCGGTCTTCGATGACGAATCGCCGGCTGTCGCCACCACGTAGGTCACCCCCGTTGACGGCACGACGGGAGGGGCGACATAGGTCACGGTGCAGGATGTAAACGCATGGCTGGAATGGCTGCAGCGGGTCGCGCCCAAGGTGCCTTCGCCGCCGGTGGAACCGTTGGGCGTGTTGGACAAAGCAAATCGGATATTGTTGCTGCCGCCGGCTTCGGCCAGGCGACCAGTCAGGGTGACGGCGCCATTGGCTCCGACGGCCACGTTCTCAGGGGTGAGCGGTTGTTGAAAGCCCGGGGTAAGTGTTAGCAGTGCGGTTGCTCGGATGCTGGGATTCGACTTGAGCGTGGCCGTTACCAGCACCTCTTCTCGGTCGGCGGTCAGGTAGCTGGGCGGCGTGTATTGGCCGGCTGGGCTGATCGTGCCGGCGGACGCAGAGTTGCTGCTGACTGACCAGGTCACGGCCGTCGATCCGCCGTTGGTCAGCGTGGCGGTGAATCGATGCATGGCCACGCCATGTGCATTGGTTGCATTGCATCCGGTGCAGTTGGTGTCGATGGAGGAGATGGAAGGGGAAATCGTGAAGGTGTCATTGGCTGGCTTTGCAGCCACCGTTCCGCCGCCGCAGCCAGCGAGGGCGACTACGCACGACAGCAAAAAGACTGAAACGGCTTGAAGAGTTCGCGCCGACGCACCAAGGGCGGCAGGCCTGGGAGCCTTAAGTTGTTTTCCCGCCGGTATTTGCGTCGCTGGCAACCGGGTAGCTCATCTTTCAGTAAGAGTACGCAGATCCGCCGATTTTGGACGGGAGGTCGAGTTTAAGGTTAGCGCAAATCGGCTGAGGGCGGAGGTCTAAATGGCAAGAGGCACGGTACCTCATTCAATATGTGACGTTTAATAAGCGGCCTTACGATAAGACGCGGCCCAAAAAACCGCGCAGCCCTAGCCGTCCCAACACCGCCAGAAAGAATACGAGGGCGGTCAAAATGGCCCACCATGGCATGTGGCCGACAGAGGGAGTGACGGCGGCTCGCAATCCTTCACTCATGTAGACGATGGGATTGAAGAGCACTCCAAACTTAAGCCACTTGATCTTGTCGAGCCAGGCCCAGGGGTAGTAGACGCAGCCGAGAAACGTGATGGGCACAACGATGATCGAGAAGACCAGGCCAATCTGCTTGGGGTTGACCGTGGAACCGATGACGAGACCGAGAGACCCGGCCAGCAGACTCGACAAAATCAGCACGAGGGCCAGCAGCGGCCAGCTATAGATATCCGCGTGGACCGGGACGGCGGGAATATAGAGAGCCATGGGAATGACGAGCAAAGCCGCTACGATGCTTTGCATGGCGCTGAAGCAGACTTTCTCAAGAGCGACAGCCCAAAGAGGCAGGGGGCACATGACGCGGTCGTCGATTTCGCGGGTGATGCCGAACTCGGACGAGAGCGGCAAAGCTACTGCGGCGATTCCTGAAAACATGATGGCCACGGCCATCAAGCCGGGCAGAATGATGGTGCCGAAGTCCACACGGCCTGCACCGGCGGCCATGGGATTGCCGCCGCCCATGCGCGGCAGAATGAACGTGAATACAAACAGAAACAACAGAGGCTGCATGCCGACGCGGAGCAGGAAGGGCACGAATTCCCGTCTTAAAACGCGCATGTCGCGCAGCAATAGTCCGAGGAAGGCCTTGAAGAAGATGCGCGAATTGAGGTCGGCTGGCCTGGTTTGCAGAGTGCTATTCACGCAGGTCCCTCCCGGTCAGGTGAATGAAGACGGTTTCAAGACTGGGCTCGGTGATGGTGAGGTCGCGCAGACCGAAGGGCGCTGTGGCGAGCACCAGTTCTGGCAACAGGCCGTCTTGCGCGGCTGCCATAACGCGCAGGCCATCGGGGGTGGCTTCTGCGGAGCTTACGTCGGGACGGGCCTTGAGCGCTGTGATGGCCACGTCCAATCCCTGGTGCGATCTCAGTTTCAGATCAAAGATAATTTGCGCACCGTAGGTCTGCTTAAGCTTCTCGGGTGTTCCGAGTGCGAGCACGCGTCCGTGGTCGATGATGGCCACGCGGTCTGCGAGGGAGTCTGCTTCCTCCATGTAATGCGTGGTGAGCAGCACGGTGATGCCTTCCTTGCGCAGCCCTTCAACGGCAGACCACATTGCCATGCGGCTTTGCGGATCGAGGCCCGCGCTGGGCTCGTCGAGAAAAAGCACGGTGGGACGATGGGCGATGGCACGGGCGATCTGAACGCGCTGCGCAAGGCCACCGGAGAGCTGCGCGGGATAGACGCTGCGGCGTTCGCCGAGAAGAAACTGCTCAAGTAATTCGACGCTGCGCGCCTTGGCGTTGGTGTGGCTGAATCCAAAATAGCGGCAGTGGTAATAAAGATTTTCGTAGACCGTCAACGAACGGTCGAGGGTATTGAATTGGGGTACCACGCCGATGCTGCGCCGCGCGTGGGCTGGATGCCTGACCACATCGATGCCGGCAATGCGCACCGTTCCACTGGTGGGGAGCGTGCGCGTTGTGGCGATGGAGATGGTGGTGGTTTTGCCTGCGCCATTAGGCCCGAGCAGACCGAAGATCTCGCCTTGCTCCAACTGAAGGTCGATGCCGTCCACCGCGACTA
>JANXYB010000048.1 GCA_025350325.1 Acidobacteriaceae bacterium
CTGAGCAAATTCGCCGCGCGGATCGAAGGCAATCGAGAAAAGCACCACGACCAGAAGCGCAAAAAACAACATGGAGTTGATGGCGTCTTTTGAGCGCCACTCGATGCGCAGGTCCTTGACCAGGTGTGTGAACAGGGCCTGCGTCACGCGTTGTGACCCTCCGATACACCCATCCGAGGCTGATCTTTTGTGAGGTCTGCGGTCTGCACTTCAACGTCGAGGGCCTGAGCTGCGCGCAGATAATCCTGCGGTGTAAGTATGAGTTGTGTTCCCCGCGCCCCGGCGGAGACGCTTATTTGGTCGAATAAAACGGCGGTTTCGTCGATGTAAACAGGAAAAGGCTTGCGCGCGCCAAACAGCGTCACACCGCCGCGAATATAGCCGGTGAGCGGCTGTACCTCTTTCAACGGAGCCATTTCGGCTTTGCGCATTCTGGCTGCGCGCGCCAGCTTTTTGAAATCGAGTTCAGCATCGCCCGGAATAACAGCGAAGCGGTAAATATTTAGCCCACCGGTGATGAGCAGCGTCTTGAACACCTGCTCGGCGGGCATGCCGATCTTTTTGGCTACTGTTATGGCGGAGAGGTCTTCAGGATCGACTTCATACTCGCGAAGTTCGAATGGAATTCCGAGGGATTCGAGAAAGCGTGCACCGTTGGTCTTCATAAGATTGAACCTATCGTCGGGGACCCCGGCTCAAACGAGGCGACACGCCCTGCTCGGAGGGCCAGCACCCAATCGGCGATAGGCGCGGCGGATTCGCGCTGGTGGGTGGTGATCACAATGGTGCGATTGCCCTGGCGAAACCCGGCCAGAAGCCCGACCATCTGATGCACAGACTCAACGTCCATGTTGGAAAAAGGCTCGTCGAGCAGCAGCAGTTCCGGGGCGGACAAAAGTACGCGGGCAAGAGAGGTGCGCTGGCGCATTCCCTGCGAATATTGGCCAAGCGGACGGTTCAAGTTGGGATCGAGGCCGACCTGCTGCAGAGCTTCTGCGGGCGTAAGACAGGCGCGGTCAGGGTACAAGCTGGCGAAGTAGCGGAGATTTTCTTGCGCGGTCAGTTCGTCGTAGAGCATGGGAGCGTGACTCATATAACCAATGCGTTCGCGGGCGTCGTGCGGCTCTTGGCCGTCGAAAACCCTGACCGTGCCGTGCGACGGGCGCAACAAGCCAGCCAGAATGCGCAGCAGCGTTGACTTACCGGCGCCATTCTCGCCGATGAGGACGTAACAGCGGCCTGATTCAAGGTCTACTGAGACCTGCCGAAGCGCAGCAAAGGAACCAAAAAGTTTAGAAACATTTTCCAGGCGGGCGCAGAGGGTAGGTATTACGGCCTCAGGGGCATGCGCGGTCATTGCTCTCAGTAAGTCGCGGGAGCAGTAGCAGAGGGGCGGCCTGGCTGGGCAGCAGGAGAGGCTGTTGCGCGCGGATTTGCAGTCACCGCAGGTTGCGCCGGAGCTGCCCCAGGCTGGCCGGGAGCATACTTGCTGGCGCATTTGGCTTGCAGCATAGATGCGTGAAACACTCCGTCGTGCCCGATCGTGCCTTCGGCTAAAGCCTGTGCATCATCTTTGAATGTGTCCGGAGGCGGCTCCGATCCCTTGTAAACCACTTTGAGCAAACGGCCCTTCGGCGCCTTGGGAGAATGGCTTTCAAACTCATTGAGCATAAATGTGACGTGGGGGCCACTCTGCTCAATCGAGCCTGGTTGCACGAATCCCTCAACGCGCAGATTGCTCTTGTACGCCTTGTCGCCCATTCCGCCGAGTTCCGCAATCGTGACGTAATAGCTCTTATTGGCACCGTAGCCCGTGAAGGCGAGCCAGCCGATGGTGCCGATAATGATGGCGACCGCTACACCGATACGCACGGAATTGGAAGATTTCTTCATAGCCTGACCTAACGATACGAGCGGAATGAGGCGCGGTCAATGATTCCGAGAAACATATGTGATCTGAATCACAAGATTGTCATTCCAGATCAACCTTTTCACTCTCGTTGCTTGGGTCGCCCTTAGCGCGCGCCCTCTAGCACTTGGGACGCTTTATCCAGCGCCTGGGTGAGCACAGTCAGCTGTTGTGCCGCTCGCCTGCTGTCTTTGGCGTCGATTGCCTCATTGACCCCGGGGATTACGACCGCTGCATACCCCGTGTACTCGCCCGGAGCATAAATCGTGTGCTTGTACCAGGGGCGGTTGGGCAGGCCTGCCGGAGAGATGAAGGCCGTTTCGACCTGGCGCAAGGCCAGATTGAGCTTTGTCACATCGCCAGCAGCGGAGAGTTGCACGCGGTGAATGCGCTCAGCGCTGGTGGCAAAGCGGGAGGCGGCTGCTTTTGCCGCGCCAAAGTCGAGCGAGGAAAGGTTCGCGTCGGTAGCTTTTCGCTTGGCCGTGTCGAGGTATGCAGTGATTTCCCGCCCGTACGCCCCGTAG
The DNA here is from genome assembly GCA_025350325.1 of Acidobacteriaceae bacterium. Classification (GTDB taxonomy): domain Bacteria; phylum Acidobacteriota; class Terriglobia; order Terriglobales; family Acidobacteriaceae; genus Telmatobacter. Next base: position 2,434 of record JANXYB010000048.1, read on the forward strand.
TCGTAGGGCAGCACATCGGTGTCGGCCATGCGCAGCGCTTCGAGACCGAATACGCGGGCCATTTGTTGCAGGTAAGTGAAGTGCGGGTCAGCATTCTGAACGAACCACGCGTAGTTGTCGAAGGCGGAATGATAGACGCCGTAGGGGCCTCCGGAACCTATATCTGTTGACGGAACGCCTGCGTGCTGCAGAAACGGCGTGAAGTCTGAACCGGAGCCGAGATCGCTGACGCGCACTTCTTCGCCGGGCGAGGGAGGAGCGTTGGAGGCACGATGTTCATTTTCGCCATGGCGATTGGCGCGCCATTCCTGATACACGGTGCCGCCCATCGGGCTGGGCACGGATTTGGAGATTTCGCGCATGAATTGCTTGAGCGACGGAACGGCGGACGCAGAAAAATCCGGCCCCGATACAGCTACATCGACATTAAAATAGGCGACGGCGTTCTCGAGCACTGCTCCCTGCTGCTCGACCCATTCCGTTGACCCTATGAGGCCTTCCTCTTCAGCGTCCCAGCTGCAAAAGACGAGGGTGCGTTTGGGGCTCCAGCCATCATGCAGCAGGGCTCCGAAGCCGTGCACGGCCTCGAGCATGGCTGCGGTACCGCTAGAGGGATCAACCGCGCCGAAGACCCACGCGTCGCGGTGATTGCCGGCAACCACCCACTGGCCGGGCAACTCCGACCCCTTGATCTTTCCAATTACGTCCCAAATCGTGCGCACCTTATAATCCTGCTGCGAGACTAGGTGCACGCGGACGCCGCCGGGCCCGAGGTGGTAGCGGAACGGAAGTGCTCCCTGCCAGCCCTGCGGCACGCTGGTGCCTTTAAGCGCCTGCAGAATCGGCGATGCGTCCTGATAACTCAACGGGATCGAAATGATGTGGGGCTGGTTGTCATTGCCCGAAACGCGGGCGCTGTCAGGCAGGTCGACCGTTGACGCTACTCCAGGTGTTTGTGGGTCGCCAGGATATTTGAAAAGGTACTGCACCGAACCGCGCTGGACGCCGTTCTCCGGACGCCAAGGACCGTTGGGCCATGAATCGCCCTTGTAATAACCGTCGTCTTGGGGGTCCGAATAGATAATCACGCCGGCAGCGCCACGCTGTTCGGCGATGTAGACCTTCACGCCGCGAAAATTCCCTCCGTAGCGCACCAGGACGATCTTGCCGTGCAAGTCGATATGCTGGGCGGCGAGCTGCTCAAAGTCTTCAATGCGTCCGTAGTTGGCGTAAACCACTTCTGCGGTAACATCGCCTGATCCGGACGAGCCGTTGAAGGGCATCACTACGCGGGGATCTTCAGGAAAGGTGTCGCCGGCAACGTGTTCGCGGGTGGGGCCGCTCATCAACTGCTTCCCGGCCATGTCAAAGGCCTCGACGCGCACGATCTTGGGTTGATTCAACAGAACACGATACGGAACAATCTGGGTATCGAGCCCCGCGGCGCGGAACTTCTGTGCCACGTAATCGGCGGTCTTTTTGTCCTCAGGGGTCGAGGCAAGGTGCGGCTCAGCGGTGAGGGTCTTCAAATGTTCACCAGCAAGCTTGGCGCTCGGAATGGCGAGAAACTTCTCTTCGATCTTGGCTTGCTTGCTGAAATCACTGTAGCCAAAGACGGACGTCTGTGCGGGCGCGGCGGCTTGAGCGCCAAGTGGGCAGGGAAGCACGGCAAGAATAAGAAAATTAGCAAGCAATTTTGACGTGAGCATCAACGAGGCCTTTGGCGTGCAAGTGAGATGGGATGAACAGGATGGAGCGGAGAGCTACAGAGCAATTCACCTCAGCTTACACTATGGACTGAGGGGTATGGCTCTGGGCGACGGAAGCGAGTTAGATGAGGACCAGCTGGCCACCGGCTCCGCGCAGGTTGCGGCCGTCACCGCAAGACTAAGCGAGGGACCGGTCATCGAGCGCATTCCACTGGTAGTGCGGGCGCTGCGCAACCCAAATTTTCGTCTTTTCTGGAGCGGCAATTTCCTCTCCAATATCGGCACCTGGATGCAGAACGTCGCCCAGGGATGGCTGGTGCTTACCCTCACCGGTTCTGCTTTCTGGCTCGGTGTGGTGGGCTTCGCGGGGTCGATCCCATTTCTATTCTTCACCCTGTTTGGCGGCGTGATTGCCGACCGCGTCAACAAGCGTCGGCTGCTGCTTGTCACGCAGACGGTGATGATGGTCCTGGCGTTCCTGCTGGCAGCGCTGGCGTGGTTCAAAGTCATTACGGTTTGGGAGATCGCGGCGATTGCCTTTTTGAATGGAACGGCGATGGCCATGAATGCGCCCAGCTATCAGGCGATGGTGCCGCGTCTGGTCAAGCGCGAAGACCTCACCAACGCGATCGCACTCAATTCAGCGCAATTCAACATGTCACGCATTTTGGGCCCGACGTTGGGCGGTTACGCCATGGTGCTGTTCGGTGTAGCAGGGAATTTCCTTCTCAACGGGTTCAGTTTTCTCGCAGTGCTTTGGGCTCTCCTCCACATCCGGTACCCCGAGGAGAAGCTCTCGCGCCACGAAACGCTGTGGGCAAGTCTGCGTGGTGGGTTCGCTTACCTGCGCAGCGAACCGCAGATGCTGGTTTTGATGTGGATGACGACGGCGGTCAGCCTATTCGGGCTTCCGTTCCTGACGTTCATACCCTATTTCGCCAAGATACAGTTGCACGCGGGCGAGAGCGGGCTGGGCTGGCTGCTGGCCAGTTCAGGATTGGGCGCGGTGCTGGGCGCGATGAGGGTTGCGGTGATGGGCATGATTCGCCATCGCGGAGTGGTGTTGACGTTTGCCGGCGTGGTCTTTTTCCTAGCGATCATCGGCTTTTGCTACTCGCAGAGTTTTGCGCTGTCTTTATTTCTTGCGTTTTTTGAAGGATTCAGCGGCATTCTCATGATCTCGTGCTTCAATGTATCGATTCAGCACTTGTCATCGGACGCGATGCGCGGCCGCGTGATGAGCATTTATACGACCAGCTTTCTTGGTCTGCCGCCGCTAGGCGCGCTGCTGGCGGGTGAACTTTCGCGGCACATCCCCACCGGCCATGCGCTTGCAATGATGGCCGGCGTTGCGCTCGTGACGTTCCTGGGATTCTTCAGCTACTCTCGCCCGCTGCGCGCATTGGACTAAGCAACGAGTTGCGTGCAATGACCGCAGCGCCGGGCCGCAATGGGTATTTCGCTGAGGCATTGCGGGCAAGGCTTGGTCGCCGGAGCAACAGGGGCCGCGGGCTTTTTGATGCGCGCCATGAGCGTGTTGAGAGGCAATACGATACCGAAGTACACCACGCTGGCGACGATAAGGAAATTGATCACAGCGGTTAGGAAGTTGCCGATCATCACCTTGCCGCCACCGACGTAGAAGAACAGGTAGCTGAAGTTTGGCTTGCCGATGATGGCCGCGATCAGAGGACTGATTACATCGCTTACCAGCGAAGTCACGATAGCGTTGAAGGCTACGCCGAGAATGACGGCAATTGCCAAGTCAATGATGTTTCCACGCAGTATAAAATCACGAAGTCCTTTGAGCATTCTTCCTCCTCGATATTTTCAGTCTTCCGTCGCAGGGGGTGACAAGTGAAAACTGTATCTCCTGCTCTGCGAAGACTCTAATGCGTCTGCGCCCTGCCCATGTTACACAAAGGTAACAAAACAGGCACCTGCAAACATCCCCTGGCCAGATCTATCGGTAGAGTCTACGGATAGGCAACCATGACGACGATTAGTGTCATGATCATCAAATCGGAGTAGAGGAGAATGAGTACGCCGGCGTGGTACAGGCTCCATTTACCTCTGAGGCAACGCCCTGTTTCACCCATACCCCAGCCGGCGGCCAGCAGAGCCAGAATCTGCCAATGCGAGCCATGCAAGTTTTCAATATGGGGGAAACCAGCGAGACGCATGCTCGCCGCAAACGCGCCCAGAGATAACAGAATGCCGCGCGTAAGCGACTTTTGCCGCAACTGGAAAATGGTGGGGCGGTACAACACAATATTCACTACTGTAGATTGCCTAGCTTAGACGGCAACCATTTCCATTTGTTTGAGCGACTCGGTGTAGGGAGCGCGCAGTACGCCGCGCTCAGTGATGATGGCCGTGACATATTTGGCAGGCGTCACATCAAAGGCAGGATTGCAAATTCCCACGCCGTGCGGGGTGAGTTGCTTGCCACCGTGATGCGTGACCTCAACCGGGGAGCGTTCTTCGATGGGGATGCCCTCGCCGGTAGCCGTGGCGGTGTCGATGGTAGACCAGGGAGCGGCGCAGTAGAACGGAATGCCGTGTTCTTTGGCCAGGATAGCGACGTTGTATGTGCCGATTTTGTTGGCAAAATCGCCGTTGGCAGCGATGCGGTCTGCACCAACGACTACAGCCTGAATGCGCCCGGCCTGCATGAGACTCGCGGCCATGTTATCGCAGATTACGGTTGTAGGGATTCCGTCGGCCATCAGTTCCCATGCGGTGAGACGTGCACCTTGAAGGAACGGCCGAGTCTCATCGGCGAAGACGTGGATCTGCTTGCCCTGCTCGACAGCGGAACGGATGACGCCAAGAGCGGTTCCGTAGCCGCATGTGGCGAGAGCGCCGGCATTGCAATGCGTGAGCACACCGCCCGATTGTGGCAGCAGCGCGCCGCCGAATGCGCCCATCGTCTTACAGGCGGCAATGTCTTCGTCGTACATGGCATGCGCCTCGGCGAGGAGCGTGTCCTGCACCCGCGCCATCGCAGATCCGGAAGCAAGGAGGTCGGCGAAAACTCGTTTCATGCGATCGATGGCCCAGAAGAGATTTACGGCGGTCGGACGTGTTCCTGCCAGCCGGGCGCAGATCTTCTCAAATTCAGGCGCAAAATCTTGTGCGGAAGCAGCATTGGAGCGGAGCGCGCCGAGGGCTACCCCGTAGGCGGCGGACACGCCAATAGCTGGAGCGCCGCGCACGACCATAGAGACGATGACGTCTGCAACCTGCTCGTAAGTAGTCGCGAGGACGTAGGTCTCCTCAAGGGGCAGTTTGGTCTGATTGATAAAGCGGATGCCGTCAGGGGTCCAGGCGAGCGTAGAAATCATGCTTCTACAGTGTAAACTGCGAGAGCCTGACGAAGGGGCAAAGCGACTTCGCATGAAAACATTTACAGTTTGGACTGGACGCTTGAAAGGCCCTCTGCGTAGAGTGGTTTGCGTACCTGAAGAAAAGACATTCCCTCGGGGATAGGGGGATGCCTGATCTGCAGTGCAGTGCCGGCGGACACCGCTGAGACTTGAGGAGCAGTTTTGAAACTTACCTCCGTCGATTGGCTGATCATGCTGTTGTACTTCGTGTTTGTGCTGGGCATAGGCTTTGCCCTCAAGCGCTACATGAAGACCAGCAAGGACTTCTTTCAGGCTGGGCGCGCCCTACCGGCATGGATATGCGGGCTGGCCTTTATCAGTGCTAACCTGGGCGCGCAAGAAGTGATCGGCATGGGCGCGTCGGGTGCCAAGTACGGTCTTGAAACCGCTCATTTCTACGGCATCGGCGCAATTCCGGCGATGATCTTCGTAGGCATTTTTATGATGCCGTTTTACTACGGCTCCAAGGCGCGTTCGGTGCCGGAATTTTTGCGCATGCGGTTCGATGAAAAAACGCGTGCGCTTAATGCATGTTCCTTCGCTGTGATGACGGTATTCAGCTCCGGTATTTCGATGTACGCGATGGCGCGCTTGATCCAGGCGCTACATGTGTTCGACGGACTGTTTGCCGCATTGGGCTGGGCACCGGAGGGAATTTTCACGTTTTCAATCGTCCTGTCCGCCGTGATCGTCCTGATGTACATCTTCTTAGGCGGCCTCACCAGTGCGATCTATAACGAAGTACTGCAATTTTTTCTCATCATCGCCGGATTTTTGCCTCTGGTATTGCTGGGTTTGAAAAATATCGGCGGATGGTCAGGACTGAAAGCTTCGGTGCCCATCGCATACATGCACGAGTGGAAGGGCGTCATGCATGCGAACACCAACCCCATGGGTATTGAGATTATCGGCATCGGTATGGGCCTTGGATTCGTGCTCGGCTCAGGATATTGGTGTACAGATTTCCTCGTGATTCAAACGGCGATGGCCTCAAAGGACATGGAGTCAGCGCGGCGTGTGCCGCTGATTGCCGCCATTCCTAAAATGTTTTTTCCTTTCCTCGTTATTCTTCCTGGCCTGCTTGCGATCGGGCTGCCCACTCCCCATTCGACCACAGTTAGTCGCACAGTGAACGGCGTGATCTATCACGACACGACCGTGGTTTCAAAGCAGGTTGAAGAGGGCAGGGGATTGGTTCCAGCCAAGATCAACCCTGTGACCGGCAAGCCAATGCTCACGGCCAGCGGGCAGCCACTGCTTGATTACGACATGGCAACGCCAAACATGCTGCTGCACTTTTTCCCGACCGGCATTCTGGGCTTAGGATTGACGGCCCTGCTGGCGAGTTTCATGAGCGGCATGGCGGGCAACGTGACGGCTTTCAACACCGTATTCACCTACGACCTTTACCAGTCGTATATCCACAAAGGCGGCAGCGACCGGCACTACATGGCTGTAGGACGATGGGCAACGGTAGGCGGCATTCTGCTGTCGATTGCTACGGCGTATGCGGCCATTAATTTCAATAACATCATGGACACCCTGCAACTCGTGTTCTCGTTTGTAAACGCGCCGCTGTTTGCAACATTTTTGCTCGGCATGTTCTGGAAGCGGGCTACGGGACATGGCGCGTTTGCAGGGTTGATCGCGGGCACAGCGGCAGCCATGCTGCATCACGGGTTGTCACTGCCGCTCGAAGCGCACACGGGTGTTCATGGCGGATGGATCACGGTACTTCATCAGTATCCGAGCGATATGGCGCAGAATTTCTGGGGAGCGATCTTTGCTTTCAGCGCCAACTTCATCGTCACGGTCGTAGTCAGTCTGTTGACCAAGGCCCGCCCTGAGGCTGAACTGGTGGGACTAGTGCATTCCCTTACTCCCAAACCGCCGCATTCGCACCTCACATGGTGGAAGAAACCTGAAGCGCTCGCAGTAGCGATTCTGCTGGTTGCAGTCGCCTTGAATATTTTTTTCGCGTGAGAAAAGGAAGCAACGATGAATCTGGATTTGCGTATTCCTATGGGATTAATGTTTACGCTTGTGGGTTTGATCCTCACGGTTTTTGGCCTCAAAACCAATGGGAACGCGGCGCTCTACGCGCAGAGTTTGGGTATCAACGCGAATCTCTGGTGGGGAATGGTGCTGCTCGCTTTTGGAATCACGATGTACGTCATGGGACGACGCGGTCAAAAGAAAATAGAACAAGAACGCACCACCGCACCCGTTGATGGTGAAGTGCGCCGCGGGCACTGAAAGATTTACAGAACTTGATTAATAAGCGAGAACGCAATCGTCAATACCGGCTATTACTTTACGTCAGCTTAATGCCCGCGCCGGTACACTTATAGATAGCGATGAAGCGAAAGACAATTGAACATTACGAAATCGTCCGCCGGCTCGGCGCCGGAGGCAGCGGAGTAGTTTACCTGGCCAACGATACGCTGCTGCAGCGTCCGGTGGTGATGAAAATTCTGCGTACCGGCCTGATGTCTGCGGAGCAACTACGTACCACCGTGTTGCGTGAGGCACGCTTGGCCTCGGCCATCGAACATCCTAATGTGTGCGCCATTTACGAAGTAGGCGAGAGTGGGGATGAAGGCTACATAGTCATGCAGTACGTGCCGGGGCAGTCGCTCGATGCGCTGATTGCGCGCGGTCCTGCCAGCTTGCAACTTGTGCTTTCCGTGGGTATTCAAATTGCTGACGGTTTGCAAGCCGCGCATTCGTTGGGCATCTTTCATCGCGATCTCAAGCCCCAGAATGTGATGCTGACCGATGGCGGCCTGGTGAAGATTTTGGACTTCGGTTTGGCGCGGCGCTTGCGTCCAGAGGACGCAAACTTCGATCCGTCAAAACCTGCTCTGGCAAAGAATGCGTCTGTTGCGGCTACCTACACGGCGCGCGGCGGCACCATTCGCTACATGGCTCCGGAACAATTTGTGACGGGCCAGTCGAGCCTGCAGTCGGACGTGTGGGCTTTGGGAGTATTGCTGTATGAACTCGCGAGCGGTCGCCATCCATTTTCGCGGCCGGATGCGGAAGACTTCCAGACTATTCGCGCCATTCAGTTTACTAATCCAGGCGACTTGAGTCAGATCGTGCCGGAGATTTCAGTTGAACTGAAGAGTGTAATCGCAACGTGTCTCGAGAAAAACCCAGGTGAGCGCTATGCATCTGCGGCAGATGTGCGCGAAGCCCTCAAGACCATTATGAAGACGCTGCAGATTGAAACCGGTGCGATTCCCGGCGACGCGGCGGCCAATCTGCCCACAACGGGGGCCGAAGCCGAGAAGCGTGCCACTGGATTTCTTTCCATGCTGGCAGAGCGGTTCCGCGAATCTGCCGGTGATCGCGCTAAGCAGAATTCGTTGGTGGTGCTGCCCTTTGTCAATCTCGGTGCGACCGAGGTTGCGCCCCTCTACGGATACGCGTTGGCCGATGCCATCGCTGCACGACTGGCGCGCATTCCGGCATTGGTGGTGCGGCCGTCAAGCACGCTGATGTCGCTGCCGATTTCTCAGATGGACCCCCTTTCGGTGGGACAGCGGCTGTTGGTTTCGTTTGTACTTGCGGGAAGTTTCTTTCGCTCCGAAAATGGGTTCGACTTGAATTGGCAGCTACTGGATATCGGCTCTTCGAGCGTGCGCTCGGGAGGTGCTATTCGCGTGGCATCGCTCGATTTGATCGCAGTGCAAGTGCAGATTTCAAACGAAGTGTTTGCGGCACTCCACGGGCTCAGCGCCGGAGATCAAATGGACGCGCCCAGGCCGGGATCGCGCGACGCTTCACTGCC
>JANXYB010000083.1 GCA_025350325.1 Acidobacteriaceae bacterium
AAAGTGCTGACATGAGGTGTTTTTCACGCACAGGCGCGGATTACTACCGAAAAACGCCCCAGTATCCTTCGATTCCTAATGCATGAGAGCGCAAAGAAACGGGAACAAGCGCGTTTGCCAGGACGAAAGCGACGCGACTTCGCACTCACCGCGTTTTGCGATCACTGCTACATCTTTAGATTAGTTATTTCACCACCAATATCAGACTCTGGCTGACAGAGGTACCTGATGCCGACGCCGTCAGTGTCAGGGTGTAGCTGCCTGAAGTCGTGGTGGAGGTGACAAGTTTCGATCCGCCTCCACCTCCTCCTCCGCCACCGCAACCAGCGGCGCCCAAAGCAATCGCGCCGGCGGCGGTAAAGATGATCGCCGACCTGATCGTCGACCGCCGACGGGCACGCGTCCCCCCAATGCCTGCCCCTCAGTGTGGCTGCGCATCCATCGAGATTGATCTTTCCCCTCCGGAGTTTGGCTGCGTATAGTCCGGATAGAGACTTTGATGAACTTGAGGTCATCGGATGGCTGGACGGTTCTGCGGCTTACTCCTATTGCTGGCTGCCTGCGCATTTTCCGCTTCCGCTCAACCCACTCCTCTTGTCTTAGGCCCGTCCGTGGTGGCACTCAACGGTCCGTGGAAGTTTCAGATTGGCGACTCGCCGACAGATACGCGGACGGGCAAGCCGCTTTGGGCTGAGCCCAACTTTGACGACTCGCACTGGGAGACGGTGGATCTGACGCCTCAACCCGGTCTTTCAGACCCATTCACAGGTGATCGGCGCTATGTTGGCGGCTGGACCACCAAAGGCCACCCCGATTACTGGGGCTACGCCTGGTATCGCATCCGGGTTCCTCTGATGGCGGGGTCTGGCAAAAGCCTGGGGTTCGCGACCTTTGGTCGGATGGACGACGCCTACGAGTTGTTTGATGGCGGAGAGCGGGTGGGCAGTTGGGGCAAGTTCCAGGCTTCAGGCAAATCGCCCGTCACTTATTTCACCCAGCCCGTCATGATTCCTTTAAGGCCGTCTTCATCCAGTTCCCTGCCTGACTCCGATGCGGGCGCGAGCGAGCGCCTTTTGGCGGTTCGATTCTGGCTGGGGCCGGTTGGACTACTGCACACCCCTTTGAGCGGAGGGTTCCACTCCGCGCCGCTGCTGGGCGAGGCGGGCGCGCTTGCAACGAAAGTGCAACTGGAGCGCCAGAAGCTGATCCGCGAATACTACTATTCGGCGTTCGAGTTTCTCGTGTACCTCGGGTTGGCGATCCTGGTTTCTGGTCTGGTGTTTTTTGACCGTTCCGACGCTGTCTACCGGTGGGTCGCTGGCTGCTTCCTGTTATTCACCTTGATGTCGGCCATCTATATCTTGGCTCAGTGCACTCAGGTGATCAGCTTCAGAACCTTTTTTGTATGGTTCCAGGTGATCGTCAATCCGCTGAGTGTTGGTGGATGGATGATGGTTTGGTGGGTCTGGTTCCGTTTGCGCCATCCGGCGTGGGTACCGAAGGCGATTGCCATCCTCACAGTTTCCCAAATGATCACGATGGCATTTGGAGCGAATTTGGTCAACGACGCAGTTCCCCGTCAGGTTGGCATGGCGTTTTTTGTGGTGTCGGTCGTGATTCGCCTGCTGCTTGCAGCGTTGTTGGTATTCATTGTTTCAAAGGGCATCCGCGCGACAGGCACCGAGGGCTGGCTGGTGCTGCCTGCGGTGATACCCATGGGGGCTGCGCTCTTTGAGAACGAGTTGATTGTCTTTCACCTGATGGGGGTGTGGCATTTCCGAGGCGTAACGATCCTGTTTGTAGAAGCGGCCGAGATGATAATGGCGGCGGCGGTTAGTTTGCTGATGCTGCTTCGGATGCTTCAATCCGTGCGCCGCCAGCGGGAGATGGCTCTGGATGTGAAACAGGCGCAGGAGGTGCAGCGGGTCCTGATCCCCAAGCAACTTCCTCCAATTGCCGGTCTGGCGATTGAGACCGAGTATCATCCGGCGCGGGATGTAGGCGGTGATTTCTTTCAGATCGTTCAGCATCCGACGGATGGAAGTGTTCTGATCGTGGCCGGAGACGTGGCAGGCAAGGGCCTCAAGGCGGGGATGATGGTGGCTCTGCTGGTTGGCGCCATCCGCACTGCAACGGATACGAGCCTCGATCCCGAGTTTGTACTGGGTGTGTTGAACAAACGCCTGATGCGCCGCGGCGATGCCCAGGCCACATGTCTCTCCCTCCTCATCGGTCTTGATGGTGAGGCGACCCTGGCAAACGCTGGCCACATGCCACCCTATCTGAATGGTGAGCCCATGGACATGCAAGGAGCGCTGCCATTAGGGCTGATCGATGGCGCGGCGTGTTCGGTGATGCGGTTCCGGCTGGCGGTGGGCGATAAGCTGCTATTGATGTCGGACGGGATCGTGGAAGCAATGGATGCCCATGGTCAGCTTTTCGGATTCGAACGCCTGCATCAACTAGCGCGCTCGGCAACCAGCGCCACCGAGGTCGCGGCCGTGGCGCAGCGCTTCGGACAGGAAGACGACATTAGTGTCATCTCTGTCACCCGCACGGCTGGGTTTGACCCTGCCATCGCTTGAACCTCGAAAAGAGGAGGATCGCTGCGGGTGGACTAATTGGCTTGCATTCACCCTTTCGCTCCGTTACTTTCAAACAGCCTTGAGCGCATAATTCCGCCGAGCAAGTATCCGTCGTAGCAACCGCCTCTCTCTGAACGAAAGCTTCTCTCAAACAAGCATCGCATCGCAACATCGGTAGAACACGAGCAAGGAGAAACATGAATCGGGCATTCCTGTTGTTCGCTTTCATGGTGGTTTGTGTAACCTATCCCGCACACCCGCAGGTACGGGAATTTCAGTCGCCGCCCACCCTGGTCCCGGTCGGTCCGCAGGCAATCACAAAAGTCACCGCGCTCATGTTGGGACGAAAGCCCACGCCGTCCGGTGGATGCGAACAGGGAACCATAGAGGTCAATGGGCGGATCACGAAGGTGACCCTTCAGGAGATGTACGCGGACTCAACGATTTTCAATCCGGATACCAACCGCATGGACCCGCTGCATCTGCGCACGTACGGCGGATGCAACGAAGGTCCTCTGCTGACCGTGAGCCCGGGCGATCAGTTGCGAGTGAAACTGATCAACAATCTGCCGGTGAACGATCCCTCGTGTTTGGCGCCTCCCCCAAAGGGACTGACCATGCCGCCCGGAGTCGGGTGCTTTAACACCATCAACCTGCACCTCCATGGTCTACATATTTCACCTGCAGGCAACAGCGACAATGTGCTGCTCAACATTTCGCCAAGCTCGCAGTTCGAGTACGAATTCGATATCCCGGAAGATCATCCAGCGGGAACCTTCTGGTATCACGCGCATCGGCACGGGTCCACTGCGGTGCAGGTTTCCAGCGGTTCCTCGGGAGTCCTGGTGGTACGGGGCAACCGGCCATACACGCCGCCTACGAGCGAGAATCCCCACCCAATCGCGGACATCGATACGATTCTGCATACCGCAGACGGCGCACCTTATCCGGAACAGTTCTTTTTCCTGCAGCAGCTGGCATACGCGTGCTTCAGTAATCCGCCCGGGCAGGATGGCGGGCCATGGCAGTCTATCTTCACGGCGAACGGACCATTTACTTTCAACTCGCCGCCCATCGATCCACCGACAGGTCCGCCAAGCCCAGCCAACTCTAAGTGGATATGCCCCATGCCCGACAACCACAATCATGCATCGCCAGGAGTAATCGAGAACTTTACGCTGCAACTTGACTCAGCGAGCATCTGGGACACGAACGGACGCTTCACCAGCATCAATGGAATTGTTCAACCCACACTCATCGTCCCCGCAGGACAAATCCAACGATGGCGGTTCGTCCACGCCGGAGTCCACGACACCATCAACCTGCAGATCGTTCCTGCCGTTGCCCAGACCGACAAGAACAACCTGATCGCTGAGTCGAAGTTCAAAGGCAGTCGTCAAGAGCAGGAGGCCGACGTACTGCAACAGTGCCCGGCCGCGGAGCAAACACTGGTGCCGCAGTTCGAAATTGCCAGCGATGGTTTGACCCTGAAGAGAATTCACACCCTGGCCGGGCGCAGCATCTCTGGTGCTGACGGCGCGAACTATCTACAGCCGGGTTATCGCAGCGACATACTGGTGGCGTTTCCGCATGAGGGGTGGTACTGCCTGCTGGATCAGGCCGCTGCGCCGGGCCAGCGATTCCAGCCAGGGTCGGGCAAGGGTGGCGGCTCCGGCCGTTCGGTGCCGCAGTTGCTTGGAATCATTCGCGTGGTGGGCGGCCAAAGCATCAACGGCGATCTGGAACAATACATCGAAGAAGCGTTGTACACGGTCAATCCGCAGTTGCCGGAACCGGTGCGCAGCGGGCTGAAGACTGGAAATATCGAGCCATGGGCTCCCCTTGTCGAGTCGCCTCCGGCAACTCCCGGTCCGCAGCAGAAAGCTCTGTTTGCCATTAACGCATCTCCGCACGGTCCGCCATTGTTTCAGATCAATGGCCAGTCCTATGACCCCAACGTCGTCAATTTCAGGCGCCAGGTCAATACCACCGACGACTGGAGCCTTAGCTCAATCGGTGAGCCGCACATTTTTCATATTCACGTGAATCCCTTCGAGGTGATGGATGTGAGGCGAGTTCTTCCGAACGGACGGGAACTATCGATCTTCGATGCGGACGGGCGCTGCAAAAGGGATCTGCCCAAGGACCCACAGGGGCTCGCGAGCCAGTACTGCGGAATGTGGCATACATTCCGTGACACCGTCTTTGTTGAGAACAATTATCGCGTTCTTATCCGCACAACTTATGACCGGTATATCGGTGAGTTTGTCATCCACTGTCACGTTCTTGATCACGAAGACGCCGGCATGATGCTCAATATTGAGATCGTGCCCGATCTGAATGCACCCGGAGGGGGGCTCGGAATGGCCGGGATGAAGCACGGTCCATGATGTTCCTGAGCTGACCAATGCGATCGGCGAGTCACCTTGGCGTCAAGCGAGATCTGCTTCTGAGGCCCGACAGATACATTGGTCAATAAGGAGCCGACTTCACTTAACCACACCGACGGCAATCCAAGACAGACCGTAGCGCAGTCGGAATACATTTACGTACGAGCAGTCGTATTCCGTACTTGATCAGTCTTCGATCGTTAGCGGCGGCCCGGTCCATTCCATTCCATAGCTCCGCATTGCTTCCTTCTCCTCTGGTGTAGATGAGTACGCTCCTTTTTTGATGCCGAGCTTGTCGCGGTCATTGAAGAACTGTTCCATCTTTCCGGCCGGCGAATAGGAGAGCAGAAGTCTTCCAGCGGATTCCCCGACGAATGCCCAGGCGTGCGGCACTTCGCGCGGACCCAGCACACAGTCTCCCGCTTTGAGATGGAACCGGTCAGAGCCAACTTCAACGACGTATTCGCCCTCGATCACATAGAACAACTCGTCCTGATCGTGGTGTAGGTGTCGGTTGGGGCCACCCTTCTTTGCATTCGCCTGTTCCATCACAAACATCGCTCCTGCGGTCTCAGCAGTGAGCACCTTGTAGGTCGTGTGGCTCACGCCTACCGCATGCTCGTTGCCCTCGCGGTCTTTCCCGGCGGGAACGAGGACCGCCTTACCAGTTGGGCCGTTCACGGCACTCTGCCCGCGCACATATTCTCCAGGCACGGCAAGGGCCGCTGCGATCATTTGAAGAAAACTGCGACGAAGAATCTGACGCATCTTCTGCCTCCACAAAACTCTTCCATCTTCATCGCATATTTAGGGAAAAGTAAAGCGAATTGTCAGTTAGAGACACGTCGAGATAACTCGAGGAAGATTTAGCTTGTCAGGGTGTTTTGGTTGCCCCCCAGGGATTCGAACCCCGATATGCTGCTCCAGAGGCAGCTGTCCTACCATTGAACGAGGGGGCAACAAGCGCTTACACGGGCAATCTTGCAGCCGTGCCAGCCAAGCCGCAGCAGGAATGCCGCAGGCCAACTTTCCCATGATAAGGGGAAAGGTCGGCATGGTCAAACCCGCCTACACATGGTGCTTGTGCCTGACGACGGCAGCAAACAGACCCATTCGTCATCCTCTGCAACACTACTCTTCGCGCAAAACTTGCAACGGTCGCAGCCCCAGAATGCGATAGCTGGCGATCCAGCCCGTCGCCGTCGCCAGCACCGCCGTGCCGACTAACGCGCAAAACGTTGCATACCAATCGATGTGAAAACCCACTTCGAGTTTGCGCAGCAGCACCCGCGTCAAAATGTTCGCAAACACCACGCCAACCGAGCCAGCCAACAGCCCCAGCACGCTGAACTCAACGCTGAATGTGCGCACAATCCGCATCCGCGTCGCGCCCAGTGTCTTGAGCACGACAGCCTCGCGCATCCTTCTAAAGCGCGCACTGGCAATGCTCGAAGCTAATATCATCAGCCCCGCCAGGATTGAAAAACCCGCCAGGAACCGCACCACGAAAGTGATTTGATCGACCACGCTTTCGATGCGACTCAGCACATCGGCAAGATTGATCACGGTCACCGTTGGGAACGCAGCAAACAATGCTCGCTCCATCGCGGGCACTTGCTTGGGATCAATGTGAGCGCCGCCGTACCACGTGGCAACCTCATCCTTGAGCTGCCCTGACGGCAACATGAATGCGACGCGCGCGCCCAGGTGCTGCCCATCCGCTTTATAGATCGCTGTGATTTTGAGCGACCTTACCCGGCCGCCCACTTCTAATTCAACGTTCGAGCCCACATCGAGATGCAGCCGCTGCGCCGTGCCTTCACCGATAGCCATTTCAGCCGCACCCGGATTGGTCCACCACTTGCCTCGAATAACTTTGTCCCCGGCCGGTGGACTGTCCAACCAACTCAATTCCGCGCTTTGCAACATGTGTCGCGGAAAATGCTGTTCCTTCATCTGCTCCAGCGGCTTCCCATTCAATGCAATGAAGCGGCCGGCAATCACCGGCAACAAATCCAACTGCTGCGTGACGCCCGGCTGATGCTGAAAGAATGCTTTGACTCCCGCGACTTCGTCCCCCGTCACATCAATGAGAAAAATATTCGGTAGATTCGGCGCGGCGGTCTCACGCAGGTCCCGCAGCAGCGCTCCTTGCATCAGGTAGACAGCTAGAATCAACATCACTCCAGTGCCCAGCGAAGCCATCACCGCCGCCGACTGATTGCCCGGCCTGTAAAGATTTGCCAACCCATGCCGCAGCGAAGAAGGCAGGCGCAGCCGAATCCGATTCAACACCAATCGCAATGTCGATAACGCCGCCGCTGCCAACATGAGCAAGACCACGAGCGCCACCAGAAACAGCGATGCAAACCACCCGCCGACTTTTACTGAATCGGAAAGTGCCCACGCGATCCCTCCGAGAGCCAGCACCACCACCAACGAAATGCCAATCTGCAAACGGCGCGCCCACCATTTCGCCAGCCACCCTTCGATGCCGGTCGGCCCTTGCTCCACTAACCGGCGCAACACCAGCACCGGCCTCACTCCGCGCACATCAAGCAGCGGCGGCAAACAGAACAGCAGCGTAGTGAGTAGTCCTGTGCCCAGCCCGGCCGCAACCGATCGCCAGGGAAACTGCAACACCGTATGCACCGGCAGCAACTTGCCAAAGACCGCAGGCAGGGCGGACATCACGCCCACCCCGGCGGCCACGCCGACTAATCCTCCGAGCAGGCCTAGCCCCAAAGTTTGCAGCAAAAATATCCGCAGCAAATCCGCCGATCGTGCTCCCACGGCTTTGAGAATCGCGAGCATGTCCATGCGCTGTTCGAGATGAGCGTGCATTGCCATCGCCACGCCGATTGCGCCTAGCACCATCGCCACCAGGCAAATCAAACTTAGGATTGCCGTGGCGTTGTCCAACCCTTGACTGAGTGCCGGATTCCCTTCCTTGAAATCCATGAC
Source organism: Acidobacteriaceae bacterium (assembly GCA_025350325.1). GTDB lineage: Bacteria > Acidobacteriota > Terriglobia > Terriglobales > Acidobacteriaceae > Telmatobacter. Next base: position 7,940 of record JANXYB010000083.1, read on the forward strand.
CTGCGCATCGGGGAGCGCGTCCTCGACTTGCTTGCGAATCGCAGTCTGGTCCGCTTGCGGCGGCAGTTTCATCAGCAGCCGGTGCGTTGAACGACTGCCCGGCGCCATCAAACCCGTCTGCTCCAACGCAGCGCGAGAGATCATCACGCGAGGCCCTATACCCGCGCCCGCTGAAATGCGATCTGGCTCCTGCCGCAGCACTGCGGTAATTTTGAAATTCTTTCCGCCCAGCCGCAGCGTCTCCCCGACATGCGCGTTCAAGCGAATGAGAAACTCCTCCGCGACGACAGCAGAATTTCCTTCCAGCGCATCTTTCAATTGAATCGCCGGCTCCAACTCCGCCTTTCCATAAAATGGATAGAGGGTCGGATCGACTGCCTTGAGCGAGACCAGCAGCGGCACCGGATCAGGCGGCACTGAAGCCATCGATACGGTCTCTGTCACCCATGTGTATTCGCTGCCATTGACTGACTGCGCTACGTGCGCAACTTTTTTGCTTTCGTCCGCGCTCGGCTCATGAAAGATGCGCGCGCTCAAATCGCCGGCCATCAGCGACCGTGCCTCCGTCGTGAGTGTTCGTCTGAAACTTTCGCTGAATCCGCGCACGCCCACCAGTGCCGCCACGCCCACCGCAACGGACAGTACTACAAACGCAAATTTGCCGGGTGCGGACTTCAAATCGCGCCATGCAATCGTGCCTGCTCGTTCCCAACTGAGCGCTCGCCTAGCCATTGGTCTCTAACTCCGCTTCTTGAACGGCGATAGGCCTTGCGGTTGGCAACGAATCTTCGACGACCATGCCATCTCTAAGCACAATCTTGCGGTCTGCGCGATTGGCAATTTCCGCGTCATGCGTAACCAGCACCAGCGTTGCGCCTGCGTGCGCATTGCGCTCCAGCAATAGATCGAGCACCAACCGGCCATTCGCTGAGTCAAGATTTCCGGTCGGCTCATCGGCCATAACAATCGGCGGATCGACCACAAACGCTCGCGCCAAGGCCACCCGCTGCTGCTCGCCACCCGAGAGCTGCACTGGATAGTGCTCCATGCGCTCGCCTAAACCGACGGCATCGAGCAGCCCGCGCGCCTTCTTCAAGCCATTTCCTTCTACGTTCAATTCAAAAGGCAGCAAGACATTTTCAAGTGCAGTGAGGGTTGAAATCAATTGATAAGACTGAAACACAAATCCGATCTTGCGCCCGCGCACCGCCGCGAGTTCGCCCTCCGCAAGGTTGTGAATAGGCGTTCCATCCAGCCATATTTCCCCCGAACTCGGCGTGTCCAGCCCGGCCAGCAGACCCAGCAGCGTGCTCTTCCCGCTGCCGCTCGCGCCTACGATCGCGACAAACTGTCCCGCGGGAATACTCAACGTGATTCCCTTTAGAATCTCTACGCGCCGCGATCCATTTTGGATCCACTTCTTGACGTTCCTTACTTCAATCACCCGCTCGACCTCCAACCCATCCACGTTTCACGGCCAATCCGTGTTCCCGCTGCACCTTTACACTATTGTTGTGGACGTTCGCCGCAGCATTATCGTTTCGTTCTGGCTATTGCTCATAGCCTCTCCGCTGCTCGCTGCGGATCGCCCGCTCATCATTTGCTACGGCGACAGCATCACTGCGGGCCTCGGCCTGACCCCTGGCCAAACCTACCCCGATGCATTGCAGCGCGATCTCGACACGCGTGGATTCAAGTACAAAGTAACCAATCTAGGCACCAGCGGAGCGACTACCAAAGACGCGGTTGTAGGATTGCATTCCCTTTTGGCCCTTCATCCTGCGATCGTCATCGTCGAGTTTGGAGGCAACGATGGCCTGCGCGGCCTGCCCCCCAATCAGACTTTTCGCAACCTCGATACGGTGCTTTCCGCTCTCGAAAAAGCGCACACCCGGGTGCTGCTCGCTGGCATTACCTTGCCCCCCAACTACGGCAGCGATTACATACAATCCTTTGACAAAGTTTTCCGCGATCTGGCTGCAAAACATCACCCTGCATTCGTGCCCATGATCTACAAGGACCTCGTCAATGTGCCCGCAACAATTCAGCCTGACGGCATCCACCCAACAGCCAAAGGCGCTGGAATAATCGCCAATACCCTTCTGCCCGTTTTGACTCCTCTGCTGCACAAAGGCCCATGATCGTCTGCACTCAAATAAGATCCTTCAGCAAAATGCCCTGTCATCTTGACCGAAGATCGCATAGCGAAAGGCATTGTCATCTTGAGCGAAGGTCGCATAGCGAAAGGGATTGTCATCTCGAGCGAAGGTCGCGTACTAGACAATGAATTCTTTTTCCGTTGGTTGGCTTACGCGAGGTGCGTAGCAAAGCTGATGCGCGGCAGTTCTAGGCTAGTGCGCGTTGGCGATTTGGGGTTCCTTCAGGGCTTTGCGGGCTTCCTTGGCGTGTTTGCCGCCGGGGTCGTATTCAAGCAACTTTTCATAGTTTTCGCGGGCTTTGGCGTATTCGCCCAAGTGGCTCTGCGCTTCTGCCATGCCCCAATAAACTTCGGGATTCTCAGGGTCGAGCACCAACCCGGACTCGAAGCGCGATAACGCGGCCCGCCAGTTTTTACGTTCGAGATAGTAGCTGCCCACGTTGATGTCCTCGGCAACGCCCTCGGTGTGGGTGGGTGCTTCTGTGCCCTTGGAGTGCTTGCCCGGCTTCTCCTCGTCGGGAATGGGCTTAAGTTCGTTGGCGCCCTGCAGGCTGGAACTGAAGCCATCATTGGACCCTTTTGCGTCGGGTGCGGGGTCGTCGGGGCTGCGAACCGGGTCGGCGTCTTCGCCGGGAAGACGCGCGGCAGCACTATTATCTTCAGCGGGCGCGGGTTGCGCTGTTGGCAAATCGCTTGTGGGGACTACCGGAATAGAGGACGTATCCTCTGGAAACTGGTTTGAACCCGTCGGCTTCTGCGCCGCCGCGTCCGGCTTCTGCTGACTGGCCGGCTTCTGCTGATTCGGCCCGTTCTGCGGGTTCGCCTGCTTTTGCTGATTCTCCGGTTGCGTATCTTGACCGGGCGGCGATGGCTGCGCGCGGAGCAGCGGTATGGCCGGAGCGCAGCAAGCAAGTATCAACGCGATCTTCAGTATCCGTTTCATCGGTCTGTTCAATGGTACGATGCGGTGCATACAGTATTTCAAACTGCTAGGAAAGCACGGCACACACATGGGACTCATCGTTCGCTCATCTGCCATTCATGCGGCAGGGTGCTACACCACGACCCCGGTTCGCAAGGGCCACCGCGTGGCTGAATATGTCGGGCCGCGCCTGACCAAACAAGAAGCGGACAACGCTTACCAGGACTCGTCCATCACCTACCTGTTTGGACTCGGAGATGGGACAGTCGTTATCGATGGGCACTGCATGGCAATGTTTATCAACCACAGTTGCGATGCAAATTGTGAAACCCGCGAAATCAAGGGTCGCGTGTGGGTGACGGCCATTCGCAGCATTGCTTCGGGAGAGGAAATTACATACGACTATTGCCTGTACGACGGCGGCGAGGATGAGGCGATCTGCAACTGCGGTGCGCGCCAATGCCGCGGCACCATGTACGCGAAGACCGAGGTAAGACGGCGCAAGGCTGCGGCAAAGAAGGCGTCCGAGAAGAAGTTGAGCGACGCAAATACCAGGAAAGTCGCGACGAAGAAGAGACTTCAGCATCCAGCAAAATCCCCCAAAAAGCCTCTTGCTTCGCGAAATGCAGTTTCGACGGCAACCAAAAGCGGCTAGTCGTGACGGCGTTGTCGGCAGAGAAGTGGACAAGTGCGACTGTGGGCGGAACAATGGGCTGGATGATGCATGAGCCAGACTTCCCGCCCCTGACCGAAGATCAGCTCGAGGTGATGCGGCGCTTCGCCCTGTTTGAGATCGGGCTGGAAGAGATGAAGCGGTCGCTGGCCGGCGTTTTCGAGTTCAACTTTGAGCCGAAGGAACAGGCCGCCGGCGGCATCACGGAGCGCCGAACTGCGACGGGAAATTTCCCAATCCCCGAGCCCGGCATCGTCATTACCCGCGAACATATTTCAAACGCGCTAGAGCGGAAGCGCTTTGACCTCATATCCGAGCGCGACCTGGTGGCGTGGGCCACGGTGCTGCTCCTCAACGACGCGTACGTGTGGGATCCCGCAGACGAAGACTTGATCGCCGAATGGCTCAACGACATTAGCCTCACCCTGGGCGCAGGCTAGCTCGGTACAGACCAGCTAGGTACAGGCTAGCTAGGCGCAGGCTAGCCGAATGACCTCGTAGCCTGTGCTGCATGTTGTGATTTTCCACGCCGCGCCCGGGCGAGCGCCACCGCATGGGCCGCGTCTATCTGTTGATGCGGGCGTCGGTTCGCTTTCCCGCCCGTGGTGGGCTCACGGGCGCTCCGTTCCACGTCTGCAAATTCTCACAAATAGTCTTCGCGTCTTCTTCAAGTTCAAGCATTGAGAATAAAATGTAATCTTGGTAGTTTGATGCCCTAACGATAAAGTTCGCAGCAATTCCCGGGAGCCTCTCGCCATGTCCATAAACAACCCGTTGCAAGCGAAGTTACACAGTTTCACACTCGCGCGTGTCAGGCGTTCCAGTCTTCCTGTAGTTGCGTCGCTTGTCGCATCGGCAGTGGTAGCCACCTGCTCGCTTGCTGCGCAAACATCCGTCACATCGCCCGCGCCGGCTTCAAATGCCAAAACGACACACCACCCTTCCAAGCACTCGGCCGGGAAACCGATTGAGACGCCGCCCCCTGTCCAGCCGCCCGCGGCTAAAATTCCCGATTGGCCTGTCAACGGCCGTCCCATGCATGCGGCCGTTACTTGGAATAGCCACGGCCTGCACATCGACGCCACTAATTCCAGCCTGCAGCAGATATTGAACGACGTATCCACCGTAACCGGAACAAAAATTGAAGGCATGGGCTCCGACCAGCGGGTTTACGGCGAATACGGGCCCGGACAGGCGCGCGACGTGCTCTCGCAGCTATTGCAAGGCTCAGGCTACAACGTGCTTCTGGCCGGCGATCTGGGCTCCGGAACGCCCCGTCAGATCCTCCTTAGCCCTCGGCGTGCGAGTCCAGGCGCGCCAAACGCAGTCGAGAATGCCCCGACTCCGCCCGACAACATCGACGAGGAACCCGTCGACAATGAAGTTGATGACCAGCAGCAACAGCTAGTGCCGCAAATGCCAGATCCCTCCCACACCGGCTTCGGCCCGGGAACGCCTGTTCGTACCCCGCAGCAAGTGATGGAAGAGATGCAGCAAAGGCAATTGCAACAGCAGATCCAACAGCCGCAACAGCAGCAGATACAACAACAGCAACAGCCGCCACCCAATCCGCCACCCGCCAACCCACCCCTATAGCTGATCGGACAATTAGCTACGGCCCGTACAAGCAAGTTCGCCCGGGCTCAATTGCTCGCAGATGGAAAGTCCCTAGGGAAGCTCAGGCCTGCAAATCCATCTCTCGCTCATTAGGATTACTGTGGCAGCGATATTGCCCAAAACGTAACGTCCGAATGGCCCACTATTCAACAGCAGCTTGGCCGACTTGGTAGAGACGAGAATTATTCGGGGGCAGGTTACTTTAACTGCTTTAAATTCACCTGACCAACGCAAGGTGTTTCAGGACAAACTCATAATCCTTCTTGTACTTCGCGGTCTCGACCTCAGTGTCCCCTGACAAAACCACATTTATCAGCAACCCTGACAACGAGATTTTGGTAACGAAATCTACATAACCTCTAGGCTTCTTGTTGCAGAAGAAAGTCTGCGTTTTGTTTTCACAGCCTCGCTCTAAAATCTGCAATTTTGTAGCATCTTGATTCGCGATTCCCGACAGCTCTCTCGGAACGTCCGCTCATCTCTCTACAAGGCGTCTGAAAAGGTGCCATCAAGTCGCTGAATGTTGATGTATATCAGTGTCCGAGCATTTTTATAGGTTTCTCTAGCTTTGATAAGAAAAAACGGATTGCTTTTCGACTTGTCCAGTACCCACCCTTGCGGCAGTTCTACAGCAAAGATGCCAAGCGGCAAAGTCAGATACAAAGGGTTGCCCAAGGTTACTTTCGCTGTCCCACAGCCAGCTGAGGCTGGTGCCTTTTGTCCCTCTGCGAGAGGCAATGCGGCAAGGCAAAGGGCCACGAATACGGTAGCGACTGACAACCACGGTCCAAGGATCAGATGCACAGCTTACGCCTTCCGATATTTCGAAACCGTGCCCAGTTTAGACTTACCCCTTTGGTTCTCTCTCGGCCGTACGATCCAACCCTAGTCCGGTCGGATCACCGCGTGTCCGGCAGTTCCCATTCGAGCGCCATTTGTTTAGGTTGGCTATCCCTATAAACAAAAGCTGTAGCTTCTGGAAAGGCACAGCTTGGCCGTTCGGCCAACTTATCCTTGTTTGTAAATGATATTGATAAACCTGAAGTCAGCTCGACGCGATCAGATCGGACCGGCCACCGCTACCTGGAGCATTCGTTGGACTTTAAGCAACGGCTATCGCATGTCTGATTGGATCGAGATATTCCTAAGGAACGGCAGCCGTGAATAGCCAGGCGGCCGCTTTATTAGTCCGGCGCTAGCGCGATGCCCACTTTAACGACAGTAGATCGCTGCTTCGGCCGCATCATCGCAAACCCGACGCGAAAGAT
>JANXYB010000137.1 GCA_025350325.1 Acidobacteriaceae bacterium
GACGCGCTGCAGATGAGCGTCAACCTCCGCGCGCATCCGGCCAGTCTCAGCAACATCTACGCGCATGCCGCCGGCAAGATAAATGCGCCGCGCTATCTCGGCGAGTTGGGCTTCAACTTTATCCGCCGCCTGCTTACTGTCCAGGGCGCGCCGCAACAGTGACTCCAAGACCGGCAGTAGGGAGTGCGCCTCATCAATGGTGAAAGTTTTCATAGTCGGCCCCCTATCCTTAAGATACGCCGGAACGCCAAACGGTTGTCAGTTACCAAGGTCAGACCATTACTCTGGTGCGCATCAGCATTGACAACAGTGCGGCTGGCGTTATTTCACTTCGAGCATACGGTCGAGGGCGACTTTAGCCCACTGCTTCACGTCGGCACGCACTTTAATGCGATTGACTACGCGCCCCTCGACCAGGTTTTCAAGCGCCCAGGCAAGGTGTTGCGGGCTGATGCGATACATCGTGGTGCAGAGGCATCCGTGATCGTCGAGAGAAATAATGCGCTTGCCCTCCGCCGCAAAACGCCGCGCCAGCCGATTGACCAGGTGAATCTCAGTACCGATCGCAATCGTTGCTCCCTCGGGCGCGCGCTCGACAAATGAAATGATTTGCTCGGTCGATCCCATCGCATCGGCCTTCTGGCACACTTCCCAACGACACTCAGGATGCACGATGACGCGAATGCCGGGATACTTGGCGCGCACATCATCCACATTGCTCGGCAAAAAACGCTGGTGCACAGAACAGTGGCCTTTCCAAAGCAATATCTTGCTGGCTGCAAGACGATTTGCGGTCTGCCCACCCTGCAGCGCCCAGGGATCCCAAACCACCATGTCTTCCATCGGGATCTGCATAGCGTATCCAGTGTTGCGGCCCAGATGTTGGTCAGGCAGAAACAAAATGCGCTTGCCGCGCGCGAAAGCCCACGCAAAAGCCGCGCGCGCATTGGACGAGGTACAGACTAGTCCACCCCGCTCGCCGCAAAATGCCTTGATTGCCGCAGCCGAATTCATGTAGGTCAGTGGAACCGTGTCTGCAGTCAACCCCATGCGCTCGAGCTCTTCCCAGCACGCCTCGACCTGCGAAATCTCCGCCATATCGGCCATCGAGCAACCCGCATTCAAGTCAGGCAGGATTACTTGCTGCCCATCGTGGCCAAGCACATCGGCGCTTTCCGCCATGAAGTGCACACCGCAGAAGACGATATATTTCGCGTCCGTTTCAGACGCAATTTTTGAGAGCTTGTAACTGTCGCCGGTATAGTCGGCGAAGCGGATCACCTCGTCGCGCTGGTAGTGATGTCCGAGCAAAAGCGTGGTGGCACCGAGACGTGCACGGGCGTCGGCGATGCGCTTATCCATCGTATGGTCGGGGAGAGCGAGGTAGTTTTCAAGACTGCACTCGCTGCCGGTCTCCGGCGAGATCGCCGTTAATTCTTCAGTCACGAGGTTCACTGGATTCCGCCTTCAGTCCACCCTCCCATTTGATTGGAAGGACGAACGGGGATGTTGAAAGCACTTCAACGCTGCAGTGAATGCGCCAGCTTGGCTCAAAAGATTGGACGTCAGCCAACCAAAATCGAGTCCAGCCCCATCCACGGGGTTGTTGCAGCCGTACCAACAATTAGATGCGCTGCGGTTTCGGCGGATTCCAGAAAACTCGGTTCCGGCGAACACAGCCTCATCTTGTCCGTAGTTTACCAAAGTGTTTGTAGTCAACCTCCACCGTCAACCAGCCAAGTCGCAGATTACAGCCAATACTGCGGTTTGTGAGCACCCTCCGCTGACAGGTATCATTACCCTTCATGGTCACACCGCCCCCAATTGAACTTGCAAATCTCGGCATGGCCGACTCCCTGATCCTGATGGTCATGGCATTAGTAGTCTTTGGGCCCCGACGCCTGCCCCAAATCGGCCGCCAGATCGGCAAGCTCATGTACGAGTTCCGCAAAGCCTCCAACGACTTTAAATTTCAGATGGAAGAAGAATTGCGCAGCGCCGAAGACGCCGAGCGCCAGAAAAAGCAAGAAGAAAACTACCGGTCTTTGAGTACACCTGTTTCCGAACAGGCTACAGTATCCACCGAACCGCCATCTGCGGTCGCGAACTCCATTGAGACACCGCTTGCCTCGCCTTATCCGGGAGAAGGCCAGTATCCGCCGCAATACCCGCCTGAATCCACTGCCGCCGCGCCGCCTATTGAAGTAACCACAGCGCCCGTTGAGCCCACGCAGCCGCGCATCATGCCGCCATCGACCGGGGAAACCGTTGCGGCCTCGTGGCCCGCCCGCCTCGCTTCGCTCCAGTCGTCTGAGCCAGCCGCCAGTGAGACCGCCCCTTCCGCCCAATCAGTCGCGCAGGCAGACGGAACCACAGCCGACATTGCGCCTAAACCACAACCCGGCGCAGCGGAGGCTTTGAAGCATGGTTGACCCTGCGGACGCAATCGGCTTGGCACGAACCTCGATGACGCAGCGCGCCGACCTGCCCGGCATGAGCCTGATGGAGCATCTCGACGAGCTGCGCCGCCGTATCGTGCACTCGGCCATCTACCTCGCCCTCGGATTCTTTGTCGCATGGTTCTTTCGCGACATGCTCGTAGGATTTATCCAGGCGCCTCTCAACCACATCGGCAAGTCGCTGGTCTTTACCCACCCGATGGACCCCCTCAATCTGGATCTGCGGGTGGCCCTGCTCGGCGGAGCGATCCTTGCGTCGCCCTTCATTCTCTTTCAAGTTTGGCTGTTCATCGCGCCGGGGCTCTACCAGAAGGAACGCCGCTTCGTAGTCCCCTTCATGGCCGCCACCGTCGGACTGTTTCTCGGCGGGGCCTCCTTTGGCTATTTCTACGTGCTGCCCGGCGCAATCAAGATTCTCATCGTGGGATTCGGCCACAACTTCACTTCCATGGTCACGATAGAGGATTACAGCAGCTTCTTTCTCTCCGTGATCCTGGGCCTCGGCATCAGCTTCGAATTACCGATCCTGATCTTCTTTCTCGCCATGTTTGGCATCGTAAGCCCACAATTTTTGTGGAAGAACATTCGCTACGCAATCCTCGCGATTTTTCTCGTTGCCGCGATCATCACGCCCAGCCCCGACCCGTGGACCATGTGCATCTACGCCGTCCCCATGCTCTGCCTGTACATGATTGGGATTGCAGTCGCATGGTGGGTCCACCCCTCGCGACGCAAGGCCAAAGAGGCAGCCGCAAAAGAGGCTGCGAAGTAATGCTTTCCTCGTCCTGCGCTTCGTTTTTGAAAAGATCCGCAGCCGCGCTGCTGCTCGTCTTGCCTGCGCTCGCTGCACCGCACCAGTCCATCGCGCAACCGCATTTCAACGGCGCAAAAGCCTACGAGTATGCACGGCAATTCGTAGCCATCGGCCCGCGTTGGCCAACCAGCCCCGGACATCAGAAGGCTGAAGACTATCTGCGCGCGCAGTTCAAACACGATCAGCTAGAAGAAGACACTTTCACCGCCAACACCCCCATCGGCGCAGTGAATATGCGCAACTTTATCGTGCGGTTTCCGGGCAAAAAAGACGGCGCAATTGTGCTGGCCACGCACTACGAAACCAATTACTACCTGCGCAACATTAACTTCGTCGGGGCCAATGATGGGGCGGCCACCACAGGCCTGCTGCTCAGCATCGCCGACGGCCTGCGCGGCAAAAAGCTCGACGGATACTCGGTTTGGCTGGTGTTCTTTGACGGCGAAGAAGCCATCAAAAGCTGGTCCGCTTCCGACTCGACCTACGGCAGCCGCCATCTTGCCGCAAAGTGGGGCCGCGATGGAACGCTGAGCAAAATCAAGGCCTTCATGCTCGCCGACATGATCGGCGACAAAGACCTCGACATCCAGCGTGAAACGCGCTCCACCGACTGGCTCGTTGCGCTGGTGAGGCAGTCAGCCAAAAAATTCGGCTATGAGCGGTACTTCTTCCAGACCGATCAGCCCGTTGAAGACGACCACCTGGCATTCATCGCGCGCGGCGTGCCCTCGATCGATGTCATCGACATTGACTACGGACCCGGCGACAGCTACCACCACACCGCTCAGGACACGCTCGACAAGATCAGCCCGCGCAGCCTCACCATCGACGGCGACGTATTCCTCGAAACCATCCGGCTGATCAATCTGCGCTAAAAACGAACTACGCTAAAATCGAAACTCCCGCGAGACCTGCGCCCTGATCTCTGTATTAGCATCACTCTATGATTGCGGGCGTTTCGTGGATTTGGTGGCTGGGGTTTCATGCGGCGGTCGCGGCGCTCCTGACGATTGATTTCCTGCTTCCCGGCCGTGGCCCCGAGGCCCGCCGCCCTCAGGCCTTCGCCTGGATTTGGACGGCGGTTTTATTGATCGCCTCGATGTCTTTCGCAGCGTGGGTGGCGATCGCGATCGGCCGTCAATCCGCTCTCGAATTCATTGCCGGCTACGCCATTGAAACCTCGCTGAGCATCGACAATCTCTTCGTGTTCCTGGTCATCTTCCAGGGGTTCCGCATCAGCGAGAAGCGCCAGCACACGGCGCTGCTGTGGGGCGTCGCCGGAGCGGTCGTACTGCGCGCCCTCTTCATCGCCGCAGGCGTCACCCTCATCCAACGCTTCGACTGGATCACCTGGATCTTCGGCTTGTTTCTGCTGTACGCAGCCTTTCGCCTGGTGCGCGGCGGATCGGCAAAAGCTGCCATTCCCGACTGGATTCGCCGCCTGCAGCCGGCTAAAGGTTCGCTGCTGCCCGTAATTCTCGCTGTTGAATTGACCGACTTGCTCTTCGCCGTCGATTCGATTCCTGCGGTGCTGGCCGTATCCCACCATCCGTTCGTGGTCTACACATCGAATATCGCTGCCATTCTAGGTTTACGTTCTCTCTACTTTGCCTTGGCCACAATGCTCGATCGCTTGCGCTACCTGCACTATGGACTGGGCGCGATGCTGGCCTTTGTTGCGCTCAAGATGCTGACCGCCCATTGGATCGACATTCCCATCACACTCTCGCTCGCCATCATGGGCGCGATCCTCGCCATCTGCGCGATTGTGTCATGGATTGCCGGAAACCATCCCCATAGTCCGGGGATAAGCGATCAGGGTATGCACTAATCCCAGCGCCTACCACTTCTCGAATCTGACTTGCCCGTCTCGCGGGTAGATCGAGTGCTTTTGGAAGTGCGCATCGTCGCGCTGCGAGTAGTCATTACGGAAATGTGCACCCCGGCTCTCGGTGCGCGCCAGTGCCGAGACCACAATCGCATGCGCCACACGGCAAAGAGCCCGAGCCTCGAGCAAGCGGCGGCTGCCTTTGCCCTGCGCGGCAAGTTGACTCAATCCGGCTGCACATTTCGCTTGCGCCGAGAGTCCTTCGTTCAATGTCTCCTGCTCGCGCAGCAGTCCGGCATAGGACCACATCGCACGCTGCAAATCCGCAATGATGCGCTCGACCTGCTCTTCCTCGTTCATGGCCAGGCCATTGGCCTCGCCGATCTCAGCATCCGCCGCGACAGCCGGCAGATCGTCTTCCAACATCGCTTGAGCGGCGCGCGCGCCAAATACCAGCCCCTCGAGCAGCGAATTCGAGGCCAGCCGATTGGCCCCGTGCACCCCCGTACACGCCGCCTCGCCCGCCGCGTAAAGGCCGCGCAGATTGGTGCGCCCGTCAAGGTCTGTGCGAATGCCGCCCATCAAGTAATGCGCCGCCGGACGCACCGGTATTAGATCCCGCGCCAGATCGAATCCGTATGTAGTCAGAAAAGCGCTGATACCTGGAAAACGCCGATGCAGATCCATTTCGCGAACATGGCGCATGTCCAGGTGAACCAGCCGCGGGCCACCCACCTCATCCGGGGCACCCAACTCACTTCCGCCGCTCGGCGCTGTCATTCCTTCGCGGGTAATGGCACGTGCCACCACGTCGCGCGGCGCGAGTTCGAGTTGCGGATGATAGCGCTCCATGAATCGCTCGCCGCGATCATTGCGCAGGTAGGCACCCTCCCCCCGCAACGCCTCCGACAGCAGAAAGCGCGGCGCGCCTGCCAGTGAGAAGGCAGTGGGGTGGAACTGATAAAACTCCATATCGGCCAGCGCAGCCCCCGCCTCAACCGCCAGTGCAATGCCGTCGCCGGTCGCAACCGCCGGGTTAGTCGTGTCGCTGTAGACCTGCCCCGCCCCGCCGGCGGCAATCAATACGGCGCGCGCACGCACGCGTTGCGGATTGCGGTCTGGGCCGGCTGCGTTGGCGCTCGCTAAATCGGCTGCAATAACCCGGCCATCCTGCACCACCAGCTCCGTAACCATGGTCCACTCCGCAAAGCGGATACGCGGATGAGCCCGCGCATAAGCGACCAGAGAACGGCTGATTTCCGCCCCAGTCGCGTCGCCATCCGCATGCAAGATGCGCGGGTGCGAATGTGCCCCCTCCCGCGTGCGCTGCAGCGGGCCGCCGGGATGGTTCCCTTCGCGATCGAACTTTGCGCCCCAGGTGATGAGTTCCTCGACGCGTAGCGGTCCCTCACTGACCAGGACCTCGGCGGCAGGGCGGTAAACCAGTCCGTCTCCCGCGGCGACGGTGTCTGCGAAATGCAGCGCGACGTCCTCGTCGCCTTCCATGGCCACGGCGATACCGCCTTGCGCGTAGTGGGTATTCGACTCGCCTAGCGATTCTTTAGTGACCACAAGCACGTCGCCGTGGTCCGCCAGTTCGACTGCCGCACGCAGCCCGGCCACGCCCGCGCCCATCACTACATAATCCGCTGATGCCATAAGCTTTGAGGCTATCACCGGCGAGCGGCTTACAGGGGGCGAGTGACCACGGAGATGCTGGATGGGAGGAGGAAATCTATGCGTGAACTCTAGCTTTGCTTTTCAGGGTTAAATCGAGCATCTCGGCACATTTTTTGAGTAATCCGTAGGGCCCGGCGTCGTTCCGCAACTGCGTGTCAGCCCACGGCTTATCCGGTTCATCTCCAGGACCGCTCATTGCCAGGATGCGAGGCTTATTATCAAGCGCGCCAACGAGTTCAATGATCTGCTGAGATTCATCCTCTGAGAGCGAGTGGCAAAGCACAATCAGGTCAAACGGAGCCCCCGCCAACAAAGCCCTCGCCTCTGACACCCTGCCGGCGCCACTCACTTCAAAAAAACCTCCGAGAATCATTTCCCGGGTTCGCAGCAGCATCTCATCTCTACTTACAATCAGCACGCGCAAACTTGCACTCATGGGCTTCACCGGGGTAAGAAAGAAAGTTCTAGTCTCGAACTTCTCTGTCCGCTGCAATCCTGGGCCCAGCCTATTCCGCCGAACTTGCTAGTTCGGTCCAATGACCGACATATCCAACAAAAATCTTTGGAGTTCGAAAGAAATCTGCTTATTCTGTCCAATACAGTACATATGTATCATTTGAACGAAGGACACAAAATGACCAGTCCGGTTTCGAACCTCCTGCTCGCATCCCTATCCCCAGCTTACCGTCATTCCCTCATAGCCCGTTTGAAGCCGGTCTCCTTGCGGCTCAAAGAGATGCTCTACGATAACGACGGCCCCCCGAAATTCGGCCATTTTCTTACTTCAGGAATGGCTTCGGTGGTGAGTACCATGGCCAATGGATCGACCACCGAGGTCGGTATTTGGGGCAAAGAGGGGATGCCGCAGAGCTTTCACCTGCTCGGCAACGCCAAGGTTCCCACTTGCTGTTTTATGCAGGTCGCCGGCACCGCCTTGCAGATACCCTTCAAAGAACTCCAGAAAGAGTTTCAAGAAGTGCCGGAATTCCGCGAGTGCGTACTGCAAGGCATCCAGAGTCATGGGTTTATCCTCAGCCAACTAGCTGCTTGTAATCGCCTGCATGAGGCTGACGAGCGTCTGGCGCGCTGGCTCCTCATGGTGCGCGATCGTGTTGGAAGCGACAGCTTTTATCTCACCCAGGACTTTTTGGCCACTATGCTCGGGTCCAGACGCACCACGGTGACCGCGGCAGCGAGCGCACTGCAGCGCAGGGGCATCATTAAATACAGTCGCGGACGGATGAACATTCTGGACGCCAAAAGCCTCGAAGAGGCGGCATGCGAGTGTTATCCCACGATTCGTAATCTCTATCAGGATTTCTTCAGTGCGAATCTGGTGGCTTGACGAGCAGCATCAACCGCAATCCTTCGTTTCGATTCACTCTTCGTCATTATTAGCAGTTCTAGCGCTTAAGCACTGCGCTTGTACGGCTGTGCTTTAGGGCTCCCATGTCACTATTTGTTTCCCTCAACCATTCCCGGCTAAGAAGTAGGTGCGCGATTACCCTGGTGTCCGCTGAGGGGTGTAAATTGCTAACTTCGCTGGCCTGAGCCGTTAAAATACAGACAGGATCATTTCAACCATGCATGTCAAGCCGGGCCTCGCCCGAGTATGTGACTGATCCGCAGGATTTTTCCGCTACCGGACACCTTCGACGCGGCCGGCATCGGAAACACTAAACAGAAATGCAACGGCGGTTTCAGGGAGTGTCTATGCGTGCAACCAAAATTATTCTTGGCACCACCCTTTTCTTGGCAGGTCTGGTAGCTGCTCTGCCGGCTCAGGGTCAGATTTCTATCAACATCGGAATTCAGCCGACTTGCGCCTACGGCTATTACGATTACCAGCCTTACGCATGCGCACCGCAGGCATATTATGGGCCCGGATACTTCTATAACGGCGTATTCCTCGGCATGGGGCCATGGGCCGGCTGGGGCTATCGCCACGGCTGGGGCGGCCATCGCTTTGAACACGAGTATGGCGGCAGCTACCACGGTAACGGCGGATACGCAGCGAATCACGGTCGCTACTTGATGCGCGGCGAACGCCACGGCGAGGGCCACGCGTACGGACACGACGCCTATCGTGACGGCGGCCATCCCGGCCGCGGGCGCGGCGAGCGTCAGGAGTATGACGACAACAGGGGCCATGGGCACGACGATGGCCACCAAAGGCATGACGATAATAGAGGCCATGACCGAGGGAACCGTGAGCGAGGCGACCACGGTGGCGAGCATCATGACGGTGGCGATAAGCACTAGCCACCATTTTGCCGCTCAGTCTGGCGGCAACTGAAAAAAGCGGCAGAGCCACCCTGCTCTGCCGGGTTCCAGATCAACTCGGCGCGATCAGTACACCTGTCCTTGCCGCGCCAGCGGCCTTTGGCCCCACCGCAGGTGGTTTGGGGTTCCCGATCAACTCGGCGCGATTAGTACACCTGTCCTTGCCGCGCAAGCGGCCTGTAGCCCCACCGGAGGTGGCTTGGGGTTTCCGATCAACTGGGCGCGATTAGCACGACTGCCCCTTGCCGCGCCAGCGGCCTTTGGCCCCACCGCAGGTGGCCAAGCGACCATTATTCAAGCTTGCGGATAATTACCAGCCGTTGGCGCACAATGGCCTTATGACGTTCCACCTTCACGGCGAAAAATCCAACGAAAAAGATGTGGTTGGAACGGGATCATGCGCGCCTAGGCTTGCAAGTGCTTTGTTTTCATATTTCTGCGGATAACTATAATAGAATCAGATTTTTACCGCGACACCCATGCCTTATACCCATGTAAATAAACGACTTGCCTCCAGATATAGGGGGGGAGGGGGGAGGGGGAATAGCCTGCAATGGAGTGGCCACCCCAGCCTACCACGGTTTCAGTTCCCCTCGGCGAGTGTCTCCCGCACCCCCGTCCGGTGGGCGTGCCCTCACCTGGCTACAGCGTAGTCATGTGGGTGCCACGTTGGCCGGTTTCATCCGGGTCTCTGCTCGTAAACTTCGCGACTTTGACTTGCTTGGCCAAACCCAGCTTTTGCAGGATCCATATACCGTAGTAATTCGGATCGAACTCGTACCAGGCGAGGCCATGGCGCGCCGACACAGGATAAGCGTGATGATTGTTATGCCATCCTTCGCCTCCGGTTACCAGGGCCACCCACCAGCTGTTGCGGGATTCGTCCCGTGTTTCAAAGCGCCGCGTCCCGTGAATATGGGTCGCTGAATTGACTAGCCAGGTGGCATGCAGCCCTAACGTAACGCGCAAAAAAATTCCCCACAGCATCAAGCCAACTGCAACCTTGACGCCACCGACAAGGGTTCCTATCGCGAGTATTGCAACCGCCAGCGCCGTAAGCGGCACCCAATGGTATTTGCTCAGCCAGACGTGAAAGCGGTCCTTGGCGAGATCGGGCGCGTAGTGAGCCAGCGCCGATGTCTGTGCATTGAGCGCCTGTCCGGTGACGATCCAACCCATATGCGCCCACCAGGTGCCCTCTTGCGGTGTATGCGGGTCGCCCCCTTTGTCGCTGTGTTGATGATGCACCCGATGCGTCGCAACCCATGCAATCGGTCCACCTTCGAGTGAAAGGGTGCCGCAAACGGAGAGGAAATACTCTATCCACTTAGGCACGGTGTAGCCGCGATGCACCAGCAGACGGTGATACCCCATGCCGATGCCGCAGTTGATAGCGAGCACGTACAGCACGAAAGCGAATAGCAAATTCCACCAACTGAAAAAGAACAACGCCGCAATCGCGCCCACGTGGAAAATGACCATGAAGATGGAAGTCACCCATATGATGCCCGATTCATTGTCGGCCCGGCCCATGCGGACTTCAGCCCTCGCGACTCCATTTGAGGTACTCGGCTTGCTCGCCGCAGCCGAGTTGGTATTTGTCGTCGAATGCATCGCAGCGGGGATGGGTGCATGCTTTGTTTGGGAAAGATCTTGTTCAGTGATTTGGATAGTGTTCGTCTCCGACATCATGTTCCTTCTTGAGAACGATCGTCATCTGCCTATTGGATGCATCCAAGCCGCGCGAAAATTTCAACGGCCCTTACCAGTGAAAGACAGTAAGTTATTGGGTAAGTTGAGAAGCGATTCTGGAAGCTGAACCGTCGCAATTATGTCCACTACCGTACATATTAAGGACTTTTCGCAGGAAATGTTAGTCCACTCAAGAGAACATTTTGATGAGCCGACAGCCTTCGATTCTCAGCGTGGCGTTACCCAGGAAGGAGGCAAAGCGCAAACACTAGAGACGACACAGTTTGGCGAAGCAACTTACCAGAATGTTTGATTCACTCATCAAGACTTAGACTCGGCGGTTTCCGATAGGATGGAAGCAGCGTGCAAACGATACGTGTAGATACGCCTTCCGCCAAATATGACGTGGTAACCGGTACCGGCCTGATCGCGACGCTGGCGCGGCGCATTGCCCGGGTTCATGGCCGCTTGCCGCGCCGCGTTTTTGTCCTCACATCGCCCGAGATTTGGGCTTTGTGGAGCAACGCCTTCTTGAGATCCTTCGATGAATCACCGATCCTTCTTTTCCTCGCACCTGGCGAAAAGCACAAAACCCTGCCCAGCGTGGAAAGATTACTGCGCCAGATGGTTGCGGCGGGCGGGGATCGCGGTTCCCTGTTGATTGCTTTTGGCGGCGGCATCATCGGCGATGTGGGCGGTTTTCTGGCGGCGATTTACATGCGCGGCCTTCCCTACGTGCAGGTGCCGACAACCTTTCTCGCGCAGGTCGATTCGTCGGTCGGCGGAAAAACCGGCGTGAATTTGCCCGAAGGAAAAAATCTGGTTGGCAGCTTTCATCACCCGCTGGCGGTGTTTGCAGACATCGACGTGCTCGGCACACTGCCTGATCGCGAACTGCGCGCCGGCATGATGGAGAGCATCAAGGCTGGAATCATTCGCGACCGCTCACTGGTGCGCTTTATCGAGGAGCACTCGCACGAACTGCTGGGCCGCGACGCCAAAGCGCTTGAAAAGGTAATAGGCACGTCGATTCGAATCAAGGCGGGAGTCGTTAATCGAGATGAGCGCGAAAATGGCATGCGCATGATCTTAAATTTCGGCCATACGCTGGGGCACGCCATTGAGCAGGCGACGCACTACAAGGTACTGCTGCATGGCGAGGCCGTCGGGTGGGGAATGGTGGCTGCTGTAGCACTTGCCCAGCGTCGCGGAACGATTTCAAGCGCGCAGGCAGATCGGCTGGAGCATCTGATCAACCTCTACGGGCCTTTACCGGCCCTCAAGTTGCGCGCCGCCAAGCTACTAGCGGCGACCGGCAGCGACAAAAAGAATGTTGGCGGGGTGCGGCGCTTTGTCCTTCCTCTGGGAATCGGCGATGCAGGCGTAGTGGAAGACGTTACGCCGGCTGAGCTCGAAACGGCGGCAAGCTACATGCTGTCGCGCGCCCGGGAGCGCTCACGGTCGTGACCGTAACCGGAGCCAAGCCGATGGGTGTCGAGGACGAAGCTGCTGCTGCGGCGACTGTACAACAGATGTTCAACTCCATCGCGCCGCGTTATGACCTGCTCAACCACGTGCTATCAGCCAATGTGGATCGCCTGTGGTGGCGGCGCACCGCGCGACGATTCAAAGCAGTGCTCGCCGACCCCGACGCGGCGATTCTGGATATTTGCTGCGGCACCGGCGACATGACCATGGCGTTGCTGCAATTGCGTCCGCAGGGGGCACGGCCCATCCTGGCAGCGGATTTCGCGCACCGCATGCTCAGTCGAGGCGCTGAAAAGTTTGCACGACGCCAGACCGGCAAATGTGGCGCAATCGCACTCGAAGCGGACGCCCTGCATCTGCCGCTGCGCTCGGACTCTTTAGACCTGATTGTGACCGCATTTGGCTTTCGCAACCTCGCCAATTATGAGAGTGGATTGCGCGAATTCCATCGCGTACTCAAGCCTGGCGGCCAGTTGGGGATTCTGGATTTCAGTGAGCCCGGCGGATTGATCGGCAAGGCATACGCCATTTACTTTCGCCGCATACTGCCTGCCATTGGGCGCGTAATCAGCGGGCCAATGACGGGTGCGAGCGAAGGCCCCTACAATTATCTGCCCACGTCGGTGAGGAAATTTCCCGCTCCGCCGGCGTTGCTTTCTTTGATGACAGCGGGCGGGTACACCGGTTGCGCCTGGCAACCCTACACGTTTGGCATAGCCGGGTTGTACACGGCGGCGAGGCCGCTTGTAGTCTAGGAACGCGATGTCCTCAGCGCCCAGTCCGTCGATATCGAGCCCTGCCAACCACTCCGTTGCTAAACGGCGTGTCGCGCTGCATTCCATGCTGGCGGCCGCCGTCATGACCCTGCTCAAGCTTGCCGCTGGAATTTTTTCAGGCTCATTAGGCGTGCTGTCTGACGCAGCGCATTCGGGCCTCGACCTTGTGGCCGCTACACTCACTTTCTTTTCCGTGCGGGTCTCAGACAAACCCGCCGATGAAGACCATACCTACGGCCACGGCAAGATCGAAAACATTTCATCTTTCGCTGAAGTTGGGCTGATGGCCATCTCCTGCGTCTGGATCATCTGGGAAGCCCTGCAGCGAATTCTGCATAACACCATCGAATTGCATCACTCCATATGGCCCGTGCTGGTGTTGCTGACATCGATTGTCGTTGATTATTGGCGCTCGCGGCAGCTCCACGCCGTTGCAGTGCGCACCGGTTCGCCGGCGTTGGCCACCGACGCGTTTCACTTTGCCTCTGACATCTGGGCTACGCTGGCCGTGCTGGCCGGGTTAGGCGCAACGTGGCTTGGTGCTTATCTTCATGTGCAGTGGCTGCGCTATGCTGACCCGATTGCGGCAGTAGCTGTTTCGCTAATGATTCTGCGGGTTACCGCGCGGGTAACACGTGAGACGGTTGAGGTGCTGATGGATCAGATCCCCGCTGAGACCCGTCGCCGCGTGATTCGTGAAGCGGAACAAGTTCCGGGAGTCCTCGCAGTGGAGCAGGCGCGCGTCCGCCGTGCAGGCGCAGCGTATTTCGCCGACCTTACTTTAGCTCTGCCGCGCCTCTACACCTTCGAACACACGGATGAATTGGTGCGGGCCGCCACCGACGCGGTGCATCGCGCCCTGCCCGAGGCCGACGTGGTTATACATACCGTGCCACGCCAGGCGAGAGCTGAAAGTATTTTTGATCGCGTGCGTGCCGTAGCCGCGCGCAACAATGTGGCGGTGCACGACCTCAGCGTGCAATCGCATCATGGGCGCCTCCGCGTTGAGTTGCATGTGGAGCTGGAAGAGACCATGTCACTTCTCGCCGCGCATAGTTTTGTGAGCGCCATGGAGGGAGAAATTCTGCGCAAGACCCCAGAGATAGATTCCGTTCTGACGCACATCGAGAGCGAGCCCGCTACCATCGAGCAGCCCGAGGAAATAGTCGAAGAGGATCGCAGGATCGAGCATGCTTTGCGCACGACCGCTGCGCTCTACGATGAAATCGTCGACGTGCACGCGATTACGGTAGGTCGCACCGCCGAGCACGTTTCACTGTCTTGCCACTGCACGCTGCCCGATCATCTGGCAATGCAGCGTGTGCACGAGGTGATCACGTCGCTCGAGAACAGCTTCAAATTGAAATGCCCAGAAGTGCATCGGGTCACGATTCACCCCGAGCCCGTTACCGATAATACCCGATAGCAAACGGTCTAAGAATCATGTTTAATTGCGCCGAAGCAAACACACGCTTCGGGATAATGGAAGGACAAGACGATGATCGCCCATAGCGAATGGAAGCATGGCAGCATCTTCGAGGGAATTTCCGATCATAGCAACATCGTCGTCTTCGATACCGATGCCGAGCACAAACTGGGGCCCAGTCCAATGGAAGCGGTGCTGATGGCCCTTTGCGCATGTACGTCCGTTGACGTAGTGAGCATTCTGCAAAAAAAGCGTCAGCCGCTCGTCGGCCTGCGCGTTTCTGCAACTGCGACCCAGGCAGATGCGCCGCCTCGCACCTTCACACACATCAAACTAACCTACACGGTACGCGGGCAGTTGAGCCGTAAAGCTGTCGAAGACGCCGTGTCGCTGTCGAAAAACAAATATTGCTCGGTGTCGAAGATGCTCGAGAAGGCAGCGACGATCGAATACGAAATTGTGTATTCCGATGGGGAACCAGAACCATGAACAAACGATTCCTCGTCAATTTTTTTCAAATATCGTCACTGATCATGGTGCTAGTCGCCGTGGCACTATTGGCAGCGATCACTACGATGCATTTCGCGATTCACGGCGCAGAAGTCAAAATTCCGGCACTCAAGGGAATGACCGTCGCCGAAGCCCGCAGCCAGACCGCTGGCATGGGCTTGAACCTCGATGTAGACAATCGTTACTACTCGTCCGACGTGGCAGCGGGACACATCCTTTCGCAATCTCCCGCGCAGGGCACGGTAGTGCGTCGCGAGTGGCGCGTGCGCGTCGCCGAGAGCCTCGGCCCGCAAAAGGTCGACGTACCCGACACCGTTGGTACAGAGGGCCGCATCGCAGCATTGCGCCTGCGTCGCGTTGGCCTCGAGGTTGGCCTGACGGCAAAGTTGCCGTACGCATCTGTAGCCAATGGCACGGTGCTGGCCCAGGATCCTCCAGCGCACGCGCAAGGTATTTCACGGCCCAGCGTCAATCTGCTCGTGGCGGCCCCAGACGATGTCGCTGCCGACGGTTATGTGATGCCGGACCTCACCGGTACGCCGATCGTTACAGCACAAGCTACGCTCGAAAAAATAGGTTTGAAGACAGCGACCCCTACCTTCGTCGACGTGAACATACCATCCATCGGCAGCTACAACGCTCAGCCTCAAGCTCCCATCGCGCCGGGTGCTGTGATCGGGCAGCAGCCTGTTGCCGGCGCGCGCGTCGATCAATCCATCGCGGTTAAGTTGACCGTAGCAAAGTAGTGCCAAGCGGTTTCAAGATCAGCATCGATACGATGCACCACTGACAGAAGCACAATGGAGGACTGAGCAAATGGGTGCGACAAAAGATCTCGAGCGTTTAGCCGTGCAAGAGCGGGAACTGCATTTACCGAAACTCGATGCACAAACCGCTTGGGAATTGGGCTTACGCCTTAGAACGATGGCCGCCGAGCGCGGTCTTGCCGTGGTGATCGATATACGCCGATTTGGTCAGCCACTTTTTTACGCGGCGATGGATGGTACGACAGCCGACAATCCCGAATGGGTGCGGCGCAAGAGCAATGTCGTTGCGCGGTTCCATCGCAGTTCATACGCCGTCGGTCTCAAAGAAAAAGTGAAGAAGGAAACTCTCGCCGAGGGCCAGGGTCTGCCGATCGCCGACTACGCAACGCACGGCGGTTCGTTCCCGCTAGTCGTCGGCGAAGCCGGCATCGTCGGCAGCGTCACTGTCTCGGGTTTACCCATGCGCGCCGATCATGAACTAGTCGTCGAGGCGCTTTGCGCAATGCTTGGCCGCGACTATACAGAGTTGAAGTTGGCGGATGAGTAAGGACCCATCTCGATCAAAATCGTGGCAGGCGACGATCGGCTAAGAAGTCTTTTCGATTACAGCGATGAAAAATCCGTCGCTCTTGAATAACCCGGGTAGCAGGCGCAAGCTACCTTCCGTAGTGACACACGAAGCGAGTCGCTCAGCGGCAAATGCGGTAAGTACATTCGCGTCCCTCAACTCATTTAAACGGCCGTCGAGCGAAAGCTGTTGTCCGCTCTTGTTCTCATGAAGCACAGCCGCGACAACTTCCTCATTTTCTTCCGGCTCGAGCGAACAGGTTGAATAGATCACGCGTCCGCCGGGGCGCGCCGCGCGTAATGCCGCGTGAAGAATCGCTTTTTGCCGCTCAGCCTGTCGCGGTAAGTCATCGAGACGCAGACGATGGCGAATCTCAGGATTGCGTCCGAGAGTGCCGGTCCCGCTGCATGGCACGTCGGCTAAAACCAAGTCATAGGCACCGTCATCCGCGAGGAGAGTAGCGTCTGTGAGGCGGCACTCAACGCGTTCCCCCACTGCGGCAAGACGTTTGCCAAGTTGCTCAAACCGCTGCTCATTTGAGTCGCAAGCAACGATGTGGGCTAGAGGGTTAAGTTCCGCCATGATCAAAGTTTTTCCGCCTGGCGCTGCGCAGCAATCCAGAATCCTTTCGCCTCTACCCGCAATTTCGGCGATCAATTGCGACCCCTCATCCTGAAGCCGAACGCGCCCTACGCGATACGCCGCCGTCGACGTGATGTCTCCGGACACGACGATGCGGGCGGCGGTAAGCAAAGCG
The DNA here is from genome assembly GCA_025350325.1 of Acidobacteriaceae bacterium. Taxonomy (GTDB): domain Bacteria; phylum Acidobacteriota; class Terriglobia; order Terriglobales; family Acidobacteriaceae; genus Telmatobacter. The sequence goes on from JANXYB010000137.1 coordinate 17,049, forward strand.
CCAGGCTCGAGATGAATGCCGCTCGCAATGAGTTCCGCTTCACTTTCGCTAGTGTCGATGCGAGTCGTATGCGTTGGATGACTCTGGCCATGTTTGCAAATTGCGCGTGCTGCTTCAAGGCCATAGTTTTTGAACCACCGATCGACCATCCAAGCGGGATGCGCCTGCGCGACCGACAATTCAGACGCAGACCCCTCTGCGAAATCCACATGCTTGGCGAGAGCGACCTTGCGTAAGACTGCATTGACCATGCCTGCGGCGAAGCGATGACCAGTCTGCTTGGTCAGTTCCACGCTCTCGTCGATAGCGGCGCGCGCTGGAATGCGATCAAGATGCAGCAATTGAAATGCGCCGAGACGCAAAGCAATCGAAACTTCGGCATCGAGTTTTGCATTGGGATGTTTGAGCAGCGGCCGCAACTGATGATCGAGGCGTATCTGCCAGCGCAGTACGCCGAGCACCAGCGTCGTGGCCAGGTTGCGGTCTGCCTCAGACAGAGATGCAATGCTCTTGGTTCGCAGCAAATCATCAGAATGCGCGCGGCCCCGCTCGACTGCCTTAAGTAATGCAAAGGCAGCCTTGCGGGCCGGCGAAACTGAAGCCACTCTCTTCAACCTAACCGCACACCATCGGCTAACGCTGCTCCGCGCAGGTACTCGGCTGCAAGCATGCGCCTCTTGCCTTCAAGTTGTATCTCGATGAGTTCGAGCCATGTGCGTTCGGCGCAGGCCACCAGCAATTTGTGCTGCTCGATGTGAATCTCCGCCGGCTCGAATGGCGTGATGCCCGGCGAGTCCGCAACTCTCATGCGATGCACAATGAGCTTTTTGTGATTGAGCCGCGTATAAGCCCCAGGCCACGGCTGGAAACCACGCCAGCGATTGTAGAGCTCCGCTGCAGTACGCGCGAAATCCATGCGGCCATCGTCGCGATCAAGTAGTGGCGCGAGAGTGGCGAGTGCGTGGTCCTGCGTCTGCGGTTGAATGCTGCCGTCGTCAAGCCCGCGCAGTGTCTCGATTACCAACGGCGCGCCCGTCTCTGCCAATGCACCAAACAAGTCCGCTGCAGTTTGTTCAGGGCCGATCGCCATCGACCGCTGAAGCAGGATCGGGCCCGTATCGAGGCCTTCTTCAAGCAGCATGGTCGTATTTCCGGTGACCGCCTCGCCCATTGCCACAGCCCATTGGATCGGCGCGGCGCCTCGATACTTTGGCAAAAGAGATGCGTGCAGGTTGATGCATCCCAGCCGGGGCACCGCGAGCATCCAAGGTGGAATGATGCGCCCATAGGCAACCACCACAATCGCATCGGGCGCGAGCGATTCGAGGAGCGCGCGAAATTCTGTGTTGTTGCGAATCTTCTCGGGCTGCGTGATCGCAAGCCCAGCCGCTAGCGCTGTCGATTTCACAGGTGGCGCGGTCATTTGTTGCGACCGGCCGACCGGCCTATCCGGCTGGGTTACAACCAGCGCGATCTCATGACCGGCAGCAATCAATGCGTCGAGGGTCGGCACCGCAAAGCGCGGCGTGCCGCAGAATATTAGTCTCACGCTCTACCACTCGCCATCGCGCTGCATCTTGCGGATCTTCCGTAAATTCAAATCGCGCTTAAGCCCGCTCATGCGAAAGATAAACAACATACCGTCGAGGTGGTCAATCTCATGCTGGAAAGCACGTGACAGCAATTCCTCACCGTCCATCTCAAACCATTTCCCGTGCAGGTCCTGCGCGCGAATGCGTACCTTGGCGGCGCGCACCACTTTCTCGCGGATGTCAGGAAAGCTGAGGCAGCCTTCCTCTTCGTATTGCCGGCCCTCACGAAAAATAATTTCAGGATTGATAATAATCAACTTCTTCGCTGGATCTTTGGCTTGGCTCACATCGATGACCGTGACGCGCTTTGAAACCCCCACCTGCGGCGCGGCTAGGCCGATGCCCTGCGAGGCGTACATGGTCTCGAACATGTCGTCGACAAGTTTGCGCAACTCGTTAGTGAACTCGGTAACTGGTTCACCGGGCTGCGACAGCACCGGCTCGGGATATTTTACGATCTTGAGAATCATTGCTTTCTACTAATAGCTCCGTATTTGTTCGATGTATCCGTCGAAATTTCGTTTCATTTCGACCGCGGAATCGCCGCCAAACTTTTGCTGTGCCAAACCGGCAATGGTGAGGGCGACCATGCTCTCAGCGGCCACACCCGCCGCCGGCACCACGCAAATGTCGCTGCGCTCATAGCTTGCGGTGGTCGCTTCACGGGTATCGAAGCGCACCGACTCAAGCGGCCTGCGCAAAGTTGAAATGGGCTTGAGGTAGCCGCGCACCACGATGTCTTCGCCATTGGAAACACCACCCTCGATGCCCCCGGCATTGTTCTGCTCGCGCGTAAACCGCGTTGGTTTACCACTCGCCTTCCCGGTTTCCTCGCTGGCGTAGTGAATCGCGTCATGCACCTTCGAGCCGAACGACTCTGCAGCCGTAACGCCGCGGCCAATCTCTACAGCCTTCACCGCCTGCAGGCTCATGACGGACTGCGCCAGCAGACCGTCGAGGCGCTCATCCCAATTGGCGTATGTGCCGAGCCCGGCGGGCGCGCCGTGCACCACGACTTCAAACACTCCACCAACGGTATCGCCAGTTCGGGACGCGTGCTCGACCTCTTCTTTCATACGCGCCTCGGTTTCCGAGTCAACACAGCTAAGCACAATTTCGCCGCGCAGACCGGCAGCGGCAATCTCATCCCACGTGGCGGTGCGATCCAATTCCACGCGACCCACACGAATCACGTGGCTACCCACTTCGATGCCCAGGTGGCGCAGAAGCAGCTTGGCAAAAGCGCCGGCGGCAACGCGCGCGGTCGACTCGCGTGCCGAGGCGCGCTCGAGCACGTAACGGGCATCGGGAAAATTGTATTTGAGCGCTCCGGCCAGATCGGCGTGTCCAGGCCGAGGAGAGGCGACCGCCTGATGCTTCGCGGCGTCGCCTGCTTCAACGGGCAGCTTATCTTGCCAGTTTTTCCAGTCGCGATTGACAATTTCTATCGCGATGGGCGAGCCGATGGTCTTGCCGTGACGCACGCCGCTCAGCACGTGAGCTTTGTCGGTTTCGATCTTCATGCGCCCGCCGCGGCCGTAGCCCTGTTGGCGCCGCCACAATTCGCGATTCACAAATTCAATGTCGATGGGAACACCCGCCGGAAGGCCGGAGACGAGCGCAATCAGCGCCTCCCCATGCGACTCCCCGGCAGTTGAGAAACGAATCATAACTTACTGATTGTAGCGGAGCAAGCACGGTCGAGGCCGCAACCCACTTCAGTCGGCCGTCAACCCGCTCGCGGGTTCGCGCCACATCCCACCTCAGTTTTTAAAGTCGAATCCTCACTTCTCGCATACCATAGACCGCATGGCTTACTTCCTTTTCAAAACAGAACCCGATTCCTATTCCTTCGACGACTTTCTGAGAGACAAGGAGACGGTATGGGATGGCGTCACCAGCCCCGCTGCCGTGAAGCACCTGCGCGAAATGAAAAAAGGCGCGAAGTGGATCTTCTACCACACCGGCGACGAGCGCACCGCGGTGGGCACCGGTACCGTACTGAGCGTCGATGCTAGCGATCCCAAGGTTCCAATTGTCTGCGTCAAGGTGGGCAAGCGGCTCAAAAATCCGAAGACCCTCGCAGCCATCAAGGCGGAGCCGATCTTCGCGAAATCGCCTTTGATCATCATCGGCCGCTTGTCGGTGGTGCCACTCTCCGCGGAGCAATGGGAATGGCTGCTCATCTAGCGCCGGTCCTTACGCTGCTGGAAAGACTTCCACTTCGCGCTCGATGGTTCTGGCCAACTCAAGCTTTGCCTTTGAAAGATCATGCATCTGCTGAAGGTTAAGCCAAAACTCCGGGCTATTGCCAAAAAAACGTGCGAGACGAAGCGCCGTATCGGGAGTAATTGAGCGCTTCGCGTGGATAATTTCTCCTATGCGCGTAGCAGGCACACGAATCTTCATAGCCAAGCCATTCTGCGTAATATTGAGGGGCCTTAGGAATTCCTCGCGCAACATTTCCCCTGGATGCGTACTGACCCTCTGAACGTTCCATCCGGAGACTGGTTTGCTGATCGTCATAATTCCTACTCCAATGCCTCGAGATTTAGTGATAATCGATGATCTCGTGATTAGACCTTTTCTTTTCCCAGAAAGCCCCGCGTATTGAGCATTTGCCGCTGATCGAGGGCCCAGATCTTGCCGGTCATTTCGTCGATGGCCTTGCCTTCCCTGGCGGATTTTTCAAACTCCACGGCAATCGCCTGCATCTTGGCGTCAAGATCATCGACAAAATTGAGCACCAGCGCTTCTGGAATCATGGGCAGCTTTGGCGAACCGAACTCAAGCTTGCCGTGATGCGACAAAATCATATGCAACACCAGAGTCTTGAGGCGCGGCGGGAAGTCGGGAAAGCTGGCGATGGTCTTCTCAGTCATTTCCATTCCCATCTGAATATGGCCCAGCAACGTGCCTGCGACGGTGTATTCGAAGCCAATATCCCAGGCCAGTTCGCGCACCTTGCCGATGTCGTGCAGGATCACTCCGGTGAGCAGCAAGTCACGATGAAGCACCGGGTAGTGCGGCGCAACGCGATCGGCCAAGGCCAGCAAACTGAGCACGTGCTCCAGCAATCCGCCGAGCCATGCATGGTGCAACTGCTTCGCGGCGGGAGCTTCGCGATATGCCTGAGCCAGGCCTGTGTCGGCTAGCAGCGTGGTGAGCAGCCGCTTCAGATCGGGATCGGTGAAGGTCTCAACGAATCCCAGAAGCTGTTGCCAAAGCTCATTCACATCGCAGCTGGTGCACGGCAGCAGGTCGGCCTTCTCTGCCTCTCCCAGCTGACATTTGCGCAACTGGTCGATCTTCATCTGCAAGCGATCGTCGAAGCGCGAAACGCACCCGCGCGCTTTAACGATGTCGCCTTTATCGAAGTCCTTGGCGACCCGCGGATCGCCTAATTCCCAAACCCGCGCCTCGAGCTGGCCCGTCTTGTCGCCGAGAATCAAGTTCAGGTAAGGTTTGTTGGCCTTAGTAGTGCGGTGTTGTTTATGTAGAACCAGAAAAAAGCTGTCGAAGATTCGGCTTTCATCAAAGCCAGCCAGGTCGGCGATATAGATGTCTTTCATTCTGTTTCCGAGATTACCGCATGAGCCGCTTGACCTCAAAAACACGTCAGGCCTGGGAGTGTGTCTCCCAGGCCCAAAGTATTACTTGTATTGATCTATTGCGACGGTGGAGTCGGGTCAGGGGCAACCGGCGCGGCAGGAGATGGAACCTGAGCCGGCGTAGATTGCGGCGCGGGGCCAAGGGGAGCGTCGCTTGAACCCTGCGGCTCAGTTTCGCTTTTCTTTTTGTCGCTCAGGCGAGTCTTGTCGCCGATGGTCGTGGACTTCTTCTTTTTCTTGGACGTAGTATCGCCGCCCAATCCCAGAGGGCCAGCCTGCGTCTGACGGTCTGCGACCTCGGCCGCATCTGGCGGCGCCGGAAGTTGCGGGTCCGGCTTGGGACCACGAGCTTTCTCCAGCTTCGCTACTTTGGCTCGATCACTGAATCGCGACTTCTTCTCCGGCTTAGCCTGATTCTCGAGAGGATTCTCAGGTTGAGATGTGTTCGCCGCCACCTGCTGCCCAGCACCGGCGTCCTCAGTCTGACTCGAAGGCGCGGCCGGGAGCGTTTCCTGCGGAGCCTTGCCAAAGCGAATCTTTTCCTTCTTGCCCGGCTTCATAGATGCCTGGTCGGTATCCTTCTTCTTTTTGCTCGCCTTCACCGGCTTGGCTGGGGCAGTCACGGCTGCCTGGTCGGCCGCCGGTGCGACGGGGGCGGATTTCTGGCGGAACGCGTGCGTATTTTCACGGAACCGGGTCCGCTCAACTTTTTTCTTTTTCTTCGCGGTGGGCGGAGTGTAAGAGCTAAATGTAATGTTTGGATGCTTCTCGCCGGCGCTTGCGGCGCTATCCTCGAAGCCGGGCTTAATATAGATAGCAGCCTCTTCGCGCAATTTGGTTAGATACGCCCGCAAAGCCGGTTCCATTTTGCCCATGTAATAGGCTTGTTCGACGTCGTTTGCGACATCTTTATACTCGGGGACGCCACCTGGGACGTGTTGCACGACCTTTAAAATTACAAAACCCTGCTTGGTACGAATAGGCTCGGTATACTCGCCTGTCTTCAGTGAGAATGTCTTTTCTTCAAACAACTTATCGAGCTGCCCGCGTTTGTACTGTCCTAAATCTCCGCCCGAAGTGGCCGTCGGACCATCACTGAAGCTGCGCGCGAGTTCAGTGAAATTACCGCCCGCATGCAAACGAGCTTCGATATCATCCGCTTTCGCCTTGGCATCGGCCAGTTTCTTGGGGTCGTCGGGCAATGCGGGAACAGTACCGGCAACGGCTGGGCTGCCAGTCGAGACCAGAATTTCGCTCAGCTTTACGCTTTCAGGCTGTGCATACTCCTGTTCATGAGCCTCATAGAATCGCTGCACCTCGCCCGGCGTGCCCTGTATCTTGCGCCCGACCTGATCGCGCATAACTTGCTGCGTAATGATTCCATTACGGATATTGGCCTTGAAGTCCTCAAAAGAGACGCCTTGCTCCTTCGCAGCTTTCTCCAATTCCTCCATCGTCTCAAGCTTGTACTGCTTGCGGATCTCATTGAGCCGATTTACCAGCTCGGTTTCGCCGGTTATGCCCAATTCCTTGCCCTTGGCCAACCAGAGTTGCTGGTCGATCAAGTCGCGCAGCAGATCCTTATGCCGCGCGGAGATCTCCTGCATCGAAGAGCCGCGCTGCCGGCCCTCCTGGTCAAGTTCTCCCTGGGCACGATCGTAATCAGTCCTGGTAATAATCTGGTTGTTGACGCGCGCAATGATTTCTTCAACCGTTGTGCCCCCGTAGGGGCTCTCTGAGGCGGCAGGACGCGCTTGCGACCAGGCGATACCTGCAAGCAGAATTGCGGCGAACATAAACGCGGCGGGGGTACGAAAAAGTCTCAAGGTCATAGGTAGGCACACGGCAGGCAGCAAACGAACTACCTGAGGCATAGACGTTATTGTAAATGCCAGGGCAGCAGAACTTCGATGATCGCGACGAATCGAGTCGAATTCCCCAGCACAATAACCCCTTTCCTCGGCGCTCGAGCTGTTTTTGGTTATGAGTGCTAGTTGAGGCTGTGCACCGATGTCATGCGGCTATCCGATGGCGGTCCTGAGAGTCAAATATTTCAGTGCTATACTTTAGCCCACGGCTGCCCTGCGAGGCCCCTCCACGGCGCCATTCGCACCTGTCGTTCGGAGGATCCTCCTGCCTATGACTGCCCCCGCCCGCCGGGCTCTATTCAGCCTCGTAGTTTTTTTTGCAGTGTGCGCCGCTGTGGGCACTGTGCTGCAAAGCAAAGTCGGTGCACAATCCTCACAGGATGAAAGCAAAATCCGCGACAACCTGAAGTCTTTTACCGACGTTTATTCACTGGTCGAGCAGAATTATGCCGAGCCGATTCAAGGCGATAAGGCCGACGCGGCCATCTACGACGGCGCGATTCCCGGCATGCTGCGCGTGCTCGATCCGCACTCGAACTTTTACGATCCCAAGGCATACGCCAAGATGCGCGAAGATCAGCGCGGACACTATTACGGTGTCGGCATGGTCATTCAGCAGCAGAACAACAAGACATACGTGATCACGCCCTACGAGGGAACGCCTTCATTCCGCGCCGGCATTCGACCCGGCGATATCATCTCGGCAATTGACGGGAAGCCCACCGACGGCATGACCTCAGACCTGGTAGCGAAGGCGCTCAAAGGGCCCAAAGGCACCCACGTTCAAGTCTCCACCATTCGTGAGGGACAGGCCAAGCCGCTGGTGTTTGACTTGATCCGCGACGAGATTCCGCACCCTTCCGTGGACCTGAAATATGAGATTCGTCCCGGCATCGGGTACATTCACCTGACGCAGTTTCAAGAGACTACGGCGCAGGAAGTAAATGACGCCGTCGACAGTTTCTCTAACATCAAGGGCCTGGTCCTCGATCTGCGCAACAACCCCGGCGGCTTGCTCAGCCAGGCCGTTGAAGTTTGTGACCACCTGCTGAGCAAGGGGCAGAATATAGTTTCGCAACGTGGCCGGGCCTACCCAGATCAAAACTACGTTGCTACCCACGGCAATGACGGACATACGTTCCCGATCGTCGTGCTGGTCAATCGCAACACAGCGTCAGCAGCTGAGATCGTAAGCGGCGCATTGCAGGATCATGATCGCGCTCTGATCGTAGGCGAAACGACATTCGGCAAGGGTCTGGTGCAAACTGTGTACAACCTGAGCGAAAACACTGGTCTGGCCCTGACGACCTACCACTACTTCACGCCATCGGGCCGTCTTATCCAGCGCAACTACTCGGGAGTTTCACTGTACGACTACTATTACAACCATGCTGGCGCTTCGCCCAACAACTCCACCAACCGCGAAGTAAAACTCACCGATTCCGGCCGCACCGTCTACGGCGGCGGGGGCATCACGCCAGACGAGAAGATTGACAGCCCTAAGAGCAACACGTTTCAGGACACGCTGCTTTACAAGTCGGTTTTCTTTCACTTCGCCTCGCACTACCTCGCCAACCGCACCGTGGACAAGAATTTTCAGGTCGACGACGCGGTCATGACCGAATTCAAGCAGTACCTTACCAGCCAGCAGGTTGCCTGGACCGAGGCTGATCTGAACAGCGTATCGGATTGGTTGAAGACGAGTATCAAGGAAAAGATCGTCACCAGCCAGTTCGGCCAATTGCAGGGACTACATACCATGGCAGATTGGGATCCGATGATTCAAAAGGCACTGACCTTCTTGCCAGAAGCCCAGGCCCTTGAAGATACGGTTCACAAAGTGCTGGCGCAAAAGGCAGAGGCCCGCAGCACAAGCACGCCATAGGAAATTTTTTTTAGAATGAAAAGGCCATCACCTATATCGGGCGATGGCCTTTTGTTTGTGGCCTGCATCACAGCTTGAACCTAGCAACGGAGGTTACGCTAGTGACGCTGACTGGAGGCCATTCATGGTCGGATCTGTTGCTGAAAACACCCCAACTGTCGTGAACCTGCTCGCCGCCTTTGAGGGCGAGTCGAATGCACACACCAGGTACGTAGCCTTCG
>JANXYB010000142.1 GCA_025350325.1 Acidobacteriaceae bacterium
ACAACCGCACCCAGCACCGTGGGAAAGTGGATCAGCTTTACCTTTGAAGAGGACAGCATTTCATCGGTCATCGGCATGTCCGAAGCGCCAAAGTCCACCAGGCCTTTCGTCACCTGCGTGATACCGCCGCCTGAGCCGATCGACTGGTAATTCACCTGCACACCGGGGTGCGCGGTGCTGTACTCGCTGAACCACTTCGAATAAATCGGATAGGGGAAAGTCGCTCCCGCCGCAGTCAATTTCTGTGCCTGGGCGGTGCTCAAGGCCAAAACTAGCAAGCCAACGGTCATTAACGTCTTCTTCACTGAATTCTCCCGTGCAGAATTACTGCCAATGACATTCTCTATAAACATTGTTACGGGCGTTTGAATTGCTCTAAGTATTCGATGATTTTTAACGAATGTATCCATCTACCGCCTGTTGGCTTAGCCTTTCGCGAAACACAATACCCTCAAGCGACTAATACTCTCAATCCTTGTCTGTCGCCAATGCCGGTTGATGAACAGGCTCTTCTCCGCGATGTTTTTCCGCCATCATCGGCACCGCGAATACAAACCTGACGCCTGCGCCTAATTCGCTTTCCGCGCGGATGCGCCCCCCATGGGCCAGCACGATATGCTTCACAATCGCGAGCCCCAGCCCTGTACCGCCAGCCTCGCGTGATCGCGCTTTATCGATGCGATAAAAGCGCTCAAAAATACGCTCAAGATGCTCCGACGCGATGCCCGGACCAAAATCCTGCACAAAAAATTCGATGTCCCCATTTACTCTGCGTGCGCCAACCAGGATTCTCTTACCCGATTTGCCGTACTTCACCGCGTTCTCAATCAGGTTGCCAAACACTTGGTTCATGGCATCCGGATCGACCATCACCGACGCATCGGGTGCGCCCGCAAACTCCAGCGCAATGCCTGAATCAACCACTATCCCGCCCAGCGAATCGATCGCGTCGCGTACCAATTCACTGGCCCGCATCGGCTGCGCAGCCAGTTTGTAGTCGGGGCTCTCGACACTCGCCAGCGCCAGCAGATCTTCAGTGAGCCGGTTCATGCGACTCGCGTTTTTCAAAATGATCTGCAGAAACTCCATCGTCGTCGCAGGATTCGGATGGGGGTCCTCGACCAGCGTCTCAACATACCCTTGAATCGACGTCAACGGCGTGCGCAGTTCGTGGCTCACGTTGGCAATGAAGTCACGCCGCGACTTCTCCGCTGCCTCAATGCGCGTAACATCGTGCAGCACGGCCAGCGCACCGCCGCTCGGCAGTGGAGCGGCGTTAACCTCAAAAATACGCCCCGGCGCCAGCAAACTCGCGCGCCCATAGCGTACTTCGCCCGCTGCCAGCGCACCGTTCACGCAAGCCAGTAACTCGGGGTCGCGAACCGAAAGCACCAGCGGACGGCCTACGCGAATCTCCGTGCCCGCGATGCGCTGCATGACTGAATTTGACCAGCGCACACGGCAGTCGGAAGTCACTGCGACCACCGCCTCCTGCATCGAATCAAGCATCGTCGCCAGTTCGTAGCGGCGGCTCTCGATCTCGGCGAAATTTTGACCGAGCCGCTCCGCCGTTTGATTCAGCGCAGTCTCCATCGCAGCCAGTTCATCACCGCCGCTCTGATCGAGGCGCGCGCTCAGGTCGCCTTGCGCAATGCGCCGCGCAAAAGACACTACGCGTTGCAGTCGCGCGCTCACGCCACTCGCCGCCCACGCTGCGATCGGCAGTGCCACCAACAGCGCAATCAACCCTGACCACAACGCCTCGCGGCCTAACCGATGCAGCGCTTCACCCGTCGTGTGCTCCATCATGCGGCGCAAAATCAGTTCCATTGCCACTGTCTGGAACACCAGCAGCACGACGAACAGAGCCAACAGCTTGATGAATACTTTGCGGGTCAATCTAAAGCGCTCCCCGTCCGGCGGCCCCGGCCTCGATCAGCCGACTCACTCACCTTTGGGCATCTCGAAGCGATAACCGGCACCGCGCACAGTTTTAAGATAGCGCGGGTTCTCCGGATCGACCTCTATCTTTTCACGGATACGGCGCACATAAACATCCACCGATCGCGGAGTTACAAAGCGCGCATCGCCCCATACTGAGTCCAGTAGATGGTCGCGACTGAACACGCGCCCCGGATGTCGGGCCAGGTAATCGAGCAGCCGGAACTCCGTCGCCGTGGTCGTCGTCAACTCGCCGCGCACCTTTAACTGCATCGCGTTGGCGTCAATTATCACTTCTTCGAAGCTGATGACCGATGGAGTCGTCGGCCGCTCAAAACGCCGCAGCACGGCTTTTACACGCGCTACCAATTCGCGCGTTGCAAACGGCTTGGTGATGTAGTCATCCGCGCCCAGTTCGAGGCCGAGCACGCGGTCGTTTTCACCGGCGCGCGCAGTGAGAAAGATGATGGGAATCGTAGACAGTCCCGGGTGCGCGCGCAGCCTGCGGCACACATCAAGCCCATCGCCGCCGGGAACCATAATGTCCAGCAGAAACAAGGCCGGCGGTTGCCGCTCAGCGTCGGGTATCAGGTTTGTCGGGGTGTGAAATAGCCGTGGTGCAAAACCCGCAGCCTCAAGATGATGCTGCACCAGCCGCGCGATATCTGTGTCGTCTTCCAGTACAAATACGGTTTGGCTCAACCGGTATGCCCCTGCCGGCGGCCATGGGGATTTTGTTTGCAACGGCCGCTCTTAACCGTCTCCAGACTAATGCAGCCAGGCAAATAGAATGCAAACGTTGTGTTAATTTGATCTTGAATTAAAGCACATACCGATGCCAACCATGCTTAGTGAGCAGCCCCCTCCGCGCGTGATCCTCCCGACGCAATCCCATCCCTACTTCTCTCAACCCAATGATTTACGCTGGGAAGCGGGCAGCCAAAGCTGCGGTTTCATCAAGATTACTTCGCTTCTGTCCTGGCGCGCCCGATGGAGAAAGTATGACTTGGATCCTTGTGCTCGTCGGAGTTGTCGTCGGAGCCTTCTCTGGCGTTGTCGGCATTGGCGGCGGCATCTTGTTTATCCCCGCGCTGGTATGGCTGCTCGGCATGTCGCAGCACAAGGCACAAGGCACGTCTCTCGGCGCATTGCTGGCGCCAATCGGTGTCTTCGCGTTTTGGGAGTATTACCGCAAAGGGAACGCCGATATTCGCGTCGCTGCGCTACTGGCGCTCGGCTTTCTCGTCGGCGGATACTTTGGGGCGGTCGGCGCGCAGCACATACCCGAGCTTTGGTTGCGCCGCATCTTCGCTGTTACGTTGGTGGCCATCGGTGGCCGCATGTGGTTCTTTCGCTAACTGAAATAGAACCTAAAACCAGGCTACAAAGCGAAGCCGCACATAATCCGCTATCCAATTCCCCTCTTCGTCGCGTAGCGCCGGCGTGAGCAACGCCACAGTCTCTTCAACAACGGTGTCGCGAATTTCCGCGGGCAGTTTGTCCAGCACCCCGCGCCGAAAAGTGCGCAGCCAACCGCTCATGCCGCCGGATGCAAGGAGCGTGGGGCGGGGAATCAGCGCCATCTTCTCCACACGAAAGCCGTGCCGCACCAACCGCGCCGTATAGCTTTCGGCGGTCGGATAGTAGTTGACCCCATCTTCACGATCCCCGTAACCGTGTCGTTGCAGCACAGCCATCAGCGCTACACGAATCGCCGCAATGTTTCCATGCCCGCCCATCTCCGCCACGAAACGGCCGCCCGGTTTGAGCACGCGTCTCACCTGATCAAGCATCGCATCCTGGTCCCGCACCCAGTGCAGTGCCGCGTTTGAGAAGACAGCGTCAAATTCCGCATCGCCAAACGGCAGCGACTCCGCGCTTCCCTCCCGCGCATCGATCCCAATTGACCGCGCCCCCGCTACCATGTCCGCCGAAGCATCCACTCCAAGAACCTTTGCCCCCATCGCGGCAATCCGCTTGGTTAGCTGCCCGTCGCCGCATCCAAGATCGAGAATGTTTTCGCCCGGTTTCGCAGCCAGCCACTCGAGCACGCCGCCCGCGAGCCCGTGCACAAATGCGCCATTCTGTTCGTATGATTTCGGGTCCCACGTCTGCGTCAATGCTTCCTCCCGCAACGGCGCATCAGATTGACTGCACCGGGAGCAGCGTCAGGTCGTCTACCAGGCCAACTTCTTTCTGCACAAACGGCTCACCGTAGCGCACCCCTGCGAGCAGCCCGTAGTGGCGCGCCTCAGCAAACGTCCGCTCCCGGATCTCGCCTTCAGGAACGAACAGCCCACCCCCCGTGGGCTGCGTCGCATACTGCGATTGATAGGCCATCAGCGAGGCGTGTCGCTGTTCAATGAAGGGCGTAATGTCTACAACAAAACTGGGTCGCACATCCGCATACAGGCTGGCATAAATAATCTTGAACGGGCGATACGGCTCTGTACCAGTTTCGATCTTGCCTAGTCCGCTGAGAAAGCACGCCTCGTAGCCCAATGTCGCAACCACCGCGTGATCAGGATGCCGCGCTTTCCAATAGGGCAGGATCACTACGCGCGGCCGTACCTGGCGCAGCACGCGCACAATTTTCTTGCGATTCTCAAGGGTATTTTCAATGGCGCCGTCAGGCAAGTCGAGCGCGTCGCGCCAACTCACACCGAGCAACTGGGCCGCTTCAGCAGCTTCGCGTCCGCGCTCTTCCGCGGTTCCGCGCGTTCCCGATTCGCCTTGCGTCAGATCGAGAATTGCTGTGCGCAGGCCGCGCGCAGCCATCCGCAGCAAGGTCCCCCCGCACGTCTGCTCAACGTCGTCGCGGTGCGCTGCAATCGCCAGCACGTCTGCGTTAGGAGCGTCACCGCCTTGAGTCAGGGGCATATCAGTTAATAGACTGTGTTATTGGCGTCGGTGTGCGCATCCATGTAGGCCACATCGTATGCGGTGCCGGTCACTGTCACATACTGGTTGTTGATCGACGAGCCATCGGTGGTGTGGTAGATATACACCTGCCCGCCTTGCGCGACGTACATCTTGTGCAGACCGGTCACCGCCGCGATCCCGGTAAGATCGCCCAGGTAAGGCTCTAGCATCGTGACGGAGTTGGTGCTGGTGTTGAACATCGTCAGGCACCCGTAGGCCAGGCCTTTTGCGTAGCGCTCACCGTTGGTGCATTTCGTCATCCCAATCCATAGGGTGTTGTCATCCCCCATCAGCATGCGGCTGGGAGCTCCCGGCGCTCCATCGCTGATTGAGATCGGGCCGGATGACGAGATCGTGCTCGAAGCAGTACCGGCAAGGCTCAACACCGTGAGGTTGCCAGAGAATAAACCATCCGCCTGCGGCTGCTGTCCGGCCACATACAGAGTGGTGGCGGAGATCAATGCGTTGCTTGAGCCGCCCGGAACCGGCAGCGTGCAGGTGCTCACGTTTGGCGTCGTTCCACAGTTCGCCTGCACCGCAGTGTTGATGGGCAGCTTTCCCGACTGCTGCCCCGTCAAAAAGATCATCGACGAAACCGGCATAAGCGATACCGACGACTGCGAACCGCCGCACTCAGGCCCGCAATTCAGGACATACGCCGTACCGCCATCGGCTGAGAAGAGCGCCTTGACTGGACGATCTAAAACCAGCGGCGCTCCGTAAGGGTTGCCGGTTGCGTCGGTAGCATCCGGACTCTGTGCCTGAAAAAGGCACCATCCAGGAGCGTTTTGCGGCTCGCAATCGACCGCCGCCTTGGGCCAGGCTGCCGATCCACCCGAATACGCAACTTCCTGTGCAGCGGTCAGCTTGCGCGCGTAGTAGAAATAGTCGGAGTTTTGCACGAACGCGAATGCAACCGAACCCCCAGGATTGACGCTGACCCGGTAAATGCCAGGAAGGCTGAGCGCATACTGACCGCCGTTGGTCTGGTCTAGCACCGTCAATACATGAGCAGTCTGACTGGCCGCAAATGTGTACAACTGGTTCCTGGTAATAAAGACGCTGGACGAAGCTCCGTTCAGGCCTTTCAAGCCGCCACCGGTAGCTTCCTTGGCGTAGTTGATCAACGTCACCGACCCGTCGCCGGATCCGTAAACCGCCCCTAACTGCTCCTCCGGCATGCTCTGAATGGTGGTTGGAAGAGCTCCGGTATACCCCGAAATGGTGAAGGCGCCCGCCTTTCCGTTATAACCGCTCCGAATATCGTAGAAAGCATCAACGAACTCTAACGCTCCGCGGTTACTTGGGCTGGGGTTCTGAACGGCGATCAAAACGCGGTTCTGCAGTCCGCTGGGGGGCAGGGGTCGGCCTGCAAAATAGGTGGTCGTGCCACATCCTGCGAGCGCAATTGCGATGCTCAGGGCGGCCACAGCGCTCAACCAAAGACTTCTCTTCTTCAAAATCCCTTACCTCGACAGATTGCGCGGTGTGTGCCGCGGATTGGGTCGCGACGGAGACCGCAGCGGGTAAAAATCGATGGCCAATGCCCTATCCCAGATTGATGAAAACACACTCCCGGAACCGGTTCATGCATAGCTGTTTGACTCTCGAAGTATAACAAAGCAACCTGCCCCGCCCGCGCGTTGAGATGCTGCGCGCCCGCCGGTTATCCCCGACCGCTTGCCACATACTGCGTACCCCCGCGCAGCGCAATTTCTCGTTGCATGTGTTAGCCCTCGTTGAATGCGTTAGCATTAGAGGTCAAATGCCTCAATTTGCCGACATCTTCGCTAGCCGTCCCGTGCTCGCAGACGGAGCCATGGGCACCGTTCTGTATGCCCGCGGCGTCTTCATCAATCGCTGCTACGATGAACTCAATCTTTCTGACCCCGGCATGATTCTCTCAGTGCATCAGGAATACCTGCAGGCTGGCGCCGAGATTCTCGAGACCAACACCTTCGGTGCCAATCGCTTTCGCCTCGCTCGCCATGGCCTTAGCGCCAAAGTCGCAGAGATTAACACCGCCGGCGTAAAACTCGCCCAGCAGGCCGTCGCCCATCTCAAGGAGAAGCAGGCCGGCGAAGCATGGGTAGCCGGCTCCATCGGTCCACTCGGCGTGCGCCTTGAGCCGCTCGGCAAGACCGGTCTTGAAGAGGCGCGGGCCGCCTTCGCCGAACAGATACGCGCTCTCGCCGAAGCTGGCGTCGACATGCTCATCATCGAGACCATGCCCGCGCTCAATGAGGCCCACGAGGCCCTGCTCGCCGCCGAAGAGACCGCCCCGGACCTGCCCGTCCTCGTCATGGTCACCGTCGACGACGACAGCAACTGCCTCGACGGCTCATCGCCCGCGCAGGCCGCCGCCCTGCTTACTGAATGGGGCGCAAACGCCATCGGTGTGAATTGCTCCACCGGCCCATCGACTGTACTCACCGCCATTGAAGCCATGCGCGCCGCAACCTCACTCCCGCTTGCAGCCATGCCCAACGCCGGTATGCCGCGCGCCGTGGAGGGCCGCAACATCTACCTCTGCTCGCCGGAATACATGGCCAGCTTCGCGCGCAAGGCCATCGCCGCCGGCGCACAAGTGGTAGGCGGCTGCTGCGGAACCACGCCGAACCATATCCGCGCCATGCGCTCCGCCATGCGCGCAATCGACGCCCAGGCGCGCGTCACCGAAACAGGCGCGACCGCCGTCATCTCCACTGAAACACCACCCGCCCCCATGGGTCAGCGCTCGCGCATCGGTGCGCTTGTCGAGCAAGGCACCTTCGTCACCCTGGTAGAGATCGTTCCTCCCAAAGGCATCGACTGCTCTAAAGAAATAGAAGGCGCCCGCCTGCTTGCGCAACTCGGCGTGCACGCCATCAATGTGCCTGACTCACCGCGTGCCTCCGCCCGCATGAGTGCCCAGAGCCTCTGCATTCAGATTCAGCAACTCACCGGCATCGAGACGATCCTTCACTACACCTGTCGCGACCGCAATGTTCTAAGCATTCAATCGGATCTGCTGGGCGCGTCTTCAATTGGTCTGCGCAACATTCTCTGTCTCACCGGCGACCCGCCCAAGCTGGGCAACTACCCCGACGCCACCGCGGTCTTCGATGTGGACGCTATCGGCCTCGTCAACATCGTGCGCCGTCTCAATCACGGCCTCGACATCGGCTCCAACTCCATCGGCGCCAGCACCAACTTCACCATTGGAGTAGCCGCCAACCCCGGCGTTCCCGACATTGAACACGAGCTTCGCCGCTTCTACTACAAAGTTGAAGCGGGCGCGGAATACGCCATCACCCAGCCCGTGTTCGATCTGCGTCTGCTCGAGGAATTCCTCAATCGCATCGAAGGTCATCGCATCCCCGTGATCGCTGGCATCTGGCCGCTCACCAGTTTGCGCAACGCTGAATTTATGAAGAACGATCTCCGCGTCTCAATGCCTGAAGAAATCATGCTTCGCATGGCCCAGACGCAGACTCCCGACGCCGCGCGCAAAGAGGGCATTCTGATTGCCCAGGAAATGCTCGAGGCCGTGCGGCCCCTGGTGCAGGGCGTGCAGGTCAGCGCGCCTTTCGGCCGATATATCGTCGCCGCCGAGGTCATCGCGAGCGTGTTGCCCGAAGGTGCATCTTTACCAACCACCGCTTAAAACGATGCGCTGCTTGTTGCGGTGCATCGTTGCGGCGACAAGCGGTCATACAATAATCTGAGCACAGCAACGGATTGACTTATGCCCTCATTTGAAGAGTCGCTCAAGAAGCTTGAAAGCATCGTAGATCAGCTTGAAAAAGGCGATCTAAGTCTTGAATCCTCGCTCAAGCTTTTTGAGGAGGGTGTGGGTCTCTCCGCGGCTTGCAAAACAGAACTCGACGCTGCCGAAGGCAAAGTGCAGATCCTGATCAAGCAGCGCGATGGCTCCCTCAAGACTGAAACCTTCCCCCCCGAAACTCGCAAGTAATCGCCGTCACGTCGATTCATAACATCTGCAGCGTGGTGATAACTACTGTTTCAAACAGGGCACGACTTCTCGAGCGAAGAATCGGATGCGGCAAAAAAGCACCTGTCATCTTGAGCGAAGGTCGCATGTGGCCAAAAAGCACTGTCATCTTGAGCGAGGTCGACCGCGGCCAAAAGCACTGTCATCTTGAGTGAAGGTCGCAGGGCGACCGTAGTCGAAAGACCTGCGGTTGCTTTTAAGAATGATGCGTAAACCCTCATCACATCCCAATCGCAAGCTCTCCATCAAATCTTCTCACCAAGTTTCAACCGCACCCAAGCCAGCATCTCCGGCGAAACTCTTTCCATGTCCCCCAAATAAAATACCGGTTTCAATGACTGATCCTCCACCCGGTCCGCATTCGATCGCCTCACCATCGCATCAGCAAACTCCACAACAAGTTCGAACGACTGCTTGACACGATCCGCAGCATCGCCGCCATTCACCATCAGGCAAACGTCAGGCTTCATAAACCCCAAAATCCGATTTGATTCGAAGATCACATCCGCGGCCGGCTTGATCTTCGCCATCAAGTGTTCTAACGACTCGCCTGCGGCCACGCTTACCAGCAACGCCCGCCGCGCGCCCGCAGCGAGGTAGCGCGCCGTGTCGGTCTGCTCACCCGCGCGCGTCTCTTCCCAGATTGAGCTTGGCTTTCCATGCGCGTCGGGCGTAATTTTTACCGCGATCCAGCGAAACTCCGCCAACGCAGCGATCAGCCCGCAGATGAGTGCGGTTTTGCCAACATGCTTACCCGTGCCGCCAACCACGATTGTCGTCACGCGCGACCTCTCCCAACCATAAGGAATAAGCAGGATGACGACCGCCAGGCGCGTCAGGCAATGAAGCGTAGGCTGTTGTTGTCCTCATCCTTGATATAAAGTTCCCGGCTTCCCCACGTCTGGTCAGTGGGCACAAGATCGATGCTGACATTCTTGGCGACGAATTCTTCATACAGCGAATCGACATTGTCGACCATCAGGTTGACCACGCCGCCTGCCACACCGTCGCCGCTGAAAGAAGACAAATAGATCCACACGCCATCGCGCGAAAGCCCCATGTAGCATGGGTCCCCCTCTACTCCCTCCCGACGGTGTTCAAATTCAAGCCGAAATCCAAGCCCATCGCAATAGAAGGTCATAGCCTTGGCGGCGTTTGAAACATGTAGCAGCGGAATCGCACGCTTGATCATTTCCGACCTCCCGGATTGCCGGCTAGGAAACTACGCTTCACTCTTCCTATGCTGGACCATCACGCTTTCTGGCGCGCCGAGCCAGCCGCGCCAAAGTCGCCTGCTCGCGCAAAACTTGTTTGAGCGGACGAGCCGGCGTACCAAACAACACCGTACCCGGTTTTAGTCCGTCGTTTGTCACAGTCTTGCCACTGAACACCCCGGCCTGACCGCCCAAAATCACTCCGGGTCCAATATGAACGTGATCGCCGAGACCCACCTGCCCCGCGATCACCGCTCCATTTCCCACCGTGCTCGACCCGGAAATTCCCGTAAGCGCGACAATGATTACATCTTCGCCGATATCGCAGTTGTGGCCGACGTGCACCAGGTTATCAATTTTTGTCCCGCGGCCGATGCGCGTCTCCCGCAGCGCGCCGCGGTCGATTGTGGAGTTGGCGCCGATCTCAACATCGTCTTCAATCACCAGCGTGCCCTGTTGCGGAAACTGCGTATAAGCGCCGGTCGCATCGTCGCGCACATATCCAAACCCGTCCGCACCCAGCACCGCGCCGGCATGCACCACCACCCGGCGTCCTAGCGTAGTTCCCGCGTAGATCACTGCTCGTGGATGAATGTGGCAGTCCCCTCCCACCACCACGCCGTCTCCGATGATCGCACCTGCTTCGACCCTGGTATTTTCGCCAATGTGTGCGCGCGCACCCACCACCGCGCCTGCGCGCACCGTCACTCCCGAAGCGATGATCGCGTCAAGCGCAACCACGGCGGATTGACTGATGCCGCTCGGCGAAGCCCGGTGCGCCAGCAGCTTCGCCGCGCGCGCAAACCACAGCCGCGGATGGTCGGTCTCGATAATCGACTTTCCACGCGGATACAAAGCGCCAGCGTGCGGCTTAAGCACAAGCATCCCAGCCTTACCCGCCAGTGCCGTCGCTGCGGCCGCAGGCGTGTCGGCAAACGCAAGATCGAATGCACTCGCACGTTCTGAGGAATGCACCCCGGCCACGGTCCACTCGGGATCGCCTTGAACCAGTCTGCCGCCCAGCTTTTCAATCAATTCGCCAAGTGTCATAAGTTCTCTGTTACAGAGGTTAACGCCTCTCGACCAAAAGGGGCCAGCGACTATTGATTCAATGGCACCCTGGCGCGCACACTGTTGCAATGCGCCGTCTCGCTCTTGGGTTCGCAACCATGTTCGTCGCATCTGCAATCGCCAGCGCGCAGTGGACAATGGAGAACAGCACCACGATTGCCGACCTGCGCGGCATTCACAGCGTCGGCGGAGGTGTGGCGTGGGCTTCCGGCACTAACGGCACCATCATCCGCACCGAAGACGGCGGCTACCTGTGGCAATCCTGCTCCATGCCCCGCGGTGCCGAACACCTCGACTTCCGCGGCATCCAGGCCTTCGACGCCAACACCGCCATTGTCATGTCCTCGGGCAAAGGGGACCTCTCGCGCCTCTACAAAACCACCGACGGCTGCCACACCTGGAAGCTAATCTTCACAAACCCCGACAAAGACGGCTTTTGGGATGCGCTGCTTCTGAATCGCTTCGATAGGGATGGCGAGTTGCTGGGTGACCCGGTCAATGGCAAATTCGTTTTTATGGAAACTTCTGATAAGGGCGATACCTGGACCAAGACAAAGTATCAAGGGCTCGATGCACTCAAAGAAGAAGGCGCATTTGCAGCGAGCAACTCTTCTCTTATGCTTGACGAGCGATTCATCACCGGATTCATCACTGGTGGGCCCTTAGGTCCGCGCATCCTGACGAACGAAGGGTCCAGCGAGACCGAAGCCTTCAAAACTCAGTCGCTTCCCCTCAAAGGGGGTTCGCCGAGCGCGGGCGCATTCTCGATTGAAGATCGAGCCTGGTGCTGCTGGGTTGTGGTCGGTGGCGAATACACCAAACCTGATGACTCGAATGGAACCGCAGCCTACACCCACGACGGCGGCAAAACCTGGCAAGCAGCCCACTCACAGCCGCACGGCTACCGCTCCTCCGTAGCCTACGACGCCTCCACCAAAACCTGGCTCACCGTAGGCCCCAACGGTACTGACATCTCCACCGACGACGGCCGCAACTGGCGTCCGCTCCACCCCAACCCCGCCCTCCACGAACCAGCCGACGCCGACCGCAACTGGAACGCCCTCTCATTGCCCTTCGTCGTAGGCCCCCACGGGCGCATCGCCAAGCTCAATCCCACCGCCCTCAAACGCTAACCGGCAATTCCTCGCAACACCCATGACCCACCCCAAAGGCGGTCATCCTGCGCGAAATCGAAGGACCTTGCGGCTGCTTTTGACACTGCCCAAATATCTAACATGGCCAGGAAACGAGAAGCCGGTGCCCGATTCAACGAAGTGAGGGAGCGTAAGCACGGACCCTCAATACAGCGGCCCTTCCCCGGCCGGCCGCGTCTTCCATCTTCGATGAATCCAGAGCCACTGATCCGCATACCGCCGAATCCACGCCTCAAGCACGTCGTTGCACTGCTGCGTCGCCACAGCAATATCCTTCTCGTGATCCTCCGAATGTGTGAACACAAGCTCCGGCCCAAACCGCAGCACGTACTTCTGCTCCGCGGCTTCCCACACCATGAACCCCGGCAGCACCGCCGCGCCCGTCTTCAACGCCACCCGCGCCAGCCCTGAAGCAGTACACGCCTCAATGCCAAACAACCGTACAAAAATGCCCTGTGGCGGAGTCATGTTGGTGTCCATCAAAATTCCCACCGTCTCGCCCGTGTGCATCGCTGTCAGCAGGCCGCGCGCAAAATCGTCTTTGTGCAGCACGCGATTTCCATGCATGCAGCGGATGCCGTTCACAAAATCATCGAGCCGCCGATTATCCAGCCGCCGAATCACCATCGCCATCGGATAGCCCATCAGCGAGTGATAAAAGCTCGACAACTCCCAGGCACCCAGGTGCCCGGTCAGCACCAGCACGCCGTTGCCCCGCGCACGCGCCGCAAGATAGTGCTCCATCCCCTCGGTGCGAATCCACCCCTCGGTGTTCTTCGCCGTGTAGCGCGACATGCGGCAAAATTCGACCAGTTGCCAGCCCAGGCTGCGATACACGCCGCGCAAGATCCGCTCGCGCTCCTCAGAACTAAGCTTCGGCTGGGTCAATTCAAGATTGCGTTCGCCTACTTGCCGCAGCCGGCGAAGCAGCCGAAACACCGCCCACGCCAAGCCATTCGCAAACAGGCGCGCCAGTCCGCGCGGCATCCACCCCAGCAAGCTTGCCACCGCCCGCACGAGCCAATACACAATCGTTTCACGCATCTCTGATGGCAAGCATCAAGTGTACTTCGTCGCTAAACCAACCGTAACGAAGACGACCAGGGCAAAAAAAAGGCGGCCCGCTATCAGGCCGCCCTTTCCTACGCAACTCAACCTACTTATCGTGCTTAGCCTCTGAGAAATAGTGCGCCACCTGCCGCACAAATGGAACCGCGCCGGCCGGTACCGGCACATTGCCTTTCAATACATTCTCAAAGCTTTCCGGGCCGCCAAAGTACGTTTCCGTGTCGTCCTTATTTTGGGTCACGCTGGTGCCGTCGAGATTGATGCCGGCAAAAAGTCCCTTGCTGCGCGAATAGCTAAGCAGTTCGGCGCTCATCTTCCAGTCCGTCGCGGCTTGTGTGTTGCGCCCCACAGGTCCTGCTGAAGCTGCCGCATCGCCGCCAATTTTGAACTTGTTCTTCAGCAAATCTTGAAAGCCGCGATCATTCACCGCCACCAGGACAAGATCGGTCGATTGCCCGCCGCCCTGGAAACCAAACGATCCACCCACCATGCGAATGAACACCGGGGCACTCCATCCATGCCCGGTGCGGCACGTCACCACCCCTTGCCCATACTGGACGCCAAACACTAACGCGCCCTTGATGTATCCCGGTACAACCGCGATGCAGGTAGCCTGTTCCATGATGTTCATGGGAATGCTCTTGTCTCCGGCAGCCATGATCTGGTCTAACACCGTCTTGGCAGCATCTACGCGATCCTGCAGGTCGCTTTTTGACGACGCAGCAAATCCGCTCGAAGCGGTCATCAAGCAAATGCACAATGAAACGATAGCCTTCTTCATAATTGCTTCTCTCTCCTTCGCTTTCCTTGCGGTAGCGAACCTTTAGGGTTTCATGATCAAAGATGGCGAAAACTGGTCAGCGTCATGCGGGGAATCGCCGTTTCACTAGTTCTTAAGAACATCAGTAAAGGACAACACGTCCCAAATCAGCCTACAACATCAGTGGCGTTCGGCTGCCATTTCCATGGTTGAAGCGCGCCTGACTGAACCAGCATGAACACCTCGATTTTCGCCGAGGAAATCAGCGTCGCACCTGTTTCTCTGAACCCGGCACAACGCGGATTTACGCGAAAAAGATTTACTGTGCGATTAAATTTTCAGTTGGAAGAGACGTCAGAGGGTTAACAGACCGCAAATCACGGGGCACATTTTCGGCACAACCCGTCAGACTCAGCGAGACCAAAAAAAGAGGAGTTCCAAGGCATGTTGCCTGAGAACTCCTTTCCCCAGATCTGCGTTGTTTCTTTACCGAGTGTGCTGCGTCACGTGATCTAACACAAGAGTACTTAAGGTCTACGATTTAAGTAACCGGTAGTTTACGCGCAAAGGTAACCGCGTGGCGATGGGGTCAGGGGATGGTGTCTTCCCTGCAATGCTGCTCCTCACTTTGAGGTACGAAGGAACCGCTCAAGGCGCGCATTGATAATTCAATCCTGTTTTCCGCCCCGATCTTGCGCATCAACTTGCCAACATGCGCTTTGACCGTGCGCTCTTCAATACCCAATTCAACCGCGATCTCGCGATTTGAGCGTGCCAGCAATATCAGTTGCAAAACCTCGTGTTCCCGCGTAGTAAGGTGCGGACGGGCGCTGGTCAAGCTGCTTTCTTCCCCCGAAAGTAAACGATCGATTAGTTTCGACAGTATTTTCCTCGGAGCCCAGATCGACCCTGCAATAACCGCTTCGAGAGCCTGCCGCACCATGGGCGGCCCGGCACTCAGATCCAGATAAGCCCGAGCCCCGGCAATGATCGTCTTCATGATGACTTCATCCGTCGAGTCCGGCCCGATCACAACCATGCGCAAATTGGGCCGTTCCCGCCGAATTCCCTCAAGAATTCCCAGCTTTTTAGAGGAGGAACTCCAATCGATTACTATGTATTCGATTGTCTTGTTCGAAAGCAATTCTTCAAGTGTGCCCACCACCGGGCGCAGCTTGGCCACACCCCCCGGGGGCTGATGCTCAAAGATGCTGCTCAGGCCTTCAAGTCGCATCGGCTCACTGGCAGCAAGTCCCACCTCGATTGCTTCCAAGTCGCTAATTGCGGTCATTGAACCTCCCTGTGAAGACCGGTTCCTGGCATAAGTTTGCACCGCCGCGGGGCTGATGTCACTCGCGTCTTGAAGAGGCCGGGGCTATTTTGACCAGACTAAAGTTTGGGCAGAACAATTCCCTGCTGATGCTGATATTTGCCCTTGCGATCGGCATAACTCACCTCGCAAGGCTCGTTGCCATGGAAAAACAATATCTGGCAAAGTCCCTCATTGGCATAAATTTTTGCGGGCAAGGGTGTGGTATTTGAAATCTCCAGCGTTACAAACCCCTCCCATTCCGGCTCAAATGGGGTCACATTCACGATAATTCCGCAACGAGCATAGGTCGATTTTCCTACGCAGATGGTTAAAATGTCGCGCGGAATTCTGAAGTATTCTACCGACCGCGCCAGCGCAAACGAATTGGGAGGAACGATCACTGAAGCTGCCTGAACAGAGACAAAAGAGCGCTCGTCAAAGGCCTTAGGATCGATGATCGCGCTGTTCACATTGGTAAAAATTTTGAACTCGTCCGAAACCCGTAAGTCGTATCCGTAAGAGGAAAGACCATACGAAATTACACCCTCACGCACCTGTTTCTCACTGAAGGGCTCAATCATCCGGTGGTTAAACGCCTGTTCTCGAATCCAACGGTCGCTCTGAATCGACATGCATCTCCTGTCAAACGCTATTTCGTCGGCGGTCGCAAACCAGCCTTGATTTTGCAGCCAGCTTGGACCTTTGCGTGAAGTTTTTATGTGTGAGTCTACGCAATGAAATAATAAAGGCTTTACGCAGTACCCGAAGGGAGAAATACACGGCTTGCCGGCATTCAGTCTTTTCGCTTCGGTTCGCTCCAAGGCTCATCTTACGAAACGCACCGGTCGGAGACTAGCAGGCATCTCCCGCGGGTGAGCGGGAGCACAGACAAAAGCATCTATTGACACACGGCAAGGCTCCCGACTTGCTCATCATAAACTTGGAAAAAGGCGAACTCCATTGTTTACAAACGAGCCAAAACCTGTACCATCAATCGGGTAGAGCGTGGTACAGTCAGAAACTGTCTGGCTAGCGAGGTGACCGCTTTGATAAAACAGGACATCGTACACCAAGTGATCGGGCGCACGGGCCTTCCACGCACCAAGGCCGAGGCCGCCGTCGATACAGTCTTCGAAGGCCTCAAGGGCGCCTTGGCATCCGGCGAACGCATCGAGCTGCGCGGATTTGGCGTGTTCAGCGTTCGAGCCCGTAAAACCGGCATCGGCCGCAACCCGCGCACCGGCACCGAGGTAAGCATCACGCCCGGCAAAGCTGTGCGCTTCAAGCCGGGCAAGGAACTGCACACGCTGACCGAGGGGCATGCGGCAAAGAACGGGTCCGCGCCCAAAAGCTAGCTGCAATCGCAATTTTCCCAATCCTCAGTCAGACCCAACGGGTCACATCAGCCGCTGTGCGTCCACGTCGATCACAATATTCCTGCGTGGAATTGCAACCGCATCGAGATGGGCGAGCACCCCATGCAGGGCCGCGCTCAACGCTCGTCGCGAGGCTGCTTTCAAGATCAAATGAAAACGGTAAATCCCCTTGATGCGCGCAATCGGCGCCGTGCAGGGACCCAGCACGCGCACTCCCTCAGGCGCGGCTTTTAGAAACCACTGCCCCAATTCCGCCGACCAGCCGGCAGCATCCTCGAGCTTTTCCGATTGCACAAGTATGTTTGCGAGCACGCCAAACGGCGGATAGTGCATCCAGCGTCGATACTTTAATTCCTTCTCTGCAAACGCAGCGTAGTCATGCGTACTCGCCGCCAAAATCGCGTAGTGGTCGGGATAATACGTCTGCACCACGACGCGCCCCGGCAGATCGCCCCGCCCGGCACGCCCTGATACTTGCGTCATCAATTGAAAGACCCGTTCCGCAGCGCGAAAGTCGGGCATCGAGAGCGAATGGTCGCAGCCCACCACGCCGACCAGGGTTACGCCGTGAACATCATGCCCTTTGGCTATCATCTGCGTGCCCACCAGCAAATTGATTTCGCCGGAATGCAGTCGCGCCAGCAAATGTTCAAGGTCGTATCGCCCATGCACCGTGTCACGATCCATGCGGCCGATGCGCGCACCCGGAAAGATTTCCGCCAGCCGCTCTTCACCCTGCTGCGATCCCGCGCCAAGGTAGTACAAGTGCTCACTTGAACAACCGGGGCACTGTGCAGGAACCGTGCGCCGAAAGCCGCAGTAATGGCACTCCAGCCGCTGTCCCGCGTGAGCCAGCCCGGCATCTTCCGCGGGCGGCTTATGGTGGGTGAGCGCGATCGCGCAGTTCTGGCATTCAAGCTTCTGTCCGCACGCGCGACAAATTACCGCGAACGAATAGCCCCGCCGATTTAGCAGGATCAGGGCCTGCTCCCCGCGATCCAGCGCCTGCCGGGTCTGCGCAACCAGCGCGCGCGAGAATAGCTGCTCCTGCCCCGTCTGCTGAAACTCGGTGCGCATGTCGACCAACTCGACCTCAGGCAGCGGTCGATTCATGACCCGATCGTGCATCTCGATTCGCGTGTACTTGCCATGCGCAGAGTTTTGCCAGCTCTCTAACGATGGAGTCGCCGAACCCAGCACCACTACCGCCCCCGCCAGCTTGGCGCGCATCACGGCCACATCGCGTGCGTTGTAGCGCGGCGTTTCTTCCTGCTTGTAACTCTGATCATGTTCCTCATCGACAACAATCAAACCGAGATTCGGTACCGGGGCGAAGATCGCCGACCGCGTGCCCACCACGATCGCCGCCTCTCCGCGATGAATGCGCCGCCACTGCTCTGTGCGCTCTTCCGGAGTGAGGGCCGAATGCAACAGTGCCACGCGCGTGCCAAATGCGGCATCGAGCAGTCCCACCGTTTGCGGCGTCAGCCCAATCTCAGGCACCAGCAAAATCGAAGACTGCCCACGATCGAGTGCTCGCTGCATGGCCGCGAGATAAACCGCCGTCTTACCCGAACCGGTAACGCCGTGCAATAGAAACGTCTGGAATCTCCCCAACGCCGACACGATCGAAGCCAGCGCCTCTATCTGAGGCTCGTTAAGCGCAATCGCGCCGGAACGAGACTCAATTCCACCCAAACGAAACGCTGCCGCCCGCTCTTCAATCCGTACCAGGCCCCGCCGTACTAACGTCTGCATTGTTGACGAAGGCAATCCTTTCTTCCGCAACTCCGCCAGCGGCAACTCTCCGCTGTGCGCCGCCAGGACGGCCAGAATCGCCTGCTGTTTTTCAGTTAGGGATGGCAGTCGCGTTTCAGGAATCAGCACCGCGAATCGTTCAATGCGCCGCGCATCGCGCTCGACGGCCGCCGTCTCACGCACAATCCATTTCTTTCGCAACAGTCCTGCCAACGTCGGCAGCGTCGCGGCGGTTGCCGTGCGCAGAGTCGACACTTTTACTGGATCGCCTGCGGCAAGGCGTTCCAGAACGCGACGTTCCATATTCTGCCGCTCGGGGGAAGTCCTGCTGCGAGATTTTCCGCTATCACCGTTTCTGTGCGCGTGCGCCTCCTCGCCATCGAGGCTGCCCGCGAGGACATCGCGACCCAGATCGGAAATGCTGTAGTACACGGTGCGTCGCACTTCCGCCATCAACGGCAGCATGCCGCGCAAAACTTCGCCGAGCGGGGCAAGATAGTACTGCGCAATCCACTCCGCCAACTCCAGCAGATGATCGCTCAGCAGCGGCTGCTCATCGAGCACGGCCTCGATGCATTTCGTTTCAAAGTCGATCGGCGCCTTGACGTCCGTTGCAGTCACCACACCGATTAGCTTTTCGTTGCGAAAGGGCACAATCACACGCGCACCCCGCGGCGGCCGCTGCGAGTCGCGCGACGCATAGGTAAACGTGCGATCCAGCGGCACCGGCAGCGCGACTTCGCAATAGACTGGCATGGGAGGCAACTCTCAGTGTAACGGGACAACCTGAAAAACAGCGCTCGAAGAGGGACGGCCAGATTGATGAAGTCAAAAGACCTGCGGTTGCGTTTAGGAATGAGGTTTGAAGCCCGCGCCTTGGGCCAACACATGTGAAACCGCTTTGTCAGGGCATGGCTACTAGCGTGCCAGATAGTCGTTCGAATCGACACGGCTTTAGCCGACGAGGGAATGTTTCAGTCGAAGAATATGTTTTACAGCAAACTGACACGCTTTTGAGGGATGCTCAGTTATGATTTCCCCACGATGAATTTGCTCCGAAGATTCCCCACTTCCCTCGCCCTCCTGCTGATTGCCTCTTCCGCCATCGCCCAAGACAAATCCGCCTTGCAGCCCAAGGCTGACGCGCTCCATGCCTGGGTAGAGGGCAGCGATCCCGCCGCGCTTGAAACCTGGGTCAATCAGCGGCTTGACGACGAAAAAAATGACATTGCCAAGGTCCTATCCGTCGCCGGTCCGCGCACCGTAGAGAACACGCTGCGTCCCTACGACGACGCCGTCAATCAACTCAGCGTCGCCGGCAATAATTCCTACCTGCTCTACTCATTGGCCGACGCCGCGACGCTGCGCGACAAGGGCCAGGCGATGACCGCGAAAATATCCACGGCCAACACCGAACTCAGTCTCAACCAGGCCGTGTATAAGGCGCTTGCGGCGATCCCCATCCCCGCCGTCGACCCCGCAACCAAACACTATCTTGAACGCACACTGCTTGAGTACCGGCTCGCCGGCGTTGACAAGGATGACGCCACCCGCGCCAAAATTCGCGCTCTGCAAGACAAGATGACCGACCTCTCACTCAAGTTCGGACGCAACGTCGCCGACGGCACGCTCAAAATCACCGCCACAAAAGCTGAGATGGACGGCCTGCCCGACGACTACGTTTCCCGTCACAAGCCGGCCGCCGATGCCACCTACACCCTCACCACTGAGCAGCCCGACGTGATGCCGGTGATGAGCTTTGCCAAAAACGCCGACCTGCGCCGCAGAATGTTTATCGCCTACAACACCCGCGCCTACCCGCAAAATAATCAGGTACTGCG
This sequence comes from Acidobacteriaceae bacterium, assembly GCA_025350325.1. GTDB lineage: Bacteria > Acidobacteriota > Terriglobia > Terriglobales > Acidobacteriaceae > Telmatobacter. The sequence continues at coordinate 20,412 of JANXYB010000142.1, forward strand.
CGACCTGCTGATCGCCCGTCAAGACCTTGCGACTACGCTTGGCTATGCCCATTATGCCGATCTTGCGACTGCGGATCAGATGATGGAATCGGCCGACAAACTCAAAAGCTTTCTCAACCAGGTTGATGAGGTTTCGCGCCCTGCCGCCGACAAGGAATACGCGCTCCTCCTCGCCTTTGCCAAACAACAGCAGCCCGGCCTCACGAGCATCAGTCAGGCCGACGCAGGCTACTGGTACGAGCAGTATCGCCGCTCAAAATATGCCTTCGATGCGCAGAGCGTGCGTCCCTTTTTTCCCTACGACGCAGTGCAGACAGGAATCCTCAAGACCGCGTCGCGCCTCTTTCACGTGACATTCAAACCTGTAAAAGACGCGCTTGTCTGGGACAAATCTGTCGACACCTTTGACGTGCTCGACGCTGCGCCGGGCACTGACGGTAAAGTGCTCGGGCGTATTTATCTCGACATGCATCCGCGCGATGGCAAAGATAAGTGGTTCTCCTCGGCACCCGTCATTCCCGGTATTGCCGGCCATCAGATGCCTGAAGGAATGCTGGTATGCAATTTCTCCGGCGGCACGGCGGGCGACCCCGGCCTGATGCAATACAGCGAAGTAGTAACCTTCTTTCATGAATTCGGTCACCTCATGCACCACATCCTCGGCAGCCAAGGCAAGTGGTCCGGCGCCGGTGGCTTCGGCGTTGAAGGCGACTTTGTCGAATCGCCCTCGCAGATGCTTGAAGAAATGTTCCACGACCCGACCATCCTGCAATCCTTTGGCAAGCACTATCAGACCGGCGAAGTTCTCCCCACTAGCCTCATCGCCAAGATGAATGCGGCCAGCGCCTATGGCCGTGCCCATTGGCTGCAAGGGCAATTGACGTATTCAACCTATGCTCTGCAGGTGCACGATCAAGCTCCCGCAGCCATCGACTTCGACGTTCTGTGGCGCGAAGACTCAAAACGTTTCAGTCCCTTCACTCCGGTTGAAGGCGAGCACTTTTCTGCGTCCTTTACACATCTCGTCGGCTATACGTCGAACTACTACACCTACGTTCTCGACAAGGTCATCGCCATCGACTTCTTCGCTCAGTTCGATACCAAAAACCTGCTCGACGGACCGACCGCAATGCGTTATCGTCGTGCCGTACTCGAGCCCGGCGCGAGCAAACCGGCTGCCGAATTGGTCAAGGATTTCCTGGGCCGTCCGCAGCAGTTCGACGCTCTCCGCAGTTGGATGAATCAGGAGTTTCAACCTGTCTCAGCCTCCGGTAATTAGCACCTGGATTTGCGGTCCGTCGCGAGGCGGGCCGCAGGCAGTACAATTCCTGCTGATGACCATCAAAACTTCTAAACCTGTCTCTCCTGCCCCCGGCCCCCTGACCAAAACGTCCCATCCCGTAACGATGTGCATCGACATCGGCGGTTCGGGTTTAAAAGCCATGCTGCTCGATGCCGCTGGCAAGCCCGTAAGCGACCGTGAACGGGTTGAGACGCCCGCGGTTCCTACTCCCCAACTGGTGCTTGGGGGGCTTGACCAGTTGCGCAAAGCGCTGCCTGCGTTCGACCGCGTCTCAGTAGGTTTTCCTGGAGTCATCAAGCGTGGCACCACCTATACCGCCGCCAACCTCCATCCCGCCTGGGCCGGCTTCCCCTTGCAAACCGAACTCGAGAAGCTGTGGAAGAAGCCGGTGCGCGTGGCTAACGATGCCTCCGTGCAGGGCTATGGAGTAATCAAAGGCGAGGGCGTCGAACTCGCGCTTACGCTGGGCACAGGCTTGGGCTCTTCACTCTTTACCGATGGACGTCTCTGCCCCGGCCTCGAACTAGGCCATCATCCGTGGCTCAAAGATAAAGAATACGAGGACTATCTTGGCCGTCGCGGACTCGACAAGTACGGCAAGAAAAAGTGGAACAAGCTGCTGCAACAGGCCATTGAACAGACCGCGAAGCTCTTCAACTGGGACCACCTCTATCTAGGCGGCGGCAACACCAAGAAGATCGACTTCACGCCGGGCAAGAACATTGAAATCGTCTCCAATGAAGCCGGTCTCTTAGGTGGCGTCGCCCTCTGGCGTGAGTGGAAGTAAGACGCAATCGCCAGCTTACCTGACAGGCTTGCGAGGGCCGCATGAAGTGACGGCCCTCTCGCAAGAATCTACCAAACTAAGAGCTACTGCTTGTCGTATACCAGTTCCAGCGTCATGGGCTTTCCATCAGCGTCAACACCCGACGCCGTGGTGGTCATCGTTTTACCATCGCTCGAAATCACCACGCGCCCGCTGGCACGATACTTGGTTTTGGAGTTGTTGGCTTCGTAGGAAAAGGTGTTTGCATCTACCTGCTTGACCGCGATGCTGTCGTAGGGCGCCCCTTCCCCTGTCACCTCTGACGATGAGCCATCGTACTTCGCGGTATAGCTTGTATTGATCGCCGCGCCATCCGTGCGCATGCCTGAGTTGGTCACCTTGACACCGTCGGATGCCGCTTCGCGCGTAACCGTGAGGCTTTTCACAGGCCAAGGCGCAGGCGTGTACTTGCACTTCGCGACGTTCGCCGTCCAGGTTCCGAGGGAGTTGTCTGCGCCCCATGCGGACGCAGTGATACTGGTTGCCAGAGCAGCAAACAACGCCAGGGTGAATATCTTTCGCATAATCGATCTCCTTGCACAATTTGGAATTGGTTTTGTCAGTGCCGTCTCTGACCGCGGGCCCGGGGATGCGCAGCTTCAGAGTTGGCGGGGAAATGCCACGATAGCTGACAGAGCGAATCGTGGACCGTCGATCAGCTACGGGCACCGAGCATATCACAAGGTAAGGAAGGTCAAATAGAGTTTTGTTTGAAATGTTGCAAGGAATCCTCGACTGCACCACGCGACGAGCCCCAGAATGTAGGAGGTCTTAAATGCATTACACTCAGTCGACTATTCCGGATTCGTTTTCCCCAACACGTTCATCCGCTGTCTGTCCAGGTCTAAGTCCATTTTCGAGGCTTATGACCTGCGAGCGTAAACATTTGACAATTGAATGACAATGTTCACTCCCTTCGACGCATAGTGTGGTTGCGTCCCCTCCTAGGTGGGATGGGCGTGATGCAGCGACACCTACGAAGTAGTCGCCAAATTTAAGGAGCAATGACATGCCAATCAATGAGCCCCACGCCATCACTGGATGGCGCAGCGTTTTTGCCGCAGGCCTGCTACTGGCAAGTGTTCCAGGAATCGGTCTTGCCCAAGCGTCTGATGCCGGTGACGCATTTCTGCCGAGTCCGGTCAGAACCGCCTCGACAGTTCCTGCAAACGGCGATGTGAATCCCTACGGAGTTGCGTTTGTCCCCTCAAACTTTTTAACCGGCTCTGGCCCGTTGAAGCATCGGGACATTCTCGTTTCGAATTTCAACAACAGTGCGAACCTGCAGGGAACCGGGACTACCATCGTCCGCATTCCCTCATCTGGCAAACCGACCGTGTTCTTCCAGGGTAAAACTGGGCTGGGCCTCTCCACAGCGCTGGGAGTCTTGCAATCTGGATTCGTCGTGGTGGGCAACGCTCCTACGACGGACGGCAGTTCGGCAACTGCGAAGCCAGGCAGTCTATTGGTCATCAACAACCAGGGCAAGCTGATTCAAACGATTGCGAATGCATGGATCCGGTATCCGTGGGACATGACGCTGATCGATCGCGGAGACCGTGCGATTGCATTTGTGAGCAATGCTCTCAACGGAACAGTGAGCCGGCTCGACTTTGCGGTAAGCTCGAGCGGCCTGCGATTGCTCAGTGCCAAAACGATAGCTTCGGGATATGTTCATCGTGGCGATCCAGTCGCGCTATTCGTTGCTCCCACGGGCTTGGTCTACGACGCCAGCCGCGACCGTTTGTATGTGGCCTCGACAGGGGACAACGCCATTTTCGCGGTCCCCGAGGCTTCCACGACTCAAACGGATAAAGGACGAGGATTCGTTATCTACGAGGACGATGTTCATCTGCACGGCCCTCTTGGATTGGCAGCAGCTCCGAATGGCCACCTGCTGGTCAGCAACAACGACACCGTAAATTCCAATCCCAACCGGCCGAGCGAAATCGTTGAGTTTACCAAGGACGGATATTTTGTCAAAGAGATCTCCGTCGATCCCAATCAGGGAGGATCGTTTGGCTTGGCTGTGACGTCGACCAATGATCAGGCGACCTTTGCGGCCGTCGATGACAACACGTCTACTCTGATCATCTGGACTTTGAACTTGCCTTAGCAGCGGGTGGCATGGTCTGACCGCCATAACCTGGCGAATGTCCTTCTTGTAATGGATTCTACGAAGGGATCGGTGCTTACTTTAATAAAGTAGTGCAGCATAACGGGCAGCCCACTCTTGACGAACGTCAGTAAGAACGGGCTGCCATTTCCTTAAATGCCCCGATCGCTCAGATCAACCGCATCGGTGGGCGGGCTCGGCGGGGTCGTTGCCCTGAATGCATGGGACGGCGCGCAGATATTCGTAGATAGCGCGAAGATCGTAATCCGATAGATCCTGAAAGTTGGGCCATGGCATGATTTGCAACAGGTTTCCATTGAACGGCGCAGGAATGCAGTTGGCGTTGGGCGCGCCAGTGCAGTTTGGATGCCGATGGTCGAGATCGACGCCCGTACGGATGATGAGCTTGAACTGGTGGAACGTGTTACCACCTTCTGGCCGGCCAGTCCAGTCATGGGTGAGATTGCGCGAGATGATGTGCGCGGAGTTTGGAATCAACGCGCCAAAATCTCTGCCTCCGCCAAGGTAGGTGGCAGGATTCAACTGTTTCTTCTGGTGGAGAAAATAGGGGTTGTGTCCGTTGAGGTATTCGGTCATCGGTCCTGCTGAGTGGCATCCGTTGCAGTCGCCGGCGACGTTGACAAGGTAGCTGCCGAGGCCGACTAGCTCGGGCTTCTTGTCGTCCAGGTTGAGCGGTACAGGTGCGACTGAGAATCCGATCTGGACGCGCGGATCGCCGTCGGAATCCGCCTTGACGTGGGTCGTATTCGACATGCTGGTGTAGACGAAGACTGCAGCAACGACCGCGCCAGTACATGTGATCTTGAGCCAAACATTTTTTGTCATGCGACTCTCCATTTCACCGCGCATAGATTGAAAACCATGCGGGTTGTTTCTCTAAGGGGAAGAGTAAATCGAGCGCGCTATCGCCTTTTGATACGCGCGGGGAAGTCCGAATCATGCGCCACGTCAAACGTAAGCAGGATCCGGACGACTCATACTACCCCGGGCTCATTGCGCTGTCGATAATTTTTCGTATCAGCCGAAAATTGGCCGTGTGCGCCGTGATGAGCGGTGCTGAGTGTTGGCTGACTGCAGGGCATCCTCAGCAAGCCTTTTTTGGAGATGATCTCGTGCTCGAGCACAATTCTTTTCAAAAGCGGGCGCTCTTGGTCTGACTGTCAATAGCCTGGATCCTCATGCCTCGCGTTTGAAACATGAGATGTACGACGTTTGGATAACGAAGCGGCCTTCTCACTGGGCACACCGTTGATCTTCGCAGGGTCGGTCTTGCCATCCCACCGAGCCGATGAGCAATCGACGAGCGGCGATGGACGGCCAAGTTGCCTGCCCTGTCTGAACCGCTCGGGCTGTGAGCACGTCCGTTCTACACATTCGCGCCCCTACCCCCCCCTATTTCTGGATAGAAGTATTTTATTTTGAATGGTTTGCGGCGAGGCGCACATGCTAAAAATTTGATTCTAAATAAGTTATTCGCAGAAATTTGATTCTAAAGGATTTATGGGTGGTTCGACTCATCGGCATGGATAATTAGCACGGCTTACTACGCTCGAAGGGAAAATTACCCTGAAATGATTCTGCTCTTTACGACGGTAATTCTCGGCAAAAAGGATTGCTTGAGGCTCGTCGACCGGGTGGTCGTCTCCTTAGTGTTCCGGGAATTCCACAACCCATGTCTCAAGAGCGAGACATGGGGCAGCCGGCACCCGGCGGTAGGCAACAACTTGTCATCTCAACCGTAAGTGATTGTGCTAGACAATGGCACCGAATATGATCGCAATTCCCAGCGGGATGCACGACGCCGCCAGAACCAGTGGCCAAGATGGCGCTCTGTGCTGCTTACTAATTGCAGATAGGTCAACTCAGTATTACTCCCTCGGTCCGCGCGGAGGGGGCGCTCGCGATTGATCGACCTACTCATTTGTAGTCTGGCGAAGATTCCAACGCAGGAAACGATGAAGCCTAATGCGAGAATAAAAGGTAAGATTTTCGTGGTGTTTGCTCCTCATTGGCACTTCATACTTAGGGCGCGTAGGCCTTGCCTTCGCGCCTCGGTCCAGAAGGATTCGATCTCGACGGTGCCGCGCTCGCATGTGGCGTAGTGGCGAAAACTGGACCACGGCCACTGAGCGGGCTGCTCGACGAGACCGCGCTTGACTGGGTTGCGGTGCATGTAGCGCAGCTTCTCTGTCCGCTTCAATTCACTATGCACGTTGAAATCGTAATAGCGCGCCTGCCAGAACGGCCGCTCGCCGCGCTGTACGGAGACTGACAGCTTCAGCGCTTGAATGGCTTGGATAAGATCGCTTCATGGGGTTCGCTGACCAGGAGATGAACGTGTTCCGGCATCAGGACCTAGCCGCAGACTACGAATTCGTAGCGGACACGCATTGTTTCTGGAGATCTCTCAAAGAGGTTTCGCGCCGACGCGGTGCCGAGGTGCGGGAGACGGTGATAACAACTGAAGTGATGAAATGAAAACAACCGGACTGCTGGTACCGTACCAGTCCTCGTGTCATGTTCAGATTTTAAACCCATGTCTCAAAGGCGAGACATGGGGCACCCGCGTAAACCCACATCTCAAAAGCGAGATGTGGGGCACCCGCTTTGATGTACTTGGTTTGAGACTGGCAGGCACGCCTACAGGCTGAGGCCGCCATCCACGGCTAGTATCTGACCGGTAATAAACTCCGGGCCGGCAGCAAAAAACATGACGGCTTCTGCCACATCAGCAGGGGTACCGTTGCGCTTCATCGGCGTTTTGGCGGCGAAGCGCTGAGCGGCAGCGGCGGCGCGGTCATCTGATGATTCAGTCCAACCGGGGGCTACAAACTCAATCCAACCGGGGGCTACACAATTAACGCTGACATCGGGCGCAAACGCTTTGGCCATGGTCTGCGTGAGCATGTGCAGAGCCGCCTTGGATGAGCAGTAATGGGCATGGCTGGCCCAGGCGCGCATTCCGCCAACGGA
>JANXYB010000091.1 GCA_025350325.1 Acidobacteriaceae bacterium
TTGTCACCGTGGTCATAGCGGCGCCAACCGCCGTTTTGACGGAGCCCGCCACATCTTCTGCCATCGCAAGTCCGTATCCCACCTTCTCCGCAGCCTTCTCCACTATCGTTTTCTCAGCCATCCTCAGCCCCCTCAGTCTTGAATCATATGTCGCTACGAATTGTAGAGGCACGCCGGCGTCAGCATACAAATCTTTCGCAAATTTTTTTTGAGCTGTTGTTTTTTTCTGCCTAGCAAGGATGCCGCGCCCTCGCCGCAATTTCGTTCCGCACATCTTCCGCGCTTTACTTGGGCCTGCGTATCCCTGCGACCTCGCGCTTCACCCTTCCTTTCGGCACTTGCCAACGACTGTGAGCGGAAAGCGCCATCCAGCCATTTACCGGTCCTATTTAGGAAACGTGCATCGGCCTGAAGTTGTCAGTCGAGAGCGAAAGTTCCGGGTCGCCCGTAATTCGGCAAGGACCCCGAAACAAAGCCAATAGCACTTCCTGACTTCGAGTTAGAATCCTCCACATGCGTTCACTTCTGATCACAGGCGTCCTCGTGGCGACTGTCGCCGCCCAAACTCCAACGCCGCAGAAGATCGTCGTGTCTCGCACTTTCGCTAATCCCGGACAGGTGGGTCCTCTTTATCGCCGCGTTCGACGGCAGCAACGAACATCCACTGCTCTCCTCCTAAGATTCCGACTATGACCCGGTCTGGTCACCGGACGGATCATCCATTGTCTTCACTTCCGATCGCGCCGGATCGGCGGACCTTTTCTCGTCAAGCCGGATGGTACCGGTCTCGAGCGACTGACGAACGATCCGGCCTACGACGATCAGGCGGCGTTTTCTCCTGACGGCAAACAGTTGGTTTTTGTGAGCAGCCGCGGCGGGGGCACGTCTACCCTCTGGACCATGGATATCGCGACGCGTCACGTCGAGCGTCTGTCTTTTGGAAAAGGCGGTTATTTCCGGCCTTCGTGGTCTCCCAACGGTAAGTGGATTGCTTTCTCTTCGAGCCGCAATCACGCTGCTCCGTTCGCTCACGGGCGTTGGGAGCGTCTTCAATTGGCCGATGTCTATATCCTTCACCCACACCGCTCGGGGTTGAAGAAAGTCACTCAAACCAGCGGCTTCTGCGGAAGCCCGAAGTGGATGCCGGATAGCCGGCATCTGGTGGCTTACTGCATGGAGGCGGAAGATACCCTAGCGTCTCGCCTGGCGAGTAGAAGCCAGACCCAATATCTCCCCTTCCATGCAATTAAGGCCATCAATTCAACTAAACCCAAGGTTGGGTCTTTCCGTCTTTATTAGAGCCTGAACATTTGGACCCTCCCCGTCATTTGACAATTTCCGGCCGCTCTGGTCAGCGACGAGGTTAAGCTGACCATCGATCTCGACGTGGCCAAGCAATAACGTGCCGGGCCATCATCTGGTGTGCGCTCTTGCAAAAATTGGGAGAGGATATGCATGCTCGAGACGTTCGATGACCGGGTGAACGTGCGTTGTACGATCTCTAGCAGTTCAAGAGCGCCGGAGCCGGGTCTGCCCGCAGTTTGCGCGCAGGTGCGGCCAGGCGCTATGTTGGCAGTGCATGCGCCGCTTGAACAAATCCGCAGTGCAGTTCTGCGCAACATTTTTGTTGATACAGAGCGTGTGTTTTGTTTTATGCGCACAGCCTGCCAAACAAGATGATTTCCAGTCTCTGCTTAAGCAAGGATTCGCCTTGCACTTGCAGGCGCGTTTTCTTGACGCCATACAGGTACTGCGACGCGCTCGGCAATTGGAACCCCATGACTACTTCGCGAACCTGCTGCTAGGTATAGATCTGCTTCGTACTGGCAGAGATGCGGATGCCTTACCAATGCTGCAGTTGGCCGCGCGCACAAAGCCAGACGAAGAGATTCCCGAAGGATATATCGGAGAAGCTGAGGCGAGTCTCGAACACTATGGAAAGGCCGCGGAGGCTTACCAGGATGCGGTGCGCAGAGGTCATGGTTCAGAGCAGGCGGTCGAAGCCTGGGCAGATTTTGCGCTGGAACGCTTTCGGCAGGTTGGCGAAAGCCTGCGTGGTTCGTCTGCTGGTGAGTCAACGGTGCGTCGACTGCAGGAGACGGCATCGAAGCCGGCTTCGCTGTTGGTCTGTGATGGGCCGATTCAAGTTTTGGAACGACGGCTAGCCAATAAGCCCAAGGGGAACGAATCCACAGCGTTTTACCTCAATAGCGCCTACAAACTTTCGGTTTGTTATGCAGTCGAGGCGGGCAAAGCCGCCGCTGACCTGCAGAAAAGCGCCGAAGACGTGGCGGCATTTGACCGTTTGCGTGGTGACGTGCTGCTGCGATTGAAAGGCGATCCGGCGGCAGCCCAGGATGAGTACGTTAAAGCCATTGCTTTACGACCCGGCGACCCCGCGCTTCTCGAACGGCTTGCCGAGGCACAACTAAACGCGGGAAACAGTGAGGGCGCGAGGCAATCTGCCCTCGCAGCTCTTGCCGCCGATTCCCACCGCCGTGGTGCGTTGCGCACGTTGATATCGCTCGCGATGAGCAATCGAGACTACGACCAGGCGCTTCCCAGGCTCGAGCAACTCAACATCGAGGCGCCTGGAGATTTGACGGTTCATGTGGAACTGGGCAGAGCGCTGGAACAGACGGGGAAGGCAGCAGAAGCCTTGCAGCACTTTCAGTCTGCCCTGGCGGCAGGTTATCCCGACGAGAAGGGCTCGTTGCATGCGCTTAAGGCTCGTGTGCTGCGTGAACTCGGGCGCGAAGAAGAAGCAGCGAAGGCTTCAGCCGAAGCGAGGCGCCTGTCAGATGCGTTTCAGGCTCACAGCGAAAATCGTGGCAACGAGAAGGTCAATGCAAATCAGTAGGCGCAATGTTCTTCGGATGGTTTCAATACTTTCCACGGGCACTATAAAAGTTACATTGGCAGGCCGAGCACTCGCGCAATCTACGCCGCGTATTCGCATGGTCAATGGCGCTGCTGCAGCGGGGCTGAACTTTGTTTTGCGAAACAGCGCAGAAGGACGCAAGTACCAGGTGGAAACGCTTCCAGGCGGACTCGGCGTTATTGATTTTGACGGGGACGGATGGCCCGACCTGTTCTGCACCAACGGAGCGTCGCTGCCTTCGATCACCAAAACCGGACCTGAATATTGGAATCGACTCTACCGTAACAATCGCGACGGTACGTTCAGCGACGTGACGGAGAAATCAGGTTTGGCCGGGACAGGCTACAGTATGGGCGTGGCCGTCGGAGACTACAACAACGACGGGCATGAAGATCTGTTCGTGGTCGGCGTTCACGCCAATCATCTTTATCGTAATAACGGGGACGGTATCTTTGCCGATGTGACCCGCGAAGCGGGCATGGCAGGGCCGGGATCACTAGGACGGCCGGCGTGGTCTGTGGGTGCCTGTTGGATCGACTACGACAACGATGGGTGGCTCGATTTATTCATTTCAAACTACTGCGATTGGGAACCGGGAACTGACCCCATTTGCGGCGGCATGCAAGACCAAGCCCGTGCTTATTGCCATCCCGACCGCTATCGCGCCCAGTCCATGCAGGTATATCACAACAATCGCGATGGCACATTTACGGAAGTCACGCGAAAGCAAGGACTTCCTGAGCTAGTGGGGAAGGGGATGGGACTGGCCGTTGCGGACTTCGCCGGGGATGGCTTTCCAGGGATATTCGTGGCGAACGATAATGCGCGCAACTTGTTACTTCGCAATCGCGGCAAGGGGTTTGCTGAAGTTGGCATCGATGCCGGAATTGCATATAACGGTGATGGGCGCAACATCTCCGGCATGGGCGCGGATTTTGGCGACATCGACGGCGATGGCCGACCCGATATCGTGATGACAGGCTTGAAGAACGAAACTTACGAAGTATTTTTGAATCAGGGTCATGGCGTCTTTGACGACGGAAGCGTTCGTACCGGGCTGCTGAATTTGAGCCGTAGGTGGAATGGCTGGGGCTGCGGGCTCGTCGATCTGGACAACGACGGATGGCTCGATCTGTTTGTCGCCGGAGGAGGACTGGACACGCAGGACGCGCAATCCAATCGAGTCTTCCTGAATCATGGCGGCCGCTTCGAAGATGCTACCGATCAGGTAGGCAGCGAGTTTTCACGCCCTGCACTCCATCGAGGCGTTGTATTTGCAGATTTTGATCGAGATGGTCGCATGGATGCTGCAGTAACCGCGCTCAACGCTCCCATCGAACTCTGGTGGAATCGTACTGAAAAGGAAAATCCGCCGCGACACTGGCTGCAATTGCGGCTTTCAGGACATAAAAGCAATCGGTCAGCGATCGGCGCAGAGGTTCGCTGTCATGCGGCGGGGCGCATCCAGGTGCGAACAGTTTCCGGCAGCGTTGGATACGCGTCGACCAGCGACCTGACAGTGCATTTCGGATTGGGCGAAGCCACGCGCGCCGTGATTGAAATCAGGTGGCCTTCGGGGCGGATTCAAAATATTGGCGAGGTGGCGGCCGACCAAAGGCTCAATCCAGTAGAGCCCGCGGAGTGAAACTTATACCTGATGCTTGTGGCTTGAGCCAGCAAAGCCGCAATTTCAAAGTACAGCCCTCTTTTCCCAAACTTGGAATCCAAGCGGCGTTCGGAAAGCGATAAAACACAAGAAATATCATGATCCTGCATAGACTCTTGTTTTAGCTGAGGAATATGAATGATCTGCGATGATATCCGGCACCCTATGACAGTTAGCCTTTTCAGCCGAAAATCGTGGAGGCAGCAACGTGATCAATCCAAAATGCAAACACCGGGCACTGCGTGTAGGTTTCTTCATTGCGGTTTCGGCAATGTTCGTGCCGCAAGGCTCGCGGCTGCAAGCGCAGACATCGAATGCGCAACTCAGCGGCCTGGTGACCGACACAACTGGGGCGGCAATAGCCGGAGCGCAAATCAGGGCAATGAATACTGCGACCAACGTGACCTACGCTGCGGTTTCGAACGGGTCTGGAATTTACATGCTGCAGGAGTTGCTGCCCGGTCCATACACGGTATCCACAACCGCGTCAGGCTTCGGCTCGGAGAGGCACTCCGGCCTGGTTTTGAATACCGGCGATCACGGGTCGCAAAACTTTGCACTTAAGCCCGGAGCGGTGGAAGAATCAGTCACTGTCACCAGTACGCAAACTCTGATTTCCTCTGAGGATGCCAGTACCGCTAGCGTGCTGGACAACAAGATGATCACTGAGTTGCCGCAGTTGAATCGAAACGCCTTAGACTTGACGAGCACCACTCCTGCTATCCAAGGCGGCGGCCCTCCGGTCGACCAAATCGGCACTCTTGGCAATGCTGCATACCTGATCGCCAACACCGGAAATAGCTATTCAGTCTCTGGGGGCCAGGTGAACGGTACATCGATATATGTGGATGGCAACCCAGTGCAGGAGGCTGAATTTAACGCGACTAATCGTTCCATTCCTACGCCTGACTCAATCGGCGAGTTCAGAGTAGAGAGCGGGGTGTTGACGGCCGACAAAGGACGATATGCCGGCGGCATCATTCTCATGCAGTCGAAAAGCGGTACGAATGACTTCCATGGGCGCGCATTTTTCTACTACAGAAATGAGAGTTTGAATAGCAACGATTGGATCAGTAACTCGTCGGACCCTATCATTCCGCGGCAACCATTCAACCAAAAGAATTATGGTGCGGCAGTCGGAGGTCCGGTCCGCGTTCCTCATCTTTACAACGGCTCTGACCATACTTTCTTCTACGCTGGCTGGGAAGGTGAGAGATTCAGTCAAGGGCAGACCATCAAAAGCACCATTCCCACTGCGTTGAATCAGCAGGGTGACTTCTCGCAGACGGTGATCAACTACGACAACGGCACTCCTGTCTACGCTAAGATCTTCGATCCGTTCTACGGCTCAAACAGTTCGAATGCTGCCGATTGCACCGGCCCTCTTGCCGAGCAATTCGCAGCGCAGGGAAGTTGCTGGGTGCGCCCTCAATTTCCAGGCAACAAAATCCCCGCGAATTATGGGACTGGCATCTCCGGACAGAGCAAGCTGTTTGCAAACTACCTGGCACTTTGGCCGCAGCCAAACCACGCACCAGATGCCAACAACGACCACGTGAACAATCGATATGACCCGATCAGCATTACCCGGCCTACGGACAAATACTTCTTCCGCATTGATGAGGCTTATAGCAATAATCAGCACCTACAGGCGAGCGTCAGCCGATCGATGCTGACAGACAAGATTCCGGCGCCGTTCAAGCATGCGTCAGAATCCGTTACCACCGACGATGACTGGAGCGGAGGGATTCTGTACACCCTGACGCCTAATGCCAAGACGGTTGTGAGCGTGCGCCTTGGATTCGGCTTGACCAGCCTTTTCAGCAACGGCGTGTCTGGCAATGGTTCAGCCCCTGACCCGAACGTAAATACCTCTAAGTGGCCTATGGACCCGCTGCTGCAGTCGAACACCGAAAAGACCACAACCGAAATCCCTCCAGTGATCAACATCGGAAGCAACGCCGGTAGCTATACGCATGTGGGTGGCGCAGAGTTCGACAGCTTCTTGACTCAATCCCTGAACGGTGCCGTGTCAGTCTCGCGGCTGTTCGGACGTCACTCTCTAAAGGTCGGTTACGAACAGTACTTCACACGCTTCACTGAGCAGGGCGGCGACAAGACAGGCGCTGCGTGGGTAAATCCGGGTGGCGGCTCCAACCAATATTGGAACCAGAATGACGGGTTTACAGGAAGCCAGATGGCCGAACTCATGATGGGCTCTTCCAGCTTCTTCCAATGGGGCAACTGGAATATCACTCCCTTCGGATGGAACCAGGCGGCCTACGTAATGGACGATTGGAAGGTAAACTCCAAACTAACTGTGCAGATTGGCCTTCGTTGGGATCACGATGGAGCGAGGCAAGGACGGCACGTGCCTGGCAGCCTGGTGTATGACATAAATGCCAAGAATGTGCTGACGCCAAACGGGGGGTGGAACTGGGGTCAAGTGACATCGTCTGTTCCGGGGCTGTCGAATCTGCCACAGCCCACTTGGTTGACGCAAGGCGCCACGGGCCGTGTGGCCCTGATCGGCACATCCGAATATCCGCAGAAGAATCTTTACACAACGAACGTTTCAAATTTCTCGCCACGTCTCGGCATCAGTTGGGCAGCAACCAATAAAACTGTATTGCATTTGAGTGCCGGCACTGTCGACCAGGGATTGAATGGGCTCGCTACAGACTGGCTGAGCTTCTATTACAACTCCAACACTTTCAGTCAGGTTCCGACACTCGACGGACAACATTGGGTAAGCGAGTTCGGAAACGACCACGGATTGGGTTCGTTCCCAGCGCTGCCGGGAGGCGGCAATCTGGGCTGGGTGCCTCCCATTACGAACAACAAGGACTACTGGTACGCAAGCTATGGCGGCGCCGGCAACTTTGATCAAACCGGCACGACCATAGGCCACTTCGACACCCCGACCGATTACATGTGGGGCGTGAGCGTGCAGAGGCAATTGGGCCAGAACTGGGCTGTGACTGCCGAATATCTTGGCGTGAAGGGCGTGCACCTGATCACCAACGTGTGGGGCTGGAGCCTGAATAACGTTCCTCTGAGTTACTACCAGCTGGGGACGCATCTTAGCGACCAGGTTCCCAATCCGTTTTATGGTCAATCGCAGACTTTCTCAGCTCAGCCCACCGTTTCGTTGAGCCAGTTGCTCGGGCTTTCCCCGCAATATGCCGGGACCAACTCCACCACGCCCGGACAAGCAACATGGGGCAAGTCATTCTCTAACTTTGCTAATTTCCAGATTCAGTCGCGCGGTTATCACGGTCTGGAACTTCTGGCTGCTTACTCGATTCGGAAGACATTGACCAATACCGCAAGCACCGACATTCACGTCTTTGGCAGCACAGCGGGGGCGCTGCAGAATCCTCACAACATCATGGAGGGTTACGGCGTGGCGTCGTATGAAACGCCTACCACGCTGAAGCTGAATTACTCCTACGATCTGCCCATTGGGCGCGGCCGCTGGTTGCTGTCCCGCCCAGACGGCGTGGGCGGACACATACTGGATGCCGTCGTTGGCGGATGGACGGTGGCGGGAATTACAACCTACAGCCCCAAAGGCACGCCCGTGCAGGTGCCCAGGGTTGATGGCGGCAACCAGGTTCCAGGTGCTGCGCTTCGCTGGTCTTTCGCGAACAAGAATTTCCGCAAGGCGGGCGTCAGTTACAAAGACGCTCTGGTGATCAATGGGGCGTGGGCCGGGAAGACAGGCGGGGTTCTCAACACTGCCGCATTTCAGCGCACCGCTGACTTTACGCTGGCTAATTCGCCGGTATTCTTTTCCAATTTGCGTAATCCGGGAAACTTCACAACCGATGCCAGCATTCTGAAGCAGTTCTACCTCGGTGACAGCAAGGTGCGGTATGTCGAGGCGCGGCTGGAGGCATTGGATATCCTCAACCATCCTAACTTCGGAACGATCATTGCCGATCCTGACTCGCCAACATTTGGTGGTATCAACGGCAAGAGCGGACAGCGCGTCATGCAGATCGGCGTGCGGTTCTTCTTCTAGTGGAGCGAGGGGTGCGGCGCTTCATTCCTGAAGTACCGCGCTCAGACTCCAATTGACATGATGTCAGGTCAGTCAGCAAAGCTATCAGGCTGACAAAGGTTACTCTGCTCAAGGTATTCTTCCACCGAATCTTCCGAGCCCAAATGATTGCGAAGCGAGAGAAATGTCAAGGAATTCTAAATGGGACTCTAGTCGCATGTGCGTTGGTTGGGGTTGTGTTTCAGGTTAGTGCCCAGCAGCCCATGGACAGCATCAAGCCCGATGCTTTCCTTTCAACCTTCGACGCGCATCTTGAACTGCGCGCCGGCGAACACGCTCCCGCGCTCCTCTCGATCAAAGGACGTGACGATGCGGCGTGGCGCAATCAACACGCGGAAACTCTGCCCACAAGTGTCGAGGAGGATGGAGTCGCTGTTCCGGTCAGCTGGCTGCTGAAGCCGGCGCTCGGCAGCAAAGACGCCAGCGGTGTGGTTTACGTCTATGAGTCGGAGAAACCGCATTTGCGATTGCGCTGGAAGTGGGCAGCGCGCGCCACTTCGGGGCCTTTTGAACATACGGTCCTGATTGAGAATCTTAGCGGGCATGAAGTTTGGCTACCGATGGTTGATTCGCTTCGCCTTGACCTTAAAGTTCCGGCAGATACGGAGTTGCGGAACTTTTATGTGGAGAAGGGCGCGGACACTCCTTCTGCACAAGGCACCCACCTGGAGACCGTAGCGGAAGGCTATCGCTGGACAGGCAAGTCTTCTACGTATGCGCATCCAATCTCGGGCGAGGCGCGCGAGATCATTCCCGCCGAGGTCGTGTTTACCGCGGCGTATCCGCAGCAGGGTTGGTATGCGGGAATTGAATTCAGTGGGCGAACCCGCATCACATTGGAGCGGAGCGGCAACAGCTTGAAATCCGTGCTGGGGCTTAATCCGGAACCTGGTCCATTCCGGACAAGGCTCGTAGCCAACGGAACATTTGAGTCTCCAACAGTATTCCTTGGTGCTTTCTCCCGAGGCGCGGATGGCGCCGGGAACCAATTGCGGCCGTGGGTGCGTGCCGTGTTGGGAAACCCACTCACATGGAAGAACCCTCACTATCCGCTGACGGTGAACAATAGCTGGGGCAGCGGCATGCAGGTGGACGAGCAACTTGCTCTGAAGATGATCGCGGAGTCGAAGCAACTCGGCGTAGAAATGTTTCACATCGACGCCGGCTGGTTCCGCGGCGTGGGTGACTGGTATCCCGATGCGAAGAAATTTCCTCGCGGCCTCGCGTTCGTCGCCGACGAGGCGCACAAGCAGGGCTTGCAGTTTGGTTTATGGGTGGATTGGTCCCAGGCTGCGCTTGATACCGAGCCGGGCGCTCTCAATGTTCGCGATCCAAAAGTTCGCGATTGGTTGGTGACCGATCTTCCTCCCGACTGGAAGCCCGAGGCGTTCAAAGGCCAAACTGTGGACCTTGGCGTTCCCGCCGCCCACCAGTATCTTGGAAAGGAAGTAAAGCGGATCGTCGATGACTACCATCTTGACATGCTCGAACACGACGGCTACCTGGTAGCGCAGGGATGCACTCGCGACGATCATCCGCACGCTCCACCCAATCAAAGCACGATAAAGTTAACCCACGACTCGGGTTTTGATTTTGTGCTGGCTTCGAATTCCACCGACGTAAGCTACCAAGCGGTTCGTGCCTATTACGACATCTATGCGCAAACCCGCCTCGACCATCCCGGATTGCTCTTCGAGGTCTGCAACGATGGCGGTCGCATGGTCGATTTTGGCTCGGCGGCACATGCGGATTATTTCTCAATTACCGACACTTATGACCCGTTATCAAATCGCCGCGCATTCTATGACACGAGTTACCTGCTGCCGGCAGCGATGCTCGAGAGCTACGTGGAAAAATGGCCCACACCCAAGCTTGAGAATCTTATCTACATGCTGCGTAGCGGCATGATGGGATGGGTCACGATCATGCTCGACACAGCGGCATGGAGTCCCGAGCAACACAACGCTGCACAGCAGGCAATCGCCCTGTACAAGCAGAAACTCCGGCCGCTGATTCGTGATGCCCACCTGTATCACGTGTCGCGTCGGCCCGACGGCGTTCATTGGGACGGCGTCGAGTACTGGGACCCAGCGCGCCGTGACGGCGTTTTATTCGCATTCCGCGGCAGCGTTTCGGATGAATCCGAACACCGCTTTTTACTGGATGGGCTTCGACGGAGCGCACAGTATCGTCTGCACTTTGAGGATCGAAGCGCATCGGACAGGGTGGCAACTGGAGCCGAACTAATGGATAAGGGGCTGGCAGTGAGCCTGCATGATCCATTGAGCTCGGAATTAGTATTCCTGCACAAGCAAACAAAAAAACAGTAGGCGCTTGGCTGACCAAGAGGGCCCAAATGGAGAATGAATTCGCCGACAAGGTTGCCGTTGTCACGGGCGCTGCGCAAGGCATTGGCCGCGCTATTGCAGAAAATCTCCATGCAAAGGGGGCGCGCGTTGTGCTTGTGGATCGGAACGCGTCCGCAGTTGCCGAGACGACAACGTCGTTACGGCGAACAGGCCAGTGCGATGTGCATTACCTAGTGACCGATTTGGGAGATTCGCAAGCGATCGAGTCCCTGGCAAAGCAAGTGGCTGGTCTGGAACCCACGGTAGATATTATCGTCAACAATGCCGGAATTGAAGCGGACTTGCCCTTCGAGAGGGTGACACCGGATTTGTTCGATCGCGTGATTGCCGTAAACCTTCGAGCCCCGCTGCTGATTAGCCAGGCGTTAGTACCGCTCTTCCCGGATTCTGGGGGATCGATCATCAATATCAGCTCGATCCATGCAGAGTATGCATTTCCAAATTCCATCCCGTATGCATGCTCCAAGGCAGGATTGGTGGCATTGACGCGGAATCTCGCGCTGGAATTGGCCCCCAGACAGATTCGGGTCAATGCCGTCTGCCCCGGATACATCGATACGGCCATGTGGGAGGAGTGGCTGCGCACTGCCGGAAACCCAGATGAGCTGGCTCGCCAGACGGAAGCGCTGCACCCGCTGGGAAGAAGGGGACTCCCGCAGGATGTTGCAGAAGCGGTTGCATACCTGGCAAGCCCGCGTTCGGCATGGATCACAGGTACTCGAATAGTTGTGGATGGCGGCCTAACAATACGAGCCCATCCATAATTCGTAAAGCTGATAAGTCAGTTACTATGGCCGCAAAACGATGGATTTATTGGTAAAGCAATCTGCTTGCCGATTTTCCAGTATTCACCGTTCTCGCCATGGCCTAAGATTGCAGCGCAAGCGAAGAAGCGTGCGCGAGGCCTTCCCTCAATGAAAAAGCAGAAAGCAGCCTTAAGCGAGACACTGAAACTGGAATTCAAGAAAGATCTCGAGCTTTTCGAGTATTTCCTCGTGCTGTTAAACAGTTCAAGTCCGATTCGAAATGTGGAACTCATGTGGGCTGACGACCTCGAACTGTTCGACCCAACGCAGCGCCCTCGCGTCAATACCGGCGAGGCTCTAGTGCAACTGCAGGTGAATGTCGGCGATGGTCCGGGACGCAGCTCTCCCAGTCCCAGCACATATTTCTGCGATCTTGTGCATGGCTTTGGCGCTCACGAAGAACAGACCTGCGCCCGCAGCGACAAACCGGCAAAAGAGTTATGCCGGGCAACCTCCCGCAGCCATGTGTACCCCTGCCACGTGGGCTTGACCGATATTGCGGTACCGGTCAAATGTGAAGACCGCTATCTTGGCACCCTTTTTAGCGGTCAAGTGCTCACCAAGCCGCCGACGCCCGAGGGCTTTGCTCGTGCTCGAGCGGCGCTCATCGGTCAGCCGCACATCGATATGCTAAGGCTCGAAGAATCCTATTACCGCGTTCCTGTGGTGACCACCGCTCAGTTGGCCGAGATGGTGCGGATGATGGAACTGTTCGCGCGCTATCTTGCCAATGCCTGGAAGCGACTGGAGATTATGAGTGAATTCCAGCAGATGCGAGAACGGGAGATTTCGCTCGACAAGCGTGAACTGGTTGAAAAACTGCTTTCTGGGCAGATGGCGGGCGGTCAGGGGGGAAATCTCTATGCACTTCACTCCTTGGCGCGGAATGTGGGACTGGAGCGCTTTCCCGATCGGGTGCTCTTGCTGCGACTACAGGATCAACTGCATAAGTCATTGGGAACTGCGGCGCCGCGCTCACCCGAGCAGGCTTCAGCTGACGCTATCGGCAGCCAACTCACTCTTGTGCGCGTTGCGCATATGATCGAGGATCGATGCCGAAGCTGGCCAAACACCCTCGCGGCGCTCGTGGCGCCCGGTGAGATGTGTATCTTTACATGTCAGCGAGCAAGAGGTGCAAACCAAGAACGCATGCTGCTGGACGAAATCGCGCAGGCGCTCCTGCGCACCGCACGTTCTCAGGGATTGATGACGGCTCGCATCGGCATCAGTGGCCAGCGTCAGCAACCAGCGGAACTGCTTGGTTCGTATCACGAGGCTGCTTCGGCTCTCGATTCAGGTCTTTCCACGGTGAACTGGTTTGAACTATTACCAGAAAGACGGCAGCAGCCTGCGCAGGTGCTGGGACGAGTCTTGAAGGCCATTCAAGGATCGGATCCGTTAGCAGTTACGGCCGCGCTCCGTGAGTTCTTCGCGGCCACCGCTCCTGGTGCCGCTACTGTCGGTCAATTGTCCCAGGCGAGAGGACTGCTCACCTGGGCTTGCGAACACCTTTCGCACGAGGTTGCAGAGTTGGGAGCAAGCCCGGAGCCGGTGAATGTGGCCCGGAATGCGGCGATCCAGATCATTATGGGCTCGCCAAGTTCGTTTGCTATGACCGAAGCGTTTCGTTCTTTCGTTGAACACTTGCGTCTGCACATGATGCAGCTTTTCAGTCGTCGCGAACAAAAGATAGTAAGCGAAGCCCAGCGACTGGTTCGTGAGGTGGGACCTGAAAGGGCTACGATCCATACCCTGGCACAGGATCTGAAACTCTCGGCCGGACACCTTGGACGCGTCTACAGTCGGACTGCCGGCCACACCCTTGAGGAATTCCTCATCCGGCAAAAGCTCGAGATGAGCAAGCGGCTTCTGCTGGATCCGCGACTTCAGGTGGCCGAGGTTGCAGATCGCTGTGGCTTCTGCAATCCTGCTTACTTCGCTTCAGTGTTTAAGAAATACATGCACTGCACGCCGCGGGCTTACGCGAGCCAGCCACAACGCTGGGCCTCTGAACCCAGCCTTGGGCAAGCGCGTGCCGCCAGTTAAAGTCATGGAGAGATAATGCGCGCATTGGTTTACACCGCACCACATCATGTCGAATTGCAGGACATTCCCCGGCGAATTCCTGTGCTCGGAGAGAGCGAAATAGCCGTCACTGCCGCTGGAATTTGCGGCTCGGATATATCGGGCTTCCTGGGGCACAGTCGCCGCCGCGTTCCCCCGATGGTTCTGGGGCACGAACTCATCGGCAGGCGGCAAGATGGCAAGCGCGTCGTTGTCAATCCACTGATCAGCTGCGGTCGTTGTGCGGCGTGCCTGAGCGGTGCGCAGAATCTGTGCTCCACTTGGCGCTTGCTGGGCATGGACCGCACCACGGGTTGCTATGCCGAGTTTGTCTCGGTTCCTGAAACGCAGATTTACAGCGTGCCTGACGACCTGACAGATGCGCGGGCTGTCATGGCTGAGCCACTGGCTAACATTGTCCACTTGTTTCGGATTGCTGCCCCACTACCTTTCTTTCGCATGGGTATTGTGGGGGGAGGAACGATGGGCTCACTGGCGCTCTTGACAGCATTGCGCCTCGGCGTGCGCGAAGTATTGGTGCAAGATGTGAGTGAAGTCCGCCTAGAGGTTGCGCGCCGTCTGGGCGCCACGCTAGCCGTGAATGTCTCCACTGAACAGGGACGCGGCGACGCTCAAGGCTTTGCAGGCCACGGTCTTGACCTTGTACTCGATGCCTCAGGCAATACTGCCGCGCGCCAAGCGGCATTTGATCTTTGCCGGCCTGGAGGGCTTGTTGTGCTGCTGGGGTTGAGCCAGGAGCACAGCGAGATCGATTTTGTGACGAGCATTCGCAAGGAGCATCGGGTAGCGATGTCGTTTGCCTACACGCCAGTTGATTTTGAGCGGTCCCTGGCATTACTAACGGCTGGAGAAATCGATTTGAGCCCGTGGACCGTTGAGATGCCGCTGGAGGACGGTCAAAAAGCGTTTGATCGCATGACTACCGCTCCTGGCGACACCCTCAAGATGCTGCTACGGGTGAACTGAAGCACTATTCAACGAAGCGGTAACGCGCGATGGTCTCCTGGTTCAGGGTAACGCCGAGGCCCGGCGCCTGCGGCACTCGAACGCAGCCATCCGACTCAACAGGGAAGCGCTCAATCGTGGTCTGCCAGCGCAGCGGCGAGTGGCTTAGAGAAAATTCGAGCGGTTCAACATTCGGCTGAGCGGCCAGGAAGTGCAGATTAGCTGCAATCTCGATATTTGTTTTGTAGCCGTGCGTTATCAGCCGCTTCCCGCGTGTATAGGCGGCAGCGGCAATTTGCAGGATGCCAGTAAAGCCGCCGACTTGGGAGATGTCGGGTTGACAGATGCTGGCGCCTCCGTGATCCATCATATCGATGAATTCACTCACGCTTGTGAGACCCAGGTCGCCAACGCCCGTGGGCAGTCCGTGACGACTCATTTCCAAGTGACCTTCGACATCATCGAGCGGCAACGGGGCTTCGAGGAACCAGACGCCGACCTCTCGAAATATGGGGATGAGTCGAAGGCCCTCTGCTGCCGTTCGGTAAGAAAGCGCGGCATCAATGATCAAGCGAGCTTCGTCGCCCGCCTGCGAGCGTGCGGCGGTCAGCAGCCGTCCTGTCAAGGCAATGTCATCCAGCCACCAGGGATCGGCGGCGAACTTAAAGTTTCGCAGGTTTTTGGCCTGACCGGCGGCTACCTGTGCGCGGACTTCCGCGGGAGTTCGCGCCATCGGATAAATGGTGCCGTAAGCAGGCAACCTATCTCTCCTGGCGCCGCCAAGTAAGGCGTGGACGGGCTTCTGTTCAATCTTGCCGCGCAAATCCCATAGAGCAAGGTCCACGCCGCCAATCGCGTGCATCGCCAATCCGCGCCTTCCCACATAATCTGTGGACTCATACATGCGATGCCATAGCTGCACTGGATCAGCAGGGTCGGCGCCCACCAGCACTGACGAGAGCGATCGAGCGTGATTGTGTGCTGAGGGGCCACGAACGATCGCCTGAACGGCCGGAGCCATCGACTCAGTTTCGCCAATGCCAACCATCCCGCTGTCTGTGTGCACCACCAGAACGCAGTCATCATACGACCCGTCGAACAGTTCTATGAGCGGGTCTTCCGCGCGCAAATGAATAGCCTCAACGGCAGTGATTTTCATCCTGTTTTCTCCCGACGGCTGATGATAAAGCGCGCCTATGGGTGCCGTTAAGGCACAAAACGATAGAACGAAGGAATGATCCGCAAAACAAGCGTGACCGGCCGCTGCAGGTATTGCCGATGACTCAGCAACGCGGGTAAGCTCGGCCATGACGCACAAGGGCTTCATGAATGAAGAGAATCAATTGAAAACACTCCCATTGTGGCTGTTATGGTCACTGGCAACCATCGTGTTGTGGGGCACCTGGGGACTAGTGTCCAAGATTGCCTCCTCCGGAGTGGATGCGTACGTCAATCAACTGCTGTACACGGCAGGACTGGCGCCCCTGCTGATCTTTGTTGCATGGACGGTGCGGAAGAATGCCGAGGCTGAAAAGAGCCAAGGCCGCGCTGCAGGCGTATTCTGGGCGTTTCTTACCGGCATCCTGGGCGGCGTAGGAAACCTCGCGTTTTTCCAGGCCCTCGTCACCGGCGGTAACGCGTCAGTGGTTGCACCCGTTACAGCGTTGTTTCCAATGGTCACGGTAGTGCTTGCTCTATTGTTCCTGAAAGAAAAGCTCGGCCGGACGCAGTGGGTTGGCCTGACGCTGGCTTTCGTCGCGATCTATCTACTGAGCGCGTGAGAGTAGTGGAGGCTGGATATGCATGCTTGGTTAGTCTTCGCTGTTTTAGCATTGGTTCTGTGGGGCATTACGGGCATAACTCAAAAACTCTCAACGAATCGGATTTCGAGCGAACGCTCGTTCTTATGGTTCTGCTGGGCGATGGTGGCTTTGTCCGCAGCCGTGCTAATCGTCGCGCACCCCCATTGGAACTTGGCAAGAGCGGTGGTGATTTGTTCAGTGGCCGGCGGTGCGCTCAATGGTCTCGGAGCGTGGACGAGTTTTCGCGCTCTCGAATCGGGCGGAAAAGCTTCTGTAGTCATTTCGCTTATCTCGCTTTATCCGCTGCTGACGGTTGGATTGGCAGTGCTGTTCCTACATGAGCGACTGACCCTGACGCAAACGGCAGGCGCTGTAACTGCCATTGCGGCCGCCATCCTTCTCTCGATTGAGTCGCAACCCAAGATTGTGGCATAAGAAGCGGACGCATGCAGAACCAATGCTCACTCGTCTCCGGGCAGGATGCGGCCATCTTCGTCTACGCCGCCGATTGATTTCAAGCCTTCCTGCACGCTGAAGAGCACGGTCGTTTGCAGTGTCTCTCCGGGCGCCAGCCAGCGTGCGTGTCCGGCGTCGATCATTGATTTCATTTGAAATGGATAGCCCGTGGCGGGTTCAAGTACCGCGACATTAAGGTCATGCCATCCTCCGTGGGTGGCGAAGAGCCAACAACTGGAGAAAACTTCAGGATCGAAGCGAAGTGCCGCCGCAAGCTTGTTTTCCCGGTCGGTTATACCGCACCAACCTGCCGCCAGTTTAGTGCCATAAAAGAAATGCACGGCGCGCGACGATACATCAGGGACCTGTCGCAAGTCGATGACCTCTTGTCCAATAACCGCATCGGGCCATTCAAAGGCAGGCGAAGCTCCTTCGAGCGAGCCTGCGAATTCTGGCTCCCGCAAGACCGTCATCGGCGGAAAATCGATGCGATGACGGGAAGAAACTGCAAACGCAGGATGGAGTTTCCATAGAAACGGAAAGCTGTCTGATCCCTGATTCGTCAATTTGTATACGACCTTGAGAACGGTGCCTTGACGGGGCAAAATCAGTGTCTTTTCGCAGAGGAACCGGCTGATCGGGGTCGTGAATCGCAGGTTGACACCAACCGCACTCTCGGTTTCGAAAGGCGTCGGCTGCCAGTCACCGGTCCATAGCTCGCCATGATCAGGAAAGTCCCGTCCTATCACAGTACCGGCTTCGTCGTTTGGAAACAGCTCATCCCATCCGCCACTCCACGTATCGTCATAACTGGCGTATAGAGGTCGACGTGCAACCGGCATTTCCGGATGGTTCCACAGGAGATCCGCTGCAAGAGGCTTGTAGTGGATCTGCCATACCTTTGCCCCTGCTTCGGGAAAGATGACAACACGCAGAGAAGCGTTCTCGATAACAAGCGCGCGCAGTTCTTGCAGCTCCGCCGCTGAATCTGTAGAGAAAGAGGTCATCAGGTTTGCAGTCAAACGCCTTAAGACTATCTTACGTAGATCTTCAGACGTGAGATGAAACGTTTGGTTTAAGGATTTTTGTTGTTTCCTGACGCAGCTCTAAAGATCCCCGATTAGGCGTTCGTCTTGTTACCGCAGCGAACGAGCGTCGTAATTGACTGTAACTGGGCCGTGGGACATCAGGGTGACAGTGAAGGTCATGTAGGTATCGTTGTATCTCCGGGATTGACGGCCTCGGCGAACTCACGCACGCATTCTGCGAGAATAATTACAGTAAACAACTGGGGCTTTAGAGCTGCGGGGTCGAACGATGAGAATGGATGTACTGTTGTCGTCAGGCATTATCTCGGGGGCCCACAGTGAGAAAACCGACCAAAATCTCATGCATCGTCGTGTTGGCTGTGCTGGTTGTTTCTGTGTTCTGGGAAGCAATGTACCCGGACGAATAAGTTACCTATACCTATCCCGATGGGAGCAAAGTTGTGCTCAAAGGAACGCATCCATTCCGTGACAACAATCCTGGAGATTTGAGGTCCGGCCACGGTTCGATTGGTCGTGACGGTGGCTTCGCGATTTACCCGTCCCTTGACGCCGGAGTTAACGCTCTGGGCGCAACCCTGACGGGTAAGTACGGGGACTCGAGTATCGCGGACACGATGAAGTCCTTCGCACCGGGGAGCGACGGCAACGATCCAGTGAAATATGCAGCTACTCTAGCGTCCGCCGTTGGAGTGCCGGTCAGCACGAAGATATCTGCTCTGTCTTCTGCACAACTGATGACATTTCAGTACAACATCGCCATCGCAGAGGGTTACAACAGCGCAGGCAACACGGCCTCGTATACCGCTCCGCCGCAATAGCCCGAACGATGATCAGAAGATGCCATGACCGCAAGTTGCAAATCAGCTCTGGTGCTCGCCTTTATGCTCTGCGCCATGGTGCGAGCAAATGGGCAAACCATCGTTGAACCGCTGAATCGAGAGGTGGCCTTAGCTGGCGAGCTTCGTAAAGTTCACGGTTATGGTCCCCCAGGCTATGGTGAAAACAAGAAGGTCGATACCCCGATTACCTACTGGGTGCTTGAACTGCCAAATCCCGTTAACGTCGTCTGCACTCCAGAGAAGCCCCAATGGGAAGCTGATGACTGGAAGGCGACCAAACGGCTCAAGCTGTTCTTCCCGAGTTCGCCCGTAAATAATGAGGTTGAGCGCAAGGCAATGGTGATGAAGGGACACAGGGTGATCGCAACCGGTATCTTGCACAGGGCGGATACGGTTGGAGAAATTACTCCGATCTACATGAACGTGACAGAACTTCAGCCTGTACAGCCGTCACCGAAACCTTGAGCCTTGCTGCGTCTGGAGGCTTCCCTGGAGAGCAGTGCCGACCGGGAGCAAGAACGCGCTGCTTCGCATCGGGGTGAGGGTGACACGTCACCCCAGAATGGGAGCTGTGGAGCAACCCAAAGTTCCTGTGCGGGAACTTGCCGAAAACACGCGGCTAATAGAAAAAGGCCAGCAAAAGCGTTATCCTAGAGGCGCACGCAGGTTGCTGTTGGGGAACCACATGAGCTTCAACCCCTTAGCGCGCTTCCGGCCCCGCTGCCCTATGTTGAGCCACGCAGGGCGGACGTGTGGTCTCTTCCTGAAAAACCTCTCTGGCGGTGCAGCATGAAGCCGCCGCTCCGCACAAAATCAGTTGGCACCAAGGTCAGCGAGGTGGAGTTCGCGTTGCTGGAGGAGCGTGCGCGTGGGGCCGGGATGCGGTTGGCGGAGTGGGTTCGGGAGGCGTTGTTGGCCGCGCCGGTGGAACCGGGCGGGAGTTCGGGCGTGGACTCGGGCGAGGTTGCGTTGGGGGAAATCCTGGCCCTTCGGTCGCTGCTGCTCAACCTGCACTTCCGTGCGGCGAAGGGTGAGCCGGTGGTCGAGGCGGAGATGCGTGGGTTGATCGACCGGGCGGACGGGACGAAGATCGAGCGGGCGGGAGCGCATGGCGGCGGTTCGAGCGGCGACAAAAGTGACCGAGCCGGAGCCGGAGACGGCGGCAGAGATGGAACCGGAGGAGGTCTGAGATGGCGGAGTGGGACGGAAGGAATACTCGAAGAGTGGCCGAGCCGGACGCCGGTGTGGACATGGATGGCGATCCTGCTGACGCCGATGTTCTTCGCGGCGATGCTGACGATGGAGTACGAGCGGAGCTGGACGGCAGCGGAGCGACTGTACCTGACGGACTACCTGAAGAGCGGAGCGCGGGGCAAGACATCGGCGACGGCGGCGAGTAAGTGCACGCTGCTGGAGGCGGTGGCCGGGCCAGGTCAGAAACAAGGCCAGCGGCTGGTGATCGGCGACGAGATCGAGGAGGTTCCGGCCATGGACGGGAGGCCGGGCTGGCGGCTGACCTGGGTGACGGGGACGTTCAACGACCGTGGGCTGCACCGGGTGATGAGCGAGGCGGTGTACTCGAATATCGGCGGCTGGGAGTTCTACCAGAAGGCGGTCTGGCTGACGGCGGCGTTCTTCGTTCTGGCGTTGTTCGTGGCGGTGCCGAAAGACCTGGCGCGGCGGATGCTGTACAAGCATGGCCGCAGGTTGCGCGGGCCGGAGCTGGTGACGACGGCGGAGTTCAACGAGAAGCTGGGCAAGTCGAAGGGGATGCGGGTGCATCTGCCGGACGGTGTGGCGTTCATCAACGAAGAGCAGACGTGGTGGGACAAAACCTTCCATAAATCTCTTAGCCGCTGGGCGCGTATCCCGCGTGACCGGGAGGCTACTCATTTCCTGATCGTGGGCGACAGCGGCACGGGCAAATCTGCGGCGATCCGGCAGCTTCTCTCGCAGGTGTGGGAGCGCGGCCCAAACGCTACAGCAATGAAGGGGGAGCCACATGCGGCGAGGGACTGCCCAATATTTCCGGAACCATAAACGCCGAGAGCCGAACCTTGCTGTGCTGCGGAATACCAGCCACTGACAAAGCCCACGCCGACGAAAAGGTGGCGAGCCCTATTCCGATGAAAAAACCGTAAGCGATCAGCTGCGAGTAGCTGTGGACGTTTCCCATCAGTACGGCGGGAAGGATTGTCAGAAACATAACGGCGCTAAAGATAATGCGTCCACCGAACCGGTCGGTAAGCATGCCGAGAGGAATTCGTCCGAGGCTCCCCAGCAGGACGGGCACGGCCTCAGCCACGCCTCTTTTGCACCGGCGTTAAATGCATTTGCTTTTTTAGGATTGGCATCATCGCCGATAAAGAGCCGAAGACAGCAAAACAGAGCGCGAATGCTCCAGTACCTAACGTCAATTAAGCCGTTGCGGATGGTTGATTTTCGATCGGACTGGCCATTCACAGATTCCTCATGAATCTCTCGAAGTTGGTTTTAGGCTCGTCGTGCACTAAGTCGCACACACTATCAGAACGAGATACGCCCCGTTGCGATGATAGCGTGGTTATAACTGTGGAACTCTGAAGACGTAATTTGCATGCCGCCTCCGACGATAAATGCCAAGCGGTTGTTTACTTCCCGGCTGAACTTGATCTTGCTGATCATGATCCCTGGGGTAATGAAGGCTTGTATGCGGCCGGCACTTGGGCCACCACGATAAAACGTGGAGTTGAATTCGAGCTCCGGCCAGATGAGACGAGTCGCCTTATATTGCATGACAGAATTCCATACGATTGGTCGGCCGAACTTGGCAGTGTGGCCCGTCGGCATTGTCATCGCGATACTGGATTGTGCATCGAAGCGCCCAAATCCCTTCCCAGCGTAGAGCATTGGTGCTATTGAACCATCCGAATTGCCATTCTTGTAACTGCCTGTT
The DNA here is from genome assembly GCA_025350325.1 of Acidobacteriaceae bacterium. Lineage (GTDB taxonomy): Bacteria > Acidobacteriota > Terriglobia > Terriglobales > Acidobacteriaceae > Telmatobacter. The sequence goes on from JANXYB010000091.1 coordinate 21,900, forward strand.
GGCACGGTGCCGTTTACCGATGCGCTTAGGGAGTAGTTCCCATGACTCGGACCGCCGGCCAGGAATCGGTATTTAGCCAGCAACAGCCAGTCACCGGCACCATCCCGAGCCGTGCTGTTGTGTTCAATGTACGAGGGCAATGTGATATCAACTTCCGTCTTGTACCAAGGAATGAGATCAAATCCCTTGCTGTTCCCGTAGATCCAGGTCTCAGTATGCGTGGACGTGATCTGTCTTACCGCGTCAAAACGAGCGAGTTGCACTAAACCGGAGGGAGCTGTTGCAACTGGGACCGGCCATGAGGGCTGTTCTGAAACAGTCTTGTTAACACGTCGCTCCCATTGGTTGACGAATCCGGATTGCGCATTCACCGATGGAATGCATTGAAGGAGCGCAACACCGAGAATCGCCAGTGAAATCAGGGAAGCCGCCTCGGAACTCCTTGAAAATGATAAATTAGAGCCCTGGATTATTGGTTTACGAGTAGGTTGGTTAGGTAGCATTTCGAGGCCACTCCGTCTGCCTTTACTCATCGAGATTAAGACGTCCTATTGGTAAAGGCAGCGACTTAAGTTACAGCGAGCCTTAGAGATTAAGAAATTTGTGAAACGGGTGGTCGAGGTGGAATTGTCCCCCTCAATTCGCTCTTATGGCGTCTTCCATGGTTTCGGCCAATCAAAGACACGTGCGGCTTTCGACGAACTACTCAATCGCGCGCAAGGGTAAGATCACGCATCTCCCGAATCAAGTCACAGTCTGTTCGGAGAGGCTTGTGAACGGCGCTCCGCCAATGGCTCCGCTGTTCCGAATCTTGTAGCTTAGCGCTTATTGGGATGTGGGGGCTCCTCTTCCTCATCTTGACGAAGGGACGCCGAGGGGGTCGTGGCTCGGAACAACCTCCGATTGGGCAAATCCCAGAGAAGAGCGGGAAGCCGGAAATTGACGCACGACTAGCTAGTCCAGATGTGCAAGTGACAATCCGTGGAATAGTACACTGCCCCGTGTGCGGCGGGCTCTCCTTAAAGGCCGTAACATCGGCCGTGCTCCGCTCACACTCGTGAGGGCTGCTGCCTTTCGTGATTGTTGTGAGTGATAGAGCTTTCGTCAGATCGCACGCTGCCATCGCATCTCGACAACTGGCGTCCGGTGTGTGCTCAGGAACCGGCTGCAGCCGAAGTTAACCGCCCAGCCGCAACAATATATAGGTCACCGTCGATTGCCGCGATACTGAGACGTTTACAGGGGCTGCAGCAGCGTCCTGTTAATCGGCCTTGTTAATACTCAGTCGACGCATCTTGTTGCGCAGGGTTGATCGCTTTAACCCTAATCGTTCTGCAGCGCCTCCGGGGCCAGCAACTTTCCAGTCTGATGCTTTCAGAGCATCAAAGATGACACTGCGTTCCGATTCACGCAATGTTGGGGCGGCGTTAGTCCCCCCTGCGTGCCTGCCGACCAACGCCGGTTGATCAAGTTCCTTGATCGGAACCTGCAAATCCTCACCATTGGTTAGAATGACCGCACGTTCGATGAAGTTTTCCAACTCGCGCACGTTGCCGGGCCAGGGTGCATTAGTCAGGGCATCCATTGCGTTCCTGGGAATGCGGCGAATGGTCTTTTGCATCTCGCGGGAAAGCCGCGAAACAAAGTAGTGGACCAGCAGTGGAATGTCTTCGCGTCGCTCCCGCAACGGCGGAATTTCGATGGGGAAGACGTTGAGCCTGTAGAACAAGTCCTCCCTGAATCGATTATCTCGAATCATCGCTTTCAGATCCTGATGCGTGGCTGCCACAAACCGCACATCGACTTGAATGGTGCGGTTGCTTCCCACTCTTTCGAACTCCTGTTCCTGAATGGCGCGCAGTAACTTTGGCTGCAGTTCAAGAGCAATATCGCCCACTTCGTCAAGAAATAGCGTGCCGTGATCAGCAACCTCGAATCTCCCGCGTCTTTGAGCGAACGCACCTGTGAATGCCCCTTTCTCGTGTCCGAACAGCTCGCTTTCTACTAGAGCTGAAGGGATCGCCGCGCAATTGAGCTTTACAAACGTTCGTCCCTGGCGCGGGCTCGCATTGTGAATTGCGCGGGCAATTAGTTCCTTACCGGTGCCAGTCTCTCCGTGAAGCAGCACCGTGGAGCGCGTGGGAGCAACGACTGCGACTTTGTCCAGCACCTTGCGAAATGTTGGACTGTCGCCCACGATGTCCTCAAGAGACAGCTCCGAACAAATCTCCGATTCCAGGTACAGATTCTCTGCCTGCAAGCGATTCTTGAATGCATCCAGCCTTCCATAGGCAATCGCATTTTCGAGCGCGAGAGAAATCTGATTCTCGACTTGAAGCAATAAATCGAGGTCAGCTTGGTTGAAATACTGTGGCTGGCGGCTACCCAGAGCTATCATCCCCACCACTCCTTGCGCTGTAACCAGCGGAGCGCTGATCATGGATTTGATCGATTCAGCCTTTAGCGCACTTGCCACCGGCGAGGACAGGGTCCCAATATCCTGTTCCACCAGGATCCTTGGCAAGCGATGCGTCATGCGTTCAAAGTCTGCGCTCGTTGGCTCGTAGGTTGGATAATTCTCAGGTGGTCCTTTATGAGATGGAAAGTCGAGCACGGCACATTCAAATTGATGGGCGTCCCCGCCCCTCAACCAGAAGCCGGCACAGTCGTTTACAAAGTACTTGCGAATTGTCTGAGAAGCGGACTGAAAGAGCTCATACAGATCCTTCTTCGTGACAATCTGATTGTTGATATCGAGAAGAAGCTGCAGCCGGTCGCGCTCTTCCTGCACTTGCTGTCTACAGCGCGCAGCTTCGCCAGCGACCATTTCGCTTTCCAAAGCTACGGCAACCTGAGTCGCAGCCGAGGCCATCAGCTCCGCATCCTCGCTACTGAAGCGAGCGTTCTTGGCGCTTGCAAACACAAGAGCTCCCAGTCGCACGCGCGGAGTCGCAATCGGAAAGACATAGGCGCAGCGATGCTGCCCCAATCCAGCTTGGCCAGCCAGCTGAGGAATGGCCAGCATTGCCTGACTGAGATCCGGAACAAAGACCGGCTCCATCTCCGCCAAAGCCTTGCCCGTCGCGCTCACTGTCAATTCGAAACTGGCGCCTAAATCGACCGCGGGTGTCGCCGCTTCCTGGTCCAGTGCAACAAAGCGCGCGGTTCTTTCATCCTTATCCAACCGCATTAGCAGAACGGCATCGATCGACAGCAGCGCCGATAAAATCTGTCGCACACTTCGGAGCATGCCACCTGTACTGGGATCTGCCGCAATTGCGGCAGAGAGCTTCCGGAGGGATTGATACCTGATATTCGCCAAAGTACGCCAGGATTCAGGGGCTCTTGTGTAGTCTGCAGACGTCATCCACGTCCCTCTTTCCCTCATGAGCTGCCACGCCGCCACTGTTGTCACGAATTCCGAGCCGCCCAGTCAGTGATCGCCGTTCCTGGCTCTGCTGGCCGGCAACTCCTCGTGTCACGCACTCGATTGTCTCCGCAGATGGCCACATTTGGCCACTCTGGCCAGATGCGGCCATATTTAGACCACGTCCGGCGCAGGCATGGAGTTTTAACTACTCAATATCAATATGTTACGCCGTCGAGTGGTTTGGCAGTTCATATGCATTACCAGTGAACAGGAGTCCGCGCAAGCGGCGTCTGTATGAGACAAATTCAGAAACACCTGTCTCGACCGCACGGTTCGCGAAAGGAATGAGCGCATGAGAGACGGCGTAGTGCATGCCGAAGCACGGGAGAGGACGCGCGCAGGAGGAAATTATGAAGATCCTCAGTGGGATCCAAATTCTCTTTGGACTGTTTGCAATCGGCTCCGGCGCGATCGTGTTGCGGGGATTTTTCGGGAAAGCGCTTAGGTACAAATGCACGGACCGATTTCTCGAGTTTAGCCTGCTTGCTAGCATTGCTGGACTTCTGCCTCTAACCCGTAATCTCACACCGCTCCAAGTGATCTGCATGCTATCGGTATATTGCTCGGGAGCCATTGTTCTTGCATGGCTTAAATATCGGCTTGTCGGCAACTGGCTCTCCGTCTTTGCATTTTTCATTCCGGTGGTTCTCTATCTGAATGTTGTTTCGCTCTCGGTTCAGCTGTTCCGACAATCTCCTCGACTCGAAAGGGCAGCAATGGAAGCTCACTTAGGCGTTTACATAGCGCAATTCCTTTTCGCTGTGCTCTTCGTGGTCCTTGGTGTCCTGGCAGTGAGGCAAAGTCATGCTGAGCCGGCCCACTTTCGGGAGGAGCTCTCGGCTCGCGCGCACCTGATCAGTTAGGTTCCATTGTGATCGCGGGCCCCCCAAAGAAAGGGAATGAAAAGCTCCAGTCTCACAGCAAGTCGCACCGGCGGCTTCAAGGTGTTTGGCAGTTTATTTGCATTACCAATGAACAGGATGTGAACGATGTTACGCATTGATTTGTTGGAGTCAGACCGCCTTCGCATGTCGGGCCGGCTTGCAGAAGGATGCCGCGCTGAGGTGGAGACATTTGTCGGTTCCCATGAAACTGTCCCCAACACAGTCGTCGACCTATCGGAGGTCACTTATATCATTGGGCCGGAGAAGAAATCCTTTGCTGGCTCGGTCTACGCGGAGTGAGTTTCACCGCCAGCAATTCCTACCCACTGCACATTTGTGAACGCCTGCACCTGAGAATGGCTGACTCGCGCACTGCCCTCTTACCCCAAAAGACACACTCTGGGAGTTGCCATCATGGCTAGAACTGGCATCCCGCTCAAGCCTCTTGAGCTGAAATCGATTTTGGTCGCTACCGACTTGACGGAGTCGGCTGATAAGGCTCTCCAACATGGCATCGCAATTGCGCACCACTATCACGCTGTGCTCTATGTCGTCCACGTGGTATCTTCGATCGGATTCACGATCGCGGGACCAAATGCGGTCCAACTCGCCGCCGAAGCGTCGGAGCGCGATATCGATGACCTCATAACTCAACTGACGAAATCAGGAAAACTGCTCGGCGTCGATTTGCGGCCAATTGTCCTCAGAGGGAATATCGATGAGCAGATAGACTCCTTTGTGCGAGGTCATCGCATCGACCTAATTGTTGTGGGTACTCGCGGCAGGCAGGGCTTGGCGCGCTTGTTCTTCGGGTCGATCGCGCAACTCATTTCGAAATGTTGCTGCTGTCCTGTCCTGACAGTTGGCCCTCATGCACCAGGCCCGTGGCTGGACAACCCCGTTGATTTGAGAAGGCCGCTGCTGTTTGCCACGGCATTCAACAAGGCCTCGGCAAAGGCCATTCCGTATGCCGTCTCGCTGGCAAACGACTTCAAACGCCAGTTGTTGATGTTGCACGTCGTGCCTCCACATCGCACACATTTCCTCAGGAAGCGTCGCTCGTCGCAGGACGATAACGAATCATCCGCGATCGAGCACTTGAATGCGCTCATTCCTTCGGACGGTACCTCAAGGGGTACGGCTGCATCTCTCATCGAGTCGTGCGATCCCGCCGATGGCATCCTGCGCGCGGCCACGCGCGTTCATGCCGTCACCATCATCATGGGATCGCATCGTGATTCGTTCTCCGACTTGGGCATTCGGATTCCCTGGTCCATCACTAACCGCGTCAATTGTGAGGCAATGTGCCCCGTCCTCACAGTAAGAGGGTAGTCTCGTGAGCTTGCGTTCTCTCGGCATACAACCAATCCTGACCTGCACTGCTGATCCTTGCAGCAGTGCCACGCCATCCTACGGCGAGACAACAATCGGTCAGGCCGCATCACATTTCCGCACTATTCGCATCCTTGCGCGTGAGGGCGTCGCAAGGTTCTTCCTTCTCACATTTCTCTCAGTTTCTGCCTTTGGAATTTCCGGGCAGGAGCCGGCAAACTCGGTGCACACACCAAATCCTCCGCAACCACTGAATCTTGACCTGGCGTCGGTTGCGGAACTGGCCCGCACGCGAAACTGGCTTTCAAAGCAGGCGCATCAGGACGCCACAACAGCGGATGCGGTGGCGAAGAGAGCGGAGAGCATGCGATGGGGTCGGGTAGATTTTCAGAGCCAGTATCTCCGCTTCAACGATCCCATCCGGATCGAGTCGCCCATTCCGGCCCCCCTGGTGCCCGTCCTCGGTTTGAAGTTCCTCGCGACCCCTGTGGCGCCACAGGACAACTTGCACGTTGACCTGCAGGCTGGATTGCCGCTATTCACCGGCGGAAAGATCACAAGCTCGATTCATGAGGCGCAGGCCGGCTCAAAAGCCGCGGCGAACGTGGCGAGCGATACTGACAACGATGTTGTACTTGAGGCCGAACGAAATTACCTGTCAGTGTTGCTCACGCGCCAGGCGGTCGATCTGAACGAGGCGGCTCTTCGCTCCTATAAGGAGCACTTGGAGCACGCACAATCGGCCTTTCGGCAGGGCATTGCCGCAAAATACGATGTCATTCGCGCCGAAGCGGCAGTCGCCGATCAGGAAAAGCACCTGACCGAAGGGAAAAACCAGAACGCTCTTACTGAAGCAGCCCTTCGCACGTCGCTGGCGCTTGATGACGCCACACCTGTGAACATCGGGGGCACTATGTTTCAAATCAGCGAAGACACTGACCTCAATCAGGCCGTGAGTGTCGCGGTCCAGTCCAGTCCCATCCTCAAGGCGCTGCAGCAGAAGATCGCGGCCAGCAGTTCCGCCGTCCGTGCACAGAAATCGGACTATCTCCCCCAGGTGACGGCGATCGCCGGCCGCGAGTTGGTCACAAACAAGCTGGCTCAAACCGACCCCACGTGGTTCGTTGGTGCGCGGCTCACGATGAATCTTTTTGATGGAGGAGAACGCCGGGACCGCGTATCGGAGGCGCGTTCGCAACTGCATTCTTCAGAGTTCGAGTACCACCACGTTGAAGATCAGATACGGCTGGCAGTACGCAGCGCATGCCTTGACCTGCGGTCGAAACGCCAGGAGCTTGCATCGGCCCGGACGACGGTGCAACTCGCTACTGAAAGCTTGCGCCTGGCTACGAAGCGATTCGAAGTTGGAACCGGAACCAGCCTCGAAGTTCTCGATGCCAACGTCTCCCTCACCGGCGCGCAGATTGGGGTTCAACAGGCTCTCTACGGAATGGACCTCTCCTATCTCAGTATTCACCGCTACCAAGGCGACATTACCGAAGTCTCCGCGAGGATTCAAAAGTGAAGAAGGTATGGATCGCACCAATTTCTGCTGCCGCTATCATCGCAATCATTGGCCTGGGTGCCTACTGGCATCATCGTCGGAGCGCCGTGCGGACCATTGTCGATGGCACAATTGAGTGCGACGAAATCAACGTCTCTTCCAAAATTCCTGGGCGCATTCAGAAGCTGCTCGTTGACGAGGGGACATCGGTCAAGCCGGGCGATCAACTCGTCATCCTCGAGTCGAGCGAACTCGATGCAAAGGTCGAGCAGTATACGGCTGCGTATCAGTCTTCGTTGGCCCGCGTGTCGCAAGCCGATACGGCTTTGACTTTGCAGCAGCTCACGTATGCCGATCAGTTGAAAGGGGCGCAGGCGCAATACAACGCGCGTCTGGAAGATGTGCATCAGGCGCAGGAGAACCTGAACCAGGCGCAGGCGGCCTACAAGACAGCATCGGATACCTACAAGCGCTTCAAAGGGCTGTTTGAGGATGGAGTGATTCCGGAACAGACCGAGCAGGAATTCGAATACCGTTATCTTGCGGCGAAGGCGCAGCTCGGAGCGGCGGAATCAAAAGTTGAGCAGGCGCGACAAGGTGTTATTGCCGCGGAATCCGTCCTCCAGTTGGCGAAAGACGGTTCGCTGCAGGTCAATCTTCGCCAGCAGGACAAGTCGGCCGTCTCACAGATGGCCGAAGCAGCACACGGCCAAATGAATGAAGGGCTGGCTTATCAGGACGAAGCGAGAATCCTCTCCCCGGTTTATGGCTATGTTTCCGAAAAAGTATCAAATGAGGGCGAAATGGTTGCACCCGGGTTTCCCGTGCTCTCCATCGTCCGGGCTAACGATTTCAAGGTGAAGGTTTACGTAGACGAGTCCAAATTCGGGAACCTGCAACTGGGGCGCACGATCAAGGTCATGGTTCCCGCTCTGGCTAATCAGGAATTCGACGGAACGTTGATTCGCATCTCCCAGTCGGCCGATTTCGCAACCAAGCGCGCAACCAACGAACAAGGTTCTTTCGATGTGCGGGGCATTCAACTTGTCATCAAGCTGAACGACGATAGCCGCTTCCGCAATGGAATGACAGCTCGCGTTGTGTTGTACGAAGGTGAGAATTGATTCGTTCGATCCTTAAAGTCGCGTCACGTGAGTGGCAATGGATCCGTCTTCAGCGGAGATATCTTGCACTCGTGATTTTTGCCCCGATACTCTACGTCGTCGCGCTGGGTACCATCTATTCACCGAAGAAAGTGGTCCATATCCCTGTGGCTATTGTGGATCAGGATCATTCCCGCCTGTCCCGCGAGCTAACAAGCGCGATTCTGGCAAGCGAAACTTTTTCGCTGGGCGATTATGTTGATTCGCCTGACGAATTCCCGCAGTTGGTCGCTCGCGATCGCGCTCATGTCTGCTTTGTCTTCCCCCGCGGCTTGGAGCGCGATGTACTCGCCCACAGGCCGGCTAGCGTGCAAGTACTGCTGGACAACTCGAACTACCTGGCCGGCACAGCCGAACTCAGCTCCGCCAATACTGTACTGGGAACATATTCCGTGGGCACAGAGATGCGCCTGATCGAAGCTGCCCAAGGTGTCTCACAGGCGACAGCGTTACCGCAGGCCATGCCGTTCGAGATGGGTACGCGCATGTGGTTCAATCCGGCGTTTAATGGGAATTACCTCAATTATCTTGTCGTTGGCCTGGCTTACGTCGCTGTGCAGTTGGCCGGTCTCTTCCTCACCATTCGCTCCGGTTCGTCTGAGTTATCAGGTCACCGCACTTCACCACTCAGAGAAACGGAAGGTAACGTGTGGGTCGCACTTACCGGTAAGTTGCTGCCCTACTTTTTGATCGCGGTTCCCCTCTCCATCGTGGTCACTCAGTTGTCACACTGGTTCTTTGGCACTCCTCTTTTGGAAACGCATCCTTCATTCTGGTTCATTCTGATCTGGTTCGACGCCATGCTGGTGACGCTGGGCTATGGACTGTCGAGCCTGGCGCGCGATCCGCTCCTCGCCACGGAGATTTGCGCCATCATTACCATGCCGAATTTTCTCCTTTCCGGATATACGTGGCCAATTTTCGCAATGCCCAAGATTATGTGGATTCTGGCCTACGGCCTGCCCATGTACTCGGTGGTTTTCATGGCCAGAAAGATCACCATAATGGGTGCCGGGATCGCCGACTGTGGCGCTCAGTTGATCGGGCTTGCCGCCTGGAGCATCGCCGCTCTGGCTCTCGCCTGGCATGGAACAAAGAGAATCCTGACAGCCACGCTCGAGGAGCCGTCCGCTCATGCGTAAACTCTGGTTCCAATTGTGTCTGCGCGAGTGGAAGCTGATCCTGCGCGATTACCGGATCGTCTCGATTCTCCTCGGCGGCCCGTTTTTCTATGTCTTGATCTTTGGCGGCGTCTACTTGCAGGGCCGGGCGAAACATGTGCCCATTGTCATCGTCGACCAGGATCATTCGCATTTGTCCCGCGAAATAACGAACGCGCTTAATGCTTCTGAGAACCTGCAAGTGGCCGGGTGGATCAACTCAACAGACGATTTTATTCCTCTGGTGCGCCGTGAGGATGCCTACGCCTGTGTCGTGTTTCCCCCTCGGTTCGAGAGTGATGTTCTGGCTGGCAAAAAGCCTCGCGTCGGAGTTGTCTTCGACGCCAGTAATATTCTTGTTAATGGGTCAACGCTCATAGCCATCCGCACATTTGTCACAACCTACCAGGTGGGATTAAGCCGGGAACGACTGGAGGCTGTGGGGATGTCCCCATGGGCAGCTCGAGTCGTCGCCACGCCCCTGGAGTCTGCCACCCGGCAGCTCTTCAATCCCACATCCAATTACAGTTACTTCATCCTTATGGGCCTGGTCTGTACTGCATTACAGTCAGTAACCCGTATGGGATGCGGCATCGCGATTACGAAGGATAGCGTTGTGCAATGGAGCCGTTCGTTTCCCGGCCGCAGAATCGATTACGTGGAGATTTTCGTATCGAAGGTCCTCGCGACAGCGCTTCTGGTCCTTCCAGTCGCCGTCGTCGCCTTGGCGCTGCCGTTCGTACTTTTTGGCGCGCCATTTCGCGGCAGCTTCCTGGTTCTCCTCGCTGCTCTTCCGTTCTTTCTCCTGATTCAGATCGGCTTCGGCTATGGATATGCGGCCCTCTGCAAATCTTCGGTTATTTCTACACAGCTCCATTTGTTCATGTCGGTGGTGCTGTTTACACTGTCGGGCTTTACTTGGCCGTATTACGCAATGCCAGCGTGGCTGCGCGTCATCGCGTGGCTCACGCCGCTCTTTCATATGAACTGCGTAGTCCGCAAACTAGCTATTGTTGGAGCGCCGTGGTACTTGCTCTATCCGCATCTGCTCGCGTTCATCGCTCTATGTGCAATAGCGATCGTATGGGGATTCTGGGCCGTCCGCGAATTAATGAACGAGAATCCCGCTGCAGGCATTCCGGAGTGAGGCCATGACCGCCGAACCACTCAGATGGACTTGCGATTTTGTCCCTCCGCATCCGCCGGATTTGGAGTCCGATGCGTAGCCGGCGGCGGATGAACCGGGCCTGGCGGCTGCTGAGCGAACTGGATCTAGAGAGCGACCGGTTCTATCGGAAGTGCGAGTTCGGCGATGCCATGATCGGCTTGCGCAACGGGATTGTGATGGCGCAACTGGTTCTCGAACAGGTAACGCAGTGTGTGGAGAGCCGGGATTGCCATTACCGAATCGACTAGCTCAAGTTCGTCACGGAATGGTGTCTGGCGTCAAGTACTTCTTCCGATTAACGACAACCATAGTTACCGATAGTTGTTGGAACGTCTTTCTCTCCTCTCCATGCTGAGATAGTGTTGTTGCTGGCAGCCCCGAAGGGGCGGAGCGGAGGGCCTGCCAGCAACAACGGACGCATGTCTCCGTCCCCGGTTAGTTGACTTCACTGCCTGGCTGCGGCGGATTCAGATTCTTCTTAGCCTCCTCCATCCGGTAGCTGGGGATGTTCAGTTCGACGATGACGGAGTGATGCACCAGCCGATCGATGGCTGCCGCCGTGGTCATCGGATCTTTGAAGATGCCCTCCCACTTGGAGAACGCAAGATTGCTGGTCAGCAGTACGCTGCCACGTTCGTATCGTTCCGATAGCAGAGTAAACAGCACCTCCATCTCCTCGCGGCTTTGCTGGACGTAGCCCATTTCGTCGATGATTAAGCCGTCATGACGGGCCAGCTTCTTGATCTCCTTGCTTAGCCGCAAG
>JANXYB010000134.1 GCA_025350325.1 Acidobacteriaceae bacterium
GCGGTTTCATACTTGCCGTTGCTGTCGGGGGTGAGGCGGTACCAATTTACGCCGCCAAGCAGACTAGCCGTGGCATCGTGAACCAGCACGGAACCGTCGGTCATTAACAACATGGTGTCCGCGACGAAATTGGGGACACCCGAGAGAGCTTTCCAACTGGCCATAATAGGCCTCCTTCTTTTCAAGAGGGCGCGGGAGAAGCAGTACGCTCGGGCGAATGCTCTTGTCTCTGAATAGTGGAGTTCGGAGGGGGAACGTTTCAATCGAGGGCGACTAAATTTACCCGGTTCCCATCGCCGGAATGCCGTCACGCGATGCCAATCACGCGACACCCACACGACCTACGTATTTCCTGTTATGCTGCGCCAATGAAGCAGAGAATCTTCTCCGCCTTACTCGCGCTTCTTCTGCCGCTGGCCGGGTGCTACTCGCGCCCCCAGACTGCAAATAACCCTGACACTTCAAAGACCGATAATCCGCCGCCTCGGGCTCATGCGCGAAGCGCCGGTGCGGGAGGCGGTTTCGACTTCTATCTACTGAACCTGTCCTGGTCGCCGGAATTTTGTCACTCGCACCCAAACGCAGCCGAGTGTGCCGTACATGCCAACTTCATTCTGCACGGATTGTGGCCACAAAATGACAATGGCAGCTATCCCGAGAATTGCTCAAATGATCCAGGGCCCGCCGACCCGACTCAATATAAGGACATCTACCTCGATCAAGGTCTGCTCGCGCATGAGTGGAAGACGCATGGCACCTGCTCTGGACTGAACGCCGATAACTTTTTCAATGCGGCTCGCACCGCGTTTCACTCAGTCGCAATTCCGCATGCTCTCAGTGGCCTTACCGCGCAGATATCTCTGCCGCCGGAGCAGATTCTTGGCGACTTCACTGCGGCCAATCCCAATATTCCTCGCGCGAGTCTCGCGTTGAGTTGCGGCAACAACTACCTGACTGCAATTGAAGTCTGCCTGGACAAGAGCCTTCACCCCATTGCGTGCCCTTCCGTGCGATCGTGCCGGGCCAACACCGTGCGCATCCCGCCACCATAATCCGCCGGAACTTCGACGCTTAGGGACTGAAGTCTGTCCGCCTGATCCAGATGGCGTTCAACGAAAATCAATCACTTGGCCGTTTCTTGCATCCAATCTGCACGGAGCCTTATGTGTTGCTGACGCTATAGTTAAACAAGCCCGCCGTGCTGAGAAAGCCGGAAAACCAGCGCACCTGAGAGCGCGGTAAACACCCGGTGTAACCGATCTCCAGCCTCACTCTATGCTGCGATCCTGATACACCATGTTCGACCAGGGAGCCATGACGAAAAGCCATCAACATCCCCTCGATAAGATTTTCGAGAGCCGCATCGCCATCATCGACGGAGCGATGGGTACGACGATCCGCACCTACGGCATGAAAGAAGCAGACATCCGTGGCGAGCGCTTTGCTGACTCGAAAAAAGATTTGCTCAACAACGGCGATCTTTTCTCGCTGACGCAGCCAAAGATGATCTGCGACATCCATCGCCGTTTTCTCGACGCTGGCGCAGACATCATCGAGACCAACACCTTCGGCGCGACCAGCATCACTCAAAGCGAGTTTTTCGTCGAGGATCCGCGCGAACACGGCGGTCGCAAAGATCCCGAGTTTTATCAAAAGGTAATCGATGATTCCTTTCTGAACAACCTGGCTTGGGAAATCAATGAGCAGTCAGCGCGGCAGTGTCGCGAGTGGGCCGACCGCATCGGCAATGAAACGTCGCGGCAACGTTTTGTTGCTGGAGCAATCGGTCCGCTGACCGTCTCGCTCTCCAATTCGCCGGATGCCGATGATGCTGGCTTCAGGGTGGTCACCTTCGACCAGGTCAAGGCGGCCTATGCCCAGCAAGTGCGCGGCCTCATCGCCGGTGGCGTCGATGTGCTGCTGGTCGAAACGATCTTCGATTCGCTGAATGCCAAAGCTGCACTGGTCGCAATTCGCGAGGTGTTCGATCAAGACGGCAAGACCCTGCCCGTAATGATTTCAGCTGCGGTGGGCCGCGGCGGAGAGACGATTATCTCGGCGCAGACCACCGAGGCCTTCTGGAATGCGGTGAAGCACGTAAATCCGTTGTCGGTGGGACTGAACTGCTCACTCGGCCCGGACCTGATGTATCCGTTTTTATCTGAATTGTCGGAGAAGGCAAACGTGGCGATTTCCTGCTATCCCAATGCGGGGCTGCCCAACCCTTTGTCTGAAACCGGGTTTGATTTAGGGCCGCAAGACATGGCGCGTTATCTTGGCGAGTTTGCCCACGCGGGCCTGATCAATATTGCCGGCGGTTGTTGCGGTAATACTCCCGAGCATATCGCCGCCATCGCAAAAGCACTCCAGGGCGCGCCTCCGCGCAAGTGGCGCGCCGCGCAAGCCGGCCAATCGCAGATGCGCCAGATCGAGAGCGCAGCGTGAGCGCGTCCCCAAGCACAACCGTAGCCGAGGCGACGGAGGCGAAGCCGCTTCGTCTCTCAGGGTCACAGCCTTTTACCCAGCAGCCCGGCGTTTACATCATGATTGGCGAACGCACCAACGTCGCCGGTTCGCCTAAATTTGCTCAACTGGTCAAGCAAGGCAAGTTTGAAGAGGCCGTCAGCGTCGCCCGTCAGCAAGTTGAAAATGGCGCCAACGTCATCGACATCTGCATGGACGAAGGCATGATCGATGGCGTTGCCGCGATGACGCGCTTCCTGCAGTTGCTGGGGAGCGAGCCTGAAGTTGCCAAAGTGCCCTTCATGATCGATTCCTCAAAGTGGGAGGTCATTGAGGCCGGGCTCAAATGCCTGCAAGGCAAAGGCATCGTCAACTCTATCTCGCTCAAGGAAGGCGAAGAAAAGTTTCGCCAGAATGCCCGGGCAGTGCTGAAATATGGTGCTGCCGTCGTCGTAATGGCCTTTGACGAAAAAGGCCAGGCCGCAACCTACGATGAGAAAATCCGCATCTGCGAGCGCGCCTACCAGATCCTCGTCGACGAAGTCGGCTTCCCGCCCGAAGACATTATCTTCGACCCGAATGTGCTCACCGTCGCCACCGGTATGGAGGAGCACAACAACTACGCAGTCGACTTCATCAACGCCACACGATGGATCAAAGAGAACTTGCCGCACGCCAAGGTGAGCGGCGGCGTCTCGAATATTTCCTTCAGCTTTCGCGGCAACAACAAGGTTCGCGAAGCCATGCATTCGGCATTTCTTTATCACGCGATTGCCGCGGGCATGGACATGGGCATTGTGAATGCCGGCATGCTCGAGGTCTACGAAGAGATCGAGCCCGAGTTGAAGGTGCTGGTCGAGGATGTGCTGTTAAATCGCCGCCCCGACGCTACCGAGCGCCTCGTCGAACATGGAGAAAAGCTGAAAGGTGAAGGCACCGTCGTCAGTGAGAAAAAAGCTGAAGAGTGGCGCAATGGCACCGTCGAGGAACGCCTCACCCACGCACTGGTCAAGGGTATAGACGCCTTCATCGAGATCGATGCTGAGGAAGCACGGGTCAAGCTGGGCCGCCCTCTTCTCGTGATCGAGGGTCCTCTGATGGCCGGCATGAGCGTGGTCGGTGATTTGTTTGGAGCCGGCAAAATGTTTTTGCCGCAGGTGGTAAAGTCGGCCCGCGTGATGAAGAAAGCCGTTGCTCATCTCACGCCATTTATGGAAGCGGAAAAAGCTTCAATGGTCGCATCCGGGCAAGTGGTCAAGGCACAGGGAAAGATTCTGTTGGCAACTGTTAAAGGCGATGTACACGACATTGGCAAGAACATCGTTGGCGTCGTCCTCGCTTGCAATAACTATGAGGTCATCGATCTCGGAGTAATGGTTTCGTCCGAAAAGATTCTCGAACGGGCCAAGGCGGAGAAGGTAGACATGATCGGCCTCAGCGGCCTGATTACGCCCTCCCTCGATGAGATGGTGCATGTCGCTCGCGAGATGGAGCGGCAGGGATTCAAGCTGCCCTTGCTCATCGGCGGAGCCACCACCAGTCGCGCCCACACGGCGGTCAAGATTGCGCCGCACTACAGTGAACCCGTCGTTCACGTGCTCGATGCCAGCCGCGCAGTTCCGGTCACAACGAGCCTGCTCAGTGAAGAGAACAAGCCAGCCTTTGTCGTGCAACATCGCGCCGACTATGAAGCGCTGCGCAAAGCGCATCTCGCGCCTCGCGCGAAACTCGTGTCCCTTGAAACGGCGCGCAAGAGGCGCACTCCAATCGACTGGCGCGTTGCAGATCTCGCGGTTCCCGAGTTTACCGGGGTGCGTGTGTTGCGCGATTTTCCTCTAGCGACACTCCGCGACTTCATCGATTGGACGCCGTTTTTTCACACCTGGGGTTTAAAGGGCGTATATCCGCGCATACTCGAGCACGCGGAGCACGGCGAACAGGCGCAACAACTTTTCACTGAAGCCAATGCCCTGCTCGACGTCATCATCGCAAAGAGACTGCTCACGGCGAACGGCGTTTATGGGTTCTTCCACGCCAATGCGGTCGGGGACGATGTAGAGCTTTACACCGACGCCACGCGCGCAAATGTACTCGCGCACTTTCACTTTCTGCGCCAGCAAGCGCACAAAGAGGGCAGCGAACCGTGCCGGTCCCTCGGTGATTTCATCGCGCCCAAAGAGACCGCGCTGCCTGACACCATCGGCGCGTTCGCCGTGACCAGCGGCATCGGGTTGAAAACACTCTGCGACCAATTCAGGGCGAAGAACGACGACTATAACGCGATCATGGCCGAGGCTCTCGCCGATCGTCTGGCCGAGGCGTTCGCAGAATGCCTGCACAAACGCGTGCGCGATGAATGGGGCTATGGCCGCGACGAAACACTGAGCACTGCGGACCTGATTCACGAAAAA
This sequence comes from Acidobacteriaceae bacterium, assembly GCA_025350325.1. Classification (GTDB taxonomy): domain Bacteria; phylum Acidobacteriota; class Terriglobia; order Terriglobales; family Acidobacteriaceae; genus Telmatobacter. The sequence goes on from JANXYB010000134.1 coordinate 4,875, forward strand.
TATCGCGGCATCCGACCCGCTCCGGGTTATCCGGCGTGCCCCGACCACACCGAGAAGGGCACTCTCTGGCATCTGCTCGACGTGGAAGCGAACACCGGAATGAAGATCACAGAATCGTTTGCGATGTGGCCCGGCTCAAGTGTAAGCGGCATCTATTTTGCTCACCCGGGATCGCGCTACTTCAGTCTGGGCAAAATCGATCGTGAACAAGTCGCCGACTACCACGAACGCAAGGCCATGAGCGTCGCCGAGCTCGAGCGATGGCTGGGCCAGAACCTTAACTACGACCCTGCACAGTAGATACTGTCGCTGACAATCTGCGCTGCAGTATTTCCTCCGTTGCTGAACTCCTCTACAGGCGAGGTCCACGTATCGCCCGGCAAAAGAGCCGTGTATTGCGCAGCATCGAGCCCCCGGGCTTGGACCGTGCTTGCAAGCTTCTGTGCCGGCTCGTCAAACGGCTCATCGGTAAGTTTGAACGTTCCCCAGTGCACGCCCAGCATCTGCTTCGCACCACAGTCATCCGCGATTTGAATAGCCTCTTCAGGATCGGTGTGCTGCGTCTGCATAAACCATCGCGGCGCATACGCACCGATGGGGAGGATTGCCACTTGCTGCGGTCCAAATCGTTTGCGAATCTCTTTGAAAATTGCACCGTCGCGATAAGCGGTGTCGCCGGCACAGTAAATCACTCCCGCTGGCGCTTCAAGAATAAAGCCGCCCCAGAGTGCCATGCGATAGTCGCCCAGCCATCGCGACGACCAATGGTACGAGGGCACGATGGTGACTTTGAGTTTCTCAGTGAGTGAGAACGATTGCCACCAGTCGCCCGACTGCACTTCAATCTCCGGCGCCGCGGCGCGAATGATCGCATCATTCCCAAGCGGCGCAACGATGCGCGGATGATGATTATGCCAGAGCCGTTTGATCGTTCCCGTGTCCATATGATCGTAGTGATTGTGGGTAATCAGCACTACATCGATGGGCGGTAAATCTTCAAACTTAATCGCAGGCGGATTGTGGCGGCGAGGCCCTGCAAACGATAACGGACTGGCACAATCCATCCACACCGGATCGACGAGAATATTCTGACCACCGGTCTGCACGAGGTAGGAAGCATGACCGACGTGCGTGATCTGTAATCCCGCAACGCGGAGCGCGGGGCGCACTCCTGTTTGCGCCGCCACGGTCTCAGGCCACTTTGCACCGCTGCCCTTAATCTTCCACTTGAGAATGTCGAAGAGGCCCTTATCCGCGGAGGGAAGGCCAGGGTGAAAGAAACGAACTCCGTCAAAGTGGTCCGACGGTGGCCCTTGATAATAACGATTGCGCACCCTTGCCCCCAAGCCTTTGCTCAATGTGCCGCGTGTTTTTTAAGGAAACATTGGTCGCGGATGATTGGTCCTTCGTTGCGGCCCGCGATTTTCTTTGGACACCTGCGCGACGGCAACTCAATCTCTTGGATGCAGCGATGACAGTGATTGCTCTATTCGTGCGTCACACTCATCCATTCGGGATGGTATCTAGGGATTTGGGAGATGGGTATCCAGTCATGGCCGGCCGCGATCGGCTAGCATTCTTTTACGATGAGGCAGCCTGTTTCCTCGGCCGTGCAAAGGGCTTCTACCCAACCGATGTTACGCAGAAGCCAGCATGTGCGCACTTCCCGACGCAACTGCTGCGTCCCCGGCCGCAAGACGTGCGATCGTCACCACCGTGATGTCATCGGATTGGCCAAAGTGCACGGCCGCCGCAACAATGGCCGTCGCCGCCTCGGTTGAAATTGCCTTGGCGCGGTCAAAGCCAAACAGTTCGCCTTTCTGGTTTTGGGCTTCCACGATTCCGTCGGTGTAGAACGTGAGGCGACTGCCGACAGGGAGTTCAAAGGTCGTAGCCTGGTATTGGCCGCCGCCCCTGTCGATTCCGAGCGGCAGTGCGCCGGGCAGTTCGATCTCGCGACCGTCAAGGTAAGGGGATAGGTGACCAGCATTGGCGATGGTAACGACGCCGTCGCGTGCGATGTGCGCGGCAAGGGCAGTCGAAAATCCGCCGCCGCTGCGCCCAAGCAGACGGTCGTGAAGTTTCCGCAGCATCACCACCGGATCCTGCGTGTCTTCACCCGCGGTGCGGATTGACCCGACCAGCATTGAGACCAGCATGGCCGCGGGTAGACCCTTGCCGGCAACGTCCCCGACTACAACTAGCAGTCCGCCCTTGCCGTCGGGGAGAATCTGGAAAAAATCGCCACCGACTTGCTGCGCCGGCTGATAAACGGATTCAACGGTGTAACCGGGAAAGGCCTCGCCATGCTCCGGCAGGATCACCTGCTGCACCTCGCGGGCCGCGGCCATTTCGCTCTCCAGCGTAGCCTTCTCAAGGTGCACGCGAATATGGCGCCGGCCTTCACTGATGAAGACAAAGACAAATCCGGCATAGCCCAGAAACACAGCAGCAGTGGTGGCCATGCCATCGAACATGAGCCGCCGTCCCAGTCGCGCGATCTCTGGCGCGCCCATCTGCTTAGGCTGCGCTGCGTCGGGAAACCAGTTACTCAGCAGACCCATAATCACAAACTGCAGGGCGAACAAGGGCACAAAAGCTTTCCAGAATTGACCGCGCAGAGTTACCCCCGACAGGGCATAGGAAACCGCGAACAACCCCGAGAGCACAACGCCTATCGCAAATCGAAGCGGAGGCTGCAGCCCCATGTTGATGATGTCGGTGGCGAACCCCAGCGTGGCAAAAATAAAGAACACGGCGAACAGAAAGATGACAACGGACTTTCGCGGTGTGTTCCGCCAAGGGCTTGTGGTGTTTATAGGGTGAGTACTCATCTTCTCAGATCTTGACACAGGTTCGGAGCAAGCACGTCGCGCTAACTCGATACTTTGGAGTAAGTCTATGTTAGGTCCGGAATCAGTGTCCAACGCCGGCTGGGGAGGGCGCTCCACAAGCACCGATCGGCCCCAGCTCCCGCAGGAAAGTCAGTCAACAGTCAGACGTGAGGCAACAGATCGATGAGAAGTGTATTGCCGCTCAAGCGCCTACGCCCACTCGTGCACTGGCCGGCAGACGAAGTCGAACCTCAGTCCCGCTTCCTACCTGACTCTCCACTATCAGGGTTCCGCCATGACGCTCCACAATCTCGTGGGAGATGTAGAGACCAAGACCGTTTCCCAAGTCTCCTTTGGTGCTATAAAAAGGTTCGAAGAGATGTCGTAGCGCTTCGTCGTCCATGCCGTGCCCGTTATCCCGGACCTTGATCTCTGTCATGTCGCCGTCTTCCCTGGCACTCAGCCCGATCTGACCGCCAAGGGGCACCGCCTGCACGGCATTCGATATAAGGTTCGCCATCACTTGGGATATCTGGCCGACCGTGCCGTAAACGCGAACTTCTTCCCCACCCTCGATCACAACGTTGACCTCCCGGTTTCTGATCTTGCCGGCAAACAGTTGTAGTACGTCTTTGAAGAGGTCTTCTGCAGTCCTGTATTGAGGTCTTTGCACGCTCTCTTTCGACCATCGAATCGTCTGCTTGGTAATTCCTGAAATGCGCTGTAGCTCGCTTTCAGCTGATTCAATGTAACCGCGAGCGGTCTGGTCTTCTTTGACTCGATCGTTCAAGAGGTACAAGAGGTTGACGATGGCCTCCAGCGGATTGTTGATTTCGTGCGCGACGACGCTGGTCATTCTTCCTGTGAGGGCGAGCTTTTCTGTCATTCGCAGGGCCGCTTCGCGCTGGCGGCGGTCGGTAAGGTCGGTGCAAGTGCCTGCCCAGCCCGCTCGCGTGCCATCGGCGCGAAAGTAAGGGATGGCACGAACCAGGTTCCATCGGTCGGCGCGTTGCGACGGCGGGTGAAACCGCACTTCCAGCTCAAACGGGATTCCGTCTTGGACGGCGATCTTCCACAGATTGTCGGCGCGCTGTTGATCCTCTGTCGTCAGACGGTCCTGCTCATACCAACGGCCCTGACTGCCCAAACCTTGGCCGATCCATTTCTGATTCACATAGGTGAGCTGACCATCATCGTCGGCGGTCCAGACGGGGTGAGGCAAGGCATTGGTCAGTTGCAAAAATCTCGCCTCGCTGAGTTGCACGGCCTCTTCTGCCCGTTTGAGGCTGATGGTCATGATCGCGCCGCGAAAGTCGGTGGCCGATTCAACCTCAACGTCCGTCCAGGGCTCGCTTATGCCCCGCACAAGCTCAGTCCAGGTCTCAAATGATTTTCTGGGATTGAGGCGTTGATTTTCGTCTTGCGTCTTCCTCGGTTCGCCCGCCCACTTCACCGTTGTCACTATCTCCGGCCGGAACCACATCAGATAGCTCTGACGTACGTGCGAAATTCTAATGGCCAGCAGACCGCTGGCAAGCTCGCTGAACTCCGATGCCCAGGCGATTTGGCTGCCCAGATGGCGGCTTTCAAATACGGTGAAATCCGGCTTGCTATCCATCCAAGCGCACAGTCTTCTTAGATCACTGTCGACCGGGGTAACCCCGGATACCTTGATTTCGCCGTCCATCACCAGCGCCGCACCATCCGCATTAGTGATCTGGAGCAAGTCCCCGATTTGGTCAACCATGGCTGCGACGTAGTTATTTTCGGCAGCCATTTGCGTCAACACCCGCCGCTGCACTGCGTGAAAGTGCACCATCCGGTGCAAACTCGCTGAGGTGTCAAGGCTCGTTAACTGCGTTGCGACCAGACGCGTCAGCAAATCGCAGGCGCTGCGCACCAGGTAAGGCACCGTACGAGGTTTAGCGTGATGTCCGCTGATAAGTCCCCAAAGCTTCCCTTTACACACGATAGAGATCGACATCGAAGACAGCGTGCCCATATTCCGCATGTATTCCAGATGGACCGGGGAAACACTGCGCAGGTTCGACATGGAAAGATCGAGTGCTCCCATGGCCCGTTTATCGAGTCCATGGATAGGAGAGGGAACATACGATGCATCCGGAATAATCCGGATAGTGTTCAAAACGTATAGTTCGCGGGCCTGCTTGGGAATATCCGAAGCGGGAAATCTTAGATCGAGGTAGCTGGGGAGAGTTCCATCGCTTTGCTCGCAAAGCACTGTGCCATGGCCCTCGTCATCGAAGCGATAGAGGAGCACACGATTGAAGCCGGTAAGGTCCTTTACCTGATCTGTGAGAGCCTGGCAAAGCTCCTTTTCCTTACTCAAGTTATTGAGTTTGCTAACGAAGTTGGTGAACACCTGGTTGGTCATCTCGGGGTTGACGAGGCGCTCCGTAAGCTCGAACTCAAGCACGCGTTCATTCTTCACACGGTGGGTTATGACGCTAAAAAACCGTCCCCGCATTTGAAACGTACCTAGATACGTCAGCAGTCCTTCATCATCGGTAGCATTGGTAAAGGCCCGCAGCGCCCCAAGAACCTCGCGCTCAAAAATTGTTTCTACCGACGTACCGAGAATCAACCCCAACGGAACTGCAAGAAATTCCTCGGTGTTCTCGCTAGCAGCCACTACACGCTCATCGCGCTCATCGAGCAGCAGTAGAAAGCCATGGCGCTGAATACTTCCGGGGATGCGAATGGGCTCGTCTTCGCAGTTCAGGCCCACATCTTGGACTCTGTCTTGAACCGAGCTGCTAGCGTCACGATCAAAGCTATTTTCCATCAATGGCCACTTTCCCCTGCATCCACGTTCCAAATGTGCAGAACATCGCTTTGGCCGAACCCACCACCACGTCGGTGTCCTCGTCCGGTACTCGCAGTTCCAGCATTTCGCAGAACTCTTTCCACATTCGTCCGGTTTGACTCCCATGGCCACGAAAGTAGGAGTAGCCCTGACCTTCGCGAAGAAGAAGCGCGGCTTCAACGTGGCGGGCGATGTACTGTCCACCCAAAGTTGAACCCTCCATCACGTACATAGACCCGAACAGGCTGGGGAGATTGTTCATCTCTGGCAGCGTGGGCCGCCTGTCATCGTTACCGGTTACACCAAACCATGCCAGGTCTGATGCCAGCAGAGGTTTTCTCTGCCGCGCGGCGAGGCTCGGCTGCAACCATTCCGGAGCGATTGCGGCGGCTCGCTCTTCCCAGGCCGCAACAACCCCGTACATCTGTTGCAGACATTGCACATACTGGGCGCGGTCGAGACCTTCATGCATCAAGGGAACGGCCCCTTCGACGGAGCGGTGGTCGGCTGCAGTCTCGGTCTTCAATTTTTGCAGGTCCAAGTCGCAGTGCTCCCTGAAAAGACATGTGCCGGTCAACCGTTTATACACTGATTCACCTTCAACGTCTAAGCTTGATGCATACCCCCTGTTTTTGAAAGGGCATGGCTTTTTAACCGCGCCGGATAGCAACGGCAATAACCCACGGATGCAAACAGAATGGTCCGGCTTGAATCCACAGTCATCCTGAGCTAGTCGTTGCAAGAAAACGCACAGTCACCGGTAGCGAGGTCGCTACAAAAAATGCACTGTCATCTTGACCGAAGGTCGCTTGGCGACCGTAGTCGAAAGACCTGCGGTTGCCTCTAAGAAGGATGCACACATCCTCGACCCTACATCCCACCACGAATAGTGCCTTCGGTGGATTGCGGCTATGTCCGGGTGCCCCATCATGACGTAGTCACGGGTGGAAAATTACCGACCAGAATCAATCGAGCTACACCTCGTGTAATTTTGAAAAAGCATAGCTTTTAGCCGTGCGACATAGTCATTCCAATCAACCCGGCTTAACGGGCTCGCAGAAGACCCATCCTTGGCCCCTTGTCGCACCGCACGATTTCAGTCGTGCCAATAAAGCCCTAAAACCGCTCCTATCTCGTCGCCGGGGGTTACCATCAGCGAGACTGATCACCTCGCACTCGAAAGGATCCACCATGCGAGCTCTCATCCTCTTCTTCGCTATAGTTCTGGCTCTCCTGTCTTCTGTAAGTTCCGCCCAGGCCAATCACCCCTCCTCCCCTGAGAAGTTAGGCAGCGTCACCTTCACCACCTCGTGCAGTCCCGCGGCCCAGCCGCAGTTCAATCGCGCCGTGGCTTTGATGCACTCGTTCCAATTTGCTCACGCGATTCAGGCATTCCACGCAATTCTATTGACTGATCCTTCGTGTTCGATGGCCTCTTGGGGTAGCGCGCTGAGCAATTGGGGCAACCCCTTCGTTTCCGGTCTCAAGCCCCAGGCCCAACTGGATCAGGGACTCAAAGCCATCACCCAGGCGCGGGCCGCGAATCCCAAGACTGCGCGCGAACGTGCCTATATAGAGGCAGTAGCGCATCTCTTCACCGATACAGCCAATACCGACCAGGGTTCCCGCGTCTTGGCTTACGAAAGCGCGATGGCCGCCGTCAGCGCCACTTATCCTGAAGACACTGAAGCGGCCATCTTTTACGCGCTGGCCGTCGCAGCCGCCGCCGACCCCGCCGACAAAACCTATGCCCGCCAACTCAAGGCCGGGGCAATACTAGAAGCTCTATACGTTCGCTTTCCCGATCATCCGGGACTGGCCCACTACATCATCCACGCCTACGACGTCCCGCCGCTGGCTGCCCGCGCCGCCGCGGCTGCCAAGCACTACAGCGAGATCGCTCCAGCCACCTCCCACGCCTTACACATGCCATCGCATACATTCACGCGACTTGGGGACTGGCAGGCTTCCATCGATGCCAACATCGCCGCTGCGGCCGCTGCACGCAGCGACGGGCAGACCGGTGAAGAATTGCACGCCAGCGACTACATGGTTTACGCATATTTGCAGACGGGCCAGGACGCCGCTGCCCAGCGTTTAGTGGATTCGGCCGTGCAACTTTTTACCCGCTTTGATCCAGCAGTATTAATCAGCGGAGCGGCCAGTCCCGCTGCCGCATACTTTGCCCGCGCTGCGATTCCTGCTCGCTATTGCTTGGAACGGCATGCCTGGGCCGATGCGGCGAAGCTGGACGCCCACCCCAGCCCTTTTCCGTATGCCGACGCCATTACCTGGTTTGCGCGTGGCCTGGGTGCCGCGCATTTGCACGACCGTGCCGCCGCGCGCACAGCGATAATTTCTCTAGAACAGATGCACGACAAATTGAAAGATGCGAAAGAAAGTTATTGGGCCAACCAGGTTGAAATTCAGCGCCAGGAAATATCCGCAATGTTAGCGTTTGCCGAGGGCAATTCCCAGGGCGCGCTCGCCGGGATGCGCGGCGCAGCTGAGCTGGAAGACAACACCGAAAAGAACGCCATCACGCCGGGCCCACTTGCCCCTGCACGCGAACTGCTGGGGGAACTATTGCTCGAATCACAGCGACCGTCCGAAGCCCTCAAAGAGTTCGCCGCCACGCTGACCAGGGAGCCCAACCGCTTTCAATCGCTCTATGGCGCAGCCCAAGCCGCAAAGCTGGCCGGCGATCGTCAAACCGCCGAGACATACTTCAAAAAGTTGCTCAAGGTCGCCGAACATGCCGACCAACCTGCACGCCGAGAATTAGCCGAAGCGCGCAGTGAGATCGCAGCGGAATAGGACAACATTCAAGCTGGAAAACCCTGCTTGGGAAATCAGATAAACTTCGTTCGAGGTGTGCCATGGAAAGCGTGCCGAATTACGACCAGCGTCATTCCCCCATTGAGATGAGCTCAGACCAGTTTCGAGCCGTGGGCTATCAACTCATCGATAGAATCGCCGGTCTATTGGATTCACTTCCACAGCGTCCAGTCAGTCCCGGCCAATCCGCTTCCACGGTACGACAAATCTTGGATTCGGAACGCCCTTTGCCCTCGCAAGGGGCAGATGCAGCCAGTTTGCTTGACCACGCCGCCGACCTGCTCTTCGAGCACTCTCTGTTCAATGGACATCCGCGCTTCTGGGGCTATGTCACCTCATCAGCCGCGCCGATCGGCGCATTAGCAGACTTGCTTGCCGCCGCCGTAAACCCCAACGTGGGCGCGTGGCCGCTTTCGCCGATGGCCAGCGAAATCGAGGCTCAGACCATACGCTGGGTGGCCGAACTGTTGCGTTATCCGTCCCAATGCGGGGGCCTGTTTGTCAGTGGAGGCAATATGGCCAATCTGGTATGCTTCCTCGCTGCTAGGCAAGCCAAGGCGGGTTACGACCTGCGGGTTGAGGGCATCCATGGGCCTAAACTGCGTGTCTATTGCTCTAAAGAGACGCACACATGGGTACAGAAGGCAGCGGATATTTGCGGGCTGGGTACAGATTCGATCCGCTGGCTGCCGGTCGACCCCGACCAGCGGTTAGACACTGCGGCTCTCAAGCAACAGATCGCCCTTGACATCGCATCGGGCGACAAGCCCTTTCTCGTCGTTGGCAATGCCGGGGCGGTCAGCACGGGAGCGATCGACCCATTACCAGACATGGCCGCCATCTGCCGTCAACATGACCTGTGGTTTCACGTCGATGGTGCCTACGGAGGGTTAGCGGCCATGCTGCCGAATGCTCCCGCCGATCTGGTCGGATTGCGCGAGGCCGATTCGATCGCAGTCGATCCGCACAAGTGGCTCTACGCACCCCTTGAGGCGGGGTGTGCATTGGTACGCGATCAGCAGCACCTTCGCAATGCCTTCGCGTACCACCCCCCGTACTATCACTTCGGTGTCGAGGCCACCAATTACTTCGATCTTGGGCCCCAGAACTCGCGCGGATTCCGGGCGCTCAAAGTCTGGCTGGCCCTGCAGCAAGTCGGACGCGACGGCTATGAGCAGATGCTTGCCGACGACATTCGCCTTTCGCAGCAACTCTTTAAGGAAATCTCAAAGCATGGCGAGCTTGAAGCGCTTACACAATCGTTGAGCATCGCAACCTTCCGGTACGTGCCATCCGATCTTCGCAGTGCCAACGACGCGACGGAGCGCTATCTAAACGACCTCAACAGTGAACTTCTCACCCGCCTTCAAAGCAGTGGTGAAGCTTATGTGTCCAACGCAATGGTCCATGGCAAATTCGCATTGCGCGCCTGCATCGTAAACTTCCGCACCGCGCTAGAAGACGTGCTCGCCTTGCCGCCGCTGGTCCTTCGCCTGGGCCATGAGGCTGACCAGGCCCTCCGCCCAGCAAACCTGCAGACCGCAAAAGCGTGACAGAAAGATTCCTTCCCTTCGTGCTCCTTATTGTTTCAATTACGAAGGTTCGCAGTTGCACCCTGCATTCGGTATACATCGAGAGACTTGATCGTAGGTCAACCCAAGGCTATCGTCCGCCATGCTTTAAGTCAGGCCGATCAAACAATGGCGGATCCGTCTTTTAAGCGAGCAGAAGTGGCCACACGGCGTTCAGGACGACGTTGCTTTTAACGCTTGCAGCGTGTGCTTAGCTATCTGGCTGTAACGGGGACGCCCAAGCAGAGCCTAGTCACGCTGAGGCTTTGCTCTATAGATTCGGCGGTCAGGCTTTGCAGAGAATTATGCCGACTCGGAGGACAATCAATTCAGGCCACTCTGCCCCATTTTCAAGCGACATATAGAGCAGAACTTATAAGTCCTTTGCAATCAGATTTCTGCGAATAACCTCAATAGAATCAAATTTTTTTTCCCGTGCCGCCCTCCACAAACCGAAGAAAGCAAAATACTTCCATCCAGAAATAGGGGGGGAGGGGGGAGGGGTACGGACCCAGGCAGATACCTGAGAGTTAAACCGGGACCACATCCGACCCCTGCTGCCGACATCCCTGCTCCGCCATGCGCGCTCACCGACGCGCTTCGGCCGGCCCCGGCACTATACTGGCGGCATGAAGTTTGCCGGTGAACATCTTGCGGCGCTCCTCGTAGCAGTCTGTTTCGCCGCCGGGCTGAACGTCTACGCGACCGTCGCCACGCTCGGTTTGCTGGCCCGGGCCGGCCTGCTTGCGCTGCCCGCGAACCTGCACCTGCTGGCAAGCTGGTATGTGATCGCAGCCAGCGGCGTCCTGTTTGCAGTGGAGTTCTTCGCCGACAAGATACCCGCCTTCGATCTGATCTGGAACGCGCTGCATACCTTCATCCGCATTCCCGTGGCGGCGCTATTGACCTATCAAGCCACGTCCGCGCTGCCCCCGTGGCAACAGCTCGCCGCGACTGCCGCAGGGGGCGCGATTGCCCTCGCCGCACATGGAGGCAAGACCGCAGCACGCGCGGCGGTGACGCCTTCGCCCGAGCCGTTCTCAAACATCGCCCTCAGTGCCGGCGAAGATGTACTGGCGGTTTCGTTGACCTGGCTCGCCACCCGGCAACCCTATGTCGCGGCGTCAATTGTTGGCGTCCTGCTGCTGATTTTGCTGCTTCTAGTGCGGTGGGTGGTGCGAGCGCTGCGGGGGCTTTTTCGTGGCGCAGAAAAAGCAGTTGCAAGCTAAAGCTTTTTCGAAGCTGATAAATCGCGATCGCTCATCGCACTGCGCATCGCGGCGCATTATCGACGAGCTATTTCCCGCGCATATGCAGTAAGGGCGCCGGCCGGAAATCCGACGGCGGCGCCCTTAGTTTTTACTATTGAAATTTAGACGTGGACGCCGAAACCGGGCAGTTGAAGCAGGTCCATTTGGCGTTTGAACTGATCCATCTGCTTCTGCAGTTCCTGCATCTGCTTCGGATCAAGCTTCAAATCTTCAATGTTGAAGTCTTCAGGCTTGAAGTTCTTCTGCATTTCCTCAACTTGCTGCTTGATCTCGTCAAGCTGCTTCTGGTCAAGTTTGAAGTCTTCAACCTTCAGGCTATCGCGCATCGCTTCTGCCTGCTTGCGAAACTCCTCCGCCTGCTGCGGAGTAAACCCGAAGTTCATCGCGCCGTTCTCATCCTGGCTCGCACCAAACTGGTCCTTGAGCGCTTCAACTTGCTCACGCATCGATAGCAGGTTTGACTCGCTGCCAGCAAACTGTTGCAGCAGTTGCAACTCCGTGGCAGGATCGACGCCCGCCATCAAAGGACATGCATTGCCCGAGAAAATGTCTTCGAAATCGACTTCGCCTTTGTGCTTCGAATCTACTTGCAGCGTCAACGTCTGCTGCTTCTTATCGCGAAGAATGGTGACTTGTACCTGC
>JANXYB010000130.1 GCA_025350325.1 Acidobacteriaceae bacterium
GCCAGGGCATGTCGAAGAGCAGGTTGTTGCGGACATCGCAAGCTGGATTCTTCTGGTTAGGTAATGGCGGGACAGCGATTCTCCATACATGTGCTCTCGCGATCATCCTTGTTAGGGGTAACGCTTCGCAGGGATAACACCTCTAAACGGATAGACAAAATAGTCCTTGATTTGGACGCCCGAAATTGACACGAGGATCTGGGTTTTAGCTAGTGAGCGGCGGCCGGTCGCTGGGGTGTCGAATGGCGCGTCAATATTTGAATGACAAGTTATTTACGTCAATCTGACATTTGTCGTGCTGCGAAGGTTCACGTTCTTATGCATGGAGGTTTTCCCCAATGCATCAGATGTGGAGCAGTATGAAAACTCAAATCAATCGGCGTTCTTTCGTTAAGAAGGGACTATCCGCGGCGGGCGTCGCCACGGCTGGAGTCGGACTGCTAGCAAATGGATCATCGCTCTGGGCAGACGACGAATCGATGGAACATAGTGGCCGTCTCTCCCGCGGGGATGCAGCACTGCTTCGCTTCGCAGCGGCAGCAGAGATTCTCGAGACGGATTTCTGGGTGCAGTACAACGAATTGTGCGGCATCCCTGACAAGGAAGTTCCTGGTGGCAGTGGGAATCCAGCTTTTACCGCCGCGCTCTCGGTTTTAGACGCGGATATGGCACAGTATGTTCATGACAACACTGATGACGAATTTACTCATCAGAATTTTCTCAACGCCTATCTGGAATCAAAGGGCGCATCGCCGGTCAGCCTCGAACATTTTCGAACGCTGATGGGGAGTACAGCGACCGGCTCAAGTGGAAAATTGCGACTTACCAACTTGATGGAACTCACGCTCGATACGAGCTGGTGGACGCGCTACCGAAGCAGCAGCCACAATCCTGATCTCGATCCGCGTTTCACATTCCCTCAAGCCGTGCCCTCTCTCGCGGTAGGAAAACATACCGCGATCCCGAGGACAGATGACGACACGATGGACGCCAACTTCCTGCAGGCTATTGCAAACACCGCAGGTTTTCATATGCCTACGATTGAACAGGGCGGCAACAGCCTCTATCCCTCCATGGCCCAACGAGCTAGTAGCGCGGAAGTCTTACGTATTTTGATTAGCATTGGTCCCACAGAAACCATGCACTTCCAAACCTGGGCAGACAAGGCCGGCAATGCGCCACCGTTGACTGCAAAGGATCCAAAGACAGGCGTGTCGGTAACATTTCCTAATTTGAATTCTTCACCGTTCGGTGGGGAGAATTTTCAAACCAACCTGATCATGCCCGAGCCATGCCCGTTTATCAGCCGCAAGCTTCCGCGGTGCTCCGTGATCCGGCCTACAGAGACGAGGGGTGTTGCGATGGGCGCGGTAAACTTCCTCGCGGCGATGGGACTTTTCATCGGACAGTCACCAGCGTTCTTCGCTCTGATGCGCGATCTCGCATCTGACGCAGATCAAGCGCGGCGTGAACCGCACGACGACTGAGAACAATACTGCTTCCAGCGTCGTCACTGAGACGCAGGCTTACCAAACGTTGTTGCATAATGGGGGGCAGGCAAGCCGGGTGGGTTCAGGCTCATCCTGCTACCTCATCAATCGCAAATGGGTAGCGAATTGCTGCTGCGAGCGATTCTCCGGACGGAGTCCGATCATTTCCCATCCCTACAGCCGATACAGCATTTTTGTCGTGGATGATGAGTACATCATCGCCTCTTCGCTCGCTGTGATCCTGCGAGGCGAGGGATTCGATGCTACGCCGTTTAGCAAGCCGCTAGATGCACTGCACGCGGTCGAAATTGATACGCCAGACCTGCTTCTGTCAGACGTGTCGATGCCGGTGATGTCCGGTGTCGATCTCGCGATTCAGGTTTTAAAACTCTCTCCCGGGTGCCGGGTTTTGCTGTTTTCGGGCCAAGCGGCCACGGCCGATTTGCTGATTGCCGCAAGGGCAGACGGATATGACTTTGATTTTCTCTCCAAGCCCGCACATCCGAAAGAACTGCTGAGGACAGTTCACAATGTTCTTGACGCGCGCAACAAGCGACAGCAATAAAAGCATGTCCCGCTGTTACTGAGTTACTCGCCACGGTGATTCAGTCGACCACTGTTTCAACTCCGCAAGCGCCCACTCATTCGATTTCTCGGAATGACACGAAGTACACGGGTTGGGAATGCCGAATTGCAGCGTTAGCTTTGGCGAGATGAAGCGGAAGGTATGGCTGCTTACACGGTTGTCGCCTAGGGTTTGAGCGATCTCGGGCATGTGGCAGGCCGTGCAGCGGCTTCCGGCGCTGCTCGCGGCGTGATGCGTGTGTTCGCTTACCGTTCCGCGAAGTCCGGCGGGGTTGCTGCGGGTGTGACAGCCGAGGCACAACCCGTTCCCATCCTGAATTAAATTGGATGGGTTCTGATTACTGTGCACCTGGTGACAATCGAAGCACCGCAGACCGCGATGGTACATAACGCTTTGCGCAAAATCATTTCCCTGCATGCGATTTTTGTGTGCGCTGGCATCCTGCCAGAAATAAAAGTCCTGCGTGCCAAGCCGTGAATCTTCGAAATTCCAGACATCCGACAAACGCTGCCCGGGAAGGTAGCCAACCGGCCAATCGACATATTTTCCGGCGATGGGCACGCGACTGGGCCTGCCCTGACTGTGACACTGCATGCAAACATCGTTACCTCGCACGGGATCAAGATTCTCCGGATTCACGATGTTAGTTGCAATCGGATGCCCGACATGTTCACTACCGGGACCGTGACATTTCTCGCATCCAACGTTCCACTCAGTCACTTGCCTGGTCTCGAGGTTGTAATTCACCGAATGACAGCCATCACACGTCGGACCTGTCGGACGCTGCTCATTTTCCTTTGGATAAAACGCGACCCACCAATCCGTCCCATCGGGCACGTGGTAGGGTAGCCACTTGCTGTGCTTGATATCCCACTGCGCAGGCAATGGGTAAAAGTCCTCTCCGCGCTTGGCGAAGTAGCGCTGCTTCCATCGGCTTCCGTAGACAAAAGCCACTTGGCTAAGATCGAAGGGTCGATTGGGATCAGGGTGATTAAAATCGCCGAGCACTGCCTCAGGATGAACCTTCGGATCGCGCACGACGTTGGCCATGCGCGTTTGCTTCCAGCCATCGTAGGCCTTTTGATGACATCTTCTGCAGGACTCGGACCCCACGAAATGCGCTCTGTCTTTCGAGGTCTGTGATGCTGAAATCTGCGCAGCTAAGAGAAGCAAGACAGTTGAAAATTGAGTGAGTAGGCCTTTCATTCAGGACAATCCTCGTTTACGAGTACGCAGAATTACGACGATGGAATGGTAGTGTGGCTGGCCGACAAAGTATAGCGCGGAAATTGCTCCAGGGCTCGCGAGAAAACTAAATGTCTCATCCCTGACAAACAAATGACAATCGGCTGACGGCGAGTTGACACTTGTCATCGGCGGTCCTTCTACGTTGAAAAGATGGCGCATAATTCCCCGCAAAGCAGCGAACATCCTGACTTGCTTGCAGGTCGTTGCGGAATTCGGAAAGCATCGTTTGGAGCATGCGTCTCAGCCCGAGGTGTGGCATGAAAGCACACCTGTTGAACGCTGCGTATGGCGTGATGGACTACGCAGCTTATCCCATTGGGATGCTGCTCGTAGCCCCAATCATGCTGCGGAATCTTGGGGTGGCTCAATACGGTGTGTGGGCGATTGCCATTGCAGCGGTGAACACCGGATCAATCATCGCGTCCGGCTTCGGCGATGCCAACATCCAGAATGTCGCGACTGGGCGCGCCGGCGGTGATTTGCATACCCTGCGGCGCACGGTGCGCAGTACCATGGGCATCCATCTCGCGCTGGGATTGACGATGGCTATTCTCTCCTGGGTCGCGGCGCCATATCTCGCCGTCCACGTAGCTGCATCCAGCGCTCATCTTCAATTTACCTGCTTGTGGTGCGTCCGAATCGCTGGTGTGCTGACGTTTACCCGCGCAATCGAGACCGTCTGCATCAGTACGCAGAGGGCTTTTGAGCGCTACGGCGCCGCCGTCAAGATCAGTGTGATTGGACGGCTATTGTCACTGGCCGCAGCCGCTCTGATTACGTTCATCAGCCATAGCGTGATCTGGGTTTTGGCGGCAACCGCGGTAATTACGGCACTGGCATTGTATTTTCAGCTGGGACGACTCAAGCAATTGCTACATGCGAAGACTTTGCTTCCATCGTTCAATCCTGAAGCTACGCGAGCGCTATTCAGGTTTGGAATTTTCAGTTGGTTGTTGGCCGTATCGGGCGTTGTCTTCAGCCAGGCAGATAAGCTCATTGGGGGTGCGACGTTTGGGGCTGTCGCCGTGGCTTCGTATGCTCTATGCGCACAGCTGGCTCAACCGATTTACGGACTAACTGCCTCCGGGCTTCACTTTCTCTTTCCTTATCTCTCAGGACAACGCGTCATCGCGTCGCCACCTGCGCTTCGCAAATCCGTGATGCTGGCGATGGCTGCAAACATCGCATTTGTTGCGGTAAGCACATTTGTTTTGCTCGTGGTTGGCAATCGCGTTCTATTTGCGTGGGGAGGCGGGGCGATCGCTCGCAGCGGCGCATCGTTGCTCCCGATTCTTGCATTAAGCTCAGCGTTACTTGCCCTCGGTGTTACAGGCTCTTACGCGATGTTGGCGTTGGGACGAGTGCAGACAGTTACGTCGGTCAACTTGTTTGCGGGTGCCACGATGATTGTCCTTATTTATGAACTACTGCCTCGAATTGGGATGAGCGGAATTGCTGATGGGCGGTTGGTCTATGGGGCGATCACACTTTTCATTTACATTCCTTTGATTACGCTTTTGCGACCTAACGCTCAAGAAGCTGCCAAGATCACGGCTTGCGTCGCCGTGCAGGAGGAAGCATGAACACGACCGTGGGAACTTGTAACTGTGTGTGCTGCGTACGGCCAAGCCGATTTGAAATGAAAGGTTGCCGGTATGAGTAAACCTTCAAATGGATCTCACGCAAATCTGCTTGGCGTAGAGGTAGAAGCTCTCGATATGGAGCGAGCGGTGAGACGCGTAGAGGAGGCCCTCTCAGAGAAAACGAAGGGCTATGTGTGCATGGTTGGCGTGCATGGAATTATGGAGGCGCAACGCAATCCGAGCCTTGCGGCCATCTACGCCGACGCGACGATCGCTGTTCCCGATGGCACGCCGACGGTTTGGGTTGGTCATCTGCAGGGCTTTTCGTGGATGCGACGCGTCACTGGCCCCGACCTTATGGTTGAAATTTTTGGCCGCGCGCAATTTGCTTCGCGCACACACTTCCTGCTGGGGGGCAAGGAAGGAGTTGCACAGGAACTATCAGCGGCAATCACGAGACGATTTCCTGGGGCTCATATCGCCGGCACCTACACGCCGCCATTTCGCGATCTCACGCTATGTGAAGAGGTGGATCTGATTGCAACGATTCGCCAACTGAAGCCCGATATCATCTGGGTTGGACTTAGCACGCCGAAGCAAGAACAGTTCATGAGCAAATACTTGCCGGTGCTCGATACGACTCTTATGTTTGGTGTGGGCGCAGCGTTTGATTTTCACACGGGCCGCATCAGGGACTGCGCGGAATGGATCAAGCGTGCAGGATTGCAATGGCTGCATCGGCTGATGCAAGATCCGCGCCATTTGTGGTTACGCTACCTTCGCAACAACCCTGCGTTCGTCTATCGGATTGCGCTGCAGCTGACGGGTCTGAAGACATTTCCTGCATCTGGGATGAAAGTCAGCTTTGGTGAGGAATCGCGACCGGCCGGCGACAGCGCGCGCAACCTATGCGCTCATAAGACGGTGCGGTCGAACGAAGCTTGAGTTCTGTATTTGTTAGTACGTTCGCTTCACGTCTTTGTCGTAGGGCTGCCCATACATATTCTGGTGGCCTGTCGGGTCCAGCCGCGCACTCGGAATACTGAGGGACCCGAGATCGCTTGTGCCGGGCAAAAGGTGAACGCGATGTATTAATTTCGCAAGAGCCGGCTGTGCCACTCCCTCGATCCAAACATATAGGTCGTAGTCACCCGCGGGGACGTCGGCGATTTTAAATGCACCTTTCGCGTCCGCTATCGAATACAGGTGAGTGGAAAGCGTCAAAATGACTGCGCTCATCTCCGGATGGATGTTGCAGAAGATGTAAGAGACACCCTCGCGCGAAAAGGTGATGGCCTTGCTCGAACCTGCTTCGTAGAGGCCGAGATCGAAGCGCTTTCCATCGAAGAGAGAGAAAACGTTGTGGAAGAAAGGATCGGCATTGGGAAACTGCACGACACTGCCTACGGGAATGACTAGCAAATGCGGTGTGAACATCCGATGTTTCTGCGTCAATGTGTAACGATGTTGCGGGAGGAATGGGGCGGGCGGCGTCTCTTGTACAGGCTGAAGCCAGAGCACGGCTGGGGCTAAAGGATGCGAGTCGGGATACTCATGAAACGCGAGTCGCAGGCGCACCTCTACCGATGCAGTGGCCTGTGCGTGCGCCATGAGAGGTAGCAAGCAGAGGGCACAGAGCAGTGACCGAATGACCATCGCTCTTAGCATCAGAACCGGTACCCCGTTGCAATTCCGATCACGTCGCCCGTTGCCGTTGCGCCGTTGACAGGTGAGCTCTGCAGATGTCGATACTCCAGTGAAAACAGCAAGTACGCGCTCGGGCTGAAGATTACGTTGCCGGTGTAAGTGCGATTGCGAGCCAGATTCAAATAGCTTGCAGTAGAAGCGCCGGCATAGGGCCTGAGTTGACCGGCGAATACCTGGTCTGTGCCAAACGCAAAGTTCGACTCAAAGTGTTCGCCCGCGTGAATCTTGAATTGTGCCCAGCCTCCAACGTCATCAAGTGCACGGGAGAAGACTACTTCTGGACTGTATTGGCTCACATAGTAAACGTAATCTTTAAAGGTGCCTGCTCCCAAACCACCCAGAGCCGTTCCACGATAAAAGCTGCCACTCAGTTCTGTGTGCTTCTCGAGTGGCAGGCGGTAATCAAGTGTGGCAGCCCATGAATCGAATCGCGTACCATCGAGGCTATGGTGCGGGGCATAGAGCCCCCCCACACCCATCTCCAATCCATTGCCGGATGTCAGACGTGAAAGCGCAAGGCGGCTCTCGACGCCTGGCCAACGGCTCTGTTCACTGGTCGGTGGAAGAGTAGCATCAGACGCGCCTGCGCTGGGGTTGACTGTGTAGACCGATGGCGGATCGGCAATGTCAATCAGTGCGGCCTGCGCGCGGAAACGAGTCATAGCCGACAACGGAATGTCCTGTGTAACACCGAGTTGAGGATTCCATGTCCACAAGTTTCCTGACCACGCAAGAGCCGGGATAGCGACGGCCGTCAGCGAGGAAGGGGTGTTCGGAACGATTATCGGACGATCAAGAGAAAAGAAAGCTTCTGTCCGCTTCCACGCGAGTGAGGCATGCGCCGTTCTCAATCGCAGAATCCCACCACCGTATGCGCTGTTGGCGCTGCTACTGTTGGCCAGGTTGGCTCCGTCGAAGTCTACGCGCACGTCAGCGTGGCTGCTGGCTCCGAGTAGATGAGGACCGCGTGCGTCGAGCCCCAGCACGGTCTGCCTTAAAGTCGCTCCGGTGCTGCCAGGTCCTGGCGTTACAACCGACGGAGTGGTGGGAAGATCGACTTGCCGAGTATTGACGAACCCACTCAGAAGAACGAGACCGCTCAGCTTGACGGCGTACTTTGATTCACTCTCAATTTTGCTTTGCTCGTGTGTAGCAATCTGATTGGCTTGCAATGCCTGCTGCTCGCGAATTTCATCGACTGCCGCGGATAGTTGCGCTGTCGAGCCTGACACCGATGATGCATCCCGTTCAGCTAATTGGTGCTGCAGGGCCGCGAGCTGAGTGCGCATCTCTTCCAAAGTGCGCTGAGACTCTTGAACCTGTGCCTGCGTGCGCGCCAGGGCCTCGGTCAATTGTTGAACTTGTTTACCGAGCGTGTCATCTGCCGGGCTCTGAGCTTTGGAATCGGTGCACGTGAAGCATGCAAGTCCCACTAAAGTGAGAATGCCACGCCGTAAGACCAAGATCGGCGCTCTTCGCCATTGAGATGGGCAGTACTTTTTCATCCCGACGCATACCTTCTTTGATTTGCACCTTCCAATGCAGTTTGCGGCACGAGACCGCGTGCGATTGTCATTCTAAAGATGGTCTCGCCGAGGCGAGTGCTTACAAGTGTCACTTCGCCGCCATGCTCTGCGGCGATACAGTGAGCTAGTGTTAGACCGAGTCCTGTGCCTTTCTGCTTTCCTTCACTGACAAATGGTTGGAACAAGCTGGAGCGAATACCTTCAGGCACACCTGCACCATTATCTTCGACCTGCAGCGTGATCAAGCCTTCGGAGACTTCTAACGTCGCCACTACGTTACCTGCTCCGGTATGCGCGTGCGCTGACTGGCAGGCATTTAGCAGTAGGTTGTAGATCGCCCGCTCCATCTGCTTTCCGTCGACCACGGCAGCGGTTGTTAGCGAGTCGCATGCATGGGCGACGATGGTGACGCCCGCCGCATCAGGATGTGCCCGTAGCAGAGTTATGGCACGCTCTAACAAAGTCGCCATCAATTCGTGGCCTCGACGGACCCCGGCACCGGTCCTGCTGAAAATGAGCATCGACTCGATGAGTTCTGTGGTCCCGTGCACGGCGGTGCGGATGTCAGACAGTATGTCGCTTCGTTCTGCTTCGGATAGAGGCGAGGAAGCGAGGAACTCGGCGTTGGCATAAACACTGGCCAGGTAATGACGAAGATCGTGCGAGACAGAACTGGCCATGCGCCCGATTGTTGCAAGGCGTTCAGACTCGAGCAAAGCCTGGTTGGCCTGAAGAATCTCACTTCTCATGCTGGCAAATGCCATACTCAATTCGCGCACTTCGCGAGGGCCATTTTCGGGTAGCAGGTGGGAGCTATCGCCTACACCAAAAGCACGCACGCCGGTGGCGAGGTCCTCAAGAGGGCGAGTCAAGAACTTGGAAAGAGCTGCCATCAAGCCGATGCCGAGAATCAACGCGAAAAAGCCGGCAATTATGACCAATCGATCGATTTGCCGGATAGATTGTTGTGCCTGGTCGAAAGATTTAAGAACGACAAGCTGCAGAGGCGCGGATGAATGGGAAGATAGATCCTCGCCTTCAGTAATGTACCGTTCTTTCCCAAGCTCAACCCAGACTGGTTTACTTGTGCCATTGGATATCTGCGCCGACCTTGCGATCAATTCCTTTATCAGAGGCGCATCGAGCGTGCTGGCGAGGGCGCGACCTTCGCTGATAAAAGTTGCATCCGCAGAGGTTGCCTGGCTGATCTCAGCGAGAATATCTCGATCGATAGCGAAACCGCTGATCACGTAGCCGAGGAGAGTTCCATCGGTTTGCTTGCCAAAGAAAAGAGGGCGCACCGAGCAGGCATAGAGACGGTCTCCATCGACCAGATAGTGAGTTGTAGATGAACCTAGCAGGGTGCCAATGCCGGCGAGAAGCTTCGCATCCGAGCGATCGTGATTTTTTGTGTAGGCGGTGACTAGCTGGCCCTGGTTGTCGGCGAGCGCGAACAAGTCGTTGCCGCTGACCCGCCAAAACTCGACACCTGCATCTTGAATGGTGCGCCGGTCGCTGGTAGTCATGAGTGCCTTGAGGCTGGGCAGGTCAGCCAACAGTGCATTCTCGCGGTCGAGAGAACTCAATCGCTGTAATTGCAAATTCTGAAATGTAGTTACGGAGTGAGCCAGATCCGAAGTGAGGTTGTCGGTCACCTGCACCTGCATCCGATGGCGAACAATCAGAAGGCTACAGAAAGTTGCCCCGGCGACGATAAGCGCGGTGGCTGCAACGAGCAGCATGCGTGTCTTGATCCCTCTCCTTTCACGCATGCATTAACTCCTGATCGAACATGGCAGCATTCGTTAAGTTACCGAAACTTTACGGTACAAATTTATAGCCTGCTCCATAAATTGTGAGCAGATGCTGCGGGTTGGCCGGATCATGTTCGAGCTTTTGACGCAGTTTGAGAATCTGATTGTCCACGGTGCGGGTCGTCGGGTAGGAGTTATACCCCCAAACTTCGTTGAGGAGTAATTCACGGCTGAGTACCCGCTCTGCATTCTCGGTGAAAAACTTCAGCAGCTTGAATTCATGGGAGGTGAGAACGACAGGCGTCCCACCGCGAACCGCTGTCATCTTCTGGAAGTCGAGTTCGCAGTCGCTGAATCGGTACACCACCGGCTGCGAAGGCTTGCGCCGTCTGCGGATAGCAGCCTGCACCCGCGCCATGAGCTCACGAGGACTGAATGGCTTAGTCACATAATCGTCCGCGCCTAGTTCGAGTAGCAGAACTTTATCGACTACCTCAGTGATCGCGCTGAGGACGATGACCGGTGTATCGCCCGCAATCGATTTCATAGTCTGGCACAGTTCCCGACCCGAAATTTGAGGAAGGATCAGATCGAGCACCACGGCGACTGGACGCCGGGCCTTGAATAAGTCAAGCCCAGTTTGACCGTCCCCCGCGACCTCGATCGAATAATTCTCCTCTGCGAAGAGACGCCGGAGAACTTTCTGCATGCGCGGATCGTCTTCAACGACCAAGATTGTGCCAAGTTCAGGCTTTGGCGCCAAATCTTCTCGCCCACCGATCAGCGTTTCCTTTTCGCTCACCATATTGTTCATTCTGCTCCCTTAACAACGACGTTAACAAGCCGAGAGGTTCAAAGTGACAATGCTTTGACAATCTTCACAAGTAGGAGATGTTCGTACTTTTCATTTATGTGATCGGCCAGTTAAGCCCTCCGCTATGCTTGGTACTTGGGCGAAGGGGCGGGCGAAGGCAGGGCTGCGACCAGACAAGGTAAAAGTAGCCGCAACAAAATTGTAGAGGTGCATGTACTGCTCGGCGATAACAGTCGCACAGAGCTTTGGGAGCGCAGTCGGCGAAGGCCGCCTTTCTTTTAAGGCATCGCAGACGGCACTTGCAAATTCCTCAACTTGTTTCGGACCCAACGTGACAAATCGGCACAGGCTTCCCCCCAGTTCGCTGAAGGCCGGGATTGCAGAACAGACGATGCGGCAGCCGGCAAGGAGAGCCTCCGCGACGGGTAGTCCAAACCCCTCAATGGCCGACGGAGCCAGGAGCGCCTCGCAATTCCGGTAGCACCATTGAAGCTCGGAATCGGTGATTCCGCTCTCTAGCATTACGTGCTGTTTGAGGCCGGACTCTCGGATGTAGTGGTTGATCTGGGCCGTTTCTGGTCCAGACATTCCCACAATCAACAACCTGCTCGGTGAAGGGACACGTTGGCCAGAAAGTAGCTCTTTGAAAACTTGCAAAAGCAGCAGGATGTTCTTATTGCGCCGATGCTGCGCTACGCAAAGAAAGAAGGGATCTCCAGCCCAGTCGTCGAGGAAAGATGGCTTGACGGCCGTGACCGAGGCCTCGACGCAGTTATAGACTGTGATCGCCTTGTTCGAGATAGCCTCAGGCATCCGCGCCGTGAGGCTGAGCCGCGTGCTCTCAGAAACACATGCAATTGCATCGGCAGAACGCAGACACTCCTGCAGCACAAGGCGATTGAAGAGGACCTTGGGGAATCCGAAGTTTTCCGGGACATCGTAGGGATACAAATCGTGAAGGGTCACGACGACGGGGCAATGGAAGGCTCGTCTTTGAATCGGAGATGGGTAAGAGACATGGACCACATCCGCCTTGAGTTGTGTAGCGATCGCGGGAAGCTGCCGATAGTACCAGAGGTTTCTGTGCAGTGTCCCGGGCCGCAGCGAAACGGCATGAACATGCAACCTGGAATCTCTACGCGACACCGCTTCGCACACGTACTTGTATTCCCACGGAGAGACGAGAAGGTGGACCTTTGTAACGTCTGAGCGTGTAAGCAGACACCGTACCACGTTGGCTGCATGACGAGACACGCCTGACATATGTGCATTAGAGGAAACAGCAGCGATAACGACCCTCATGATTTCTGAGCCTCCAAACTCGGGAAACAAACCAGGCAGATAGTGGTTGAACATGCGCCATGCACTTTCATGCAGGCATCCCCACGCGTTTTCGCGCTTTGTGAAGGATTGAACCGATGGGCACAATGAGCCAAAGGGGTAACGATAGATCGAAGACTTCTGTGTCGGCGAACCCCCGTACAAGGATGAGGACCATCAAGCCTATGAAAAAGGTTTTGGTCCTGCCTGATGGAGCTCTACGGATCTCGTGCATCACGGACCCATACAGCCCCGCCAGAATGACCACGCCGGTGATTCCGTAGGCGTAGAACTGCTGCAGTAGTTCGTTGTGCGCGTGTCTTGCCTCGAATACACCGAAGGCGGGGATTACTTTCCAAACAGAGTGAAAGCCATGGCCGATCCACGGCTGCTGCAGGGCCTCATTGAGAATGTAAGCCCAGATTCCAATGCGTCCCGTGAGGGTCTCCGATTGGTTACCGGCGTTGGTATAAATGTCGTAATATGCGCTGAGCAAACTCCAGAAGGCAGCGACAATTGCAAGTGCAGCACAGACCAATCCGATCTTGGCC
>JANXYB010000109.1 GCA_025350325.1 Acidobacteriaceae bacterium
GCCCACAAATGGAGCCAGCACTTGGGGGATGGGCAGTCCAATATGAACGAATCGTCCGACGCCGAGTTCACCGGGACGCACGAATTTTAAAATTCCCTCGATCAGAAATATCAACCCCACGATCACTCGAATCAGGACCATGGGAAGTTTCTTGCGCATTGCTTGTCCCCAGGATGTGCCGACATACTGTTCGCTTCACGCAGTTACTTCCGCTGGAGCAAGCGCTCAATCGGCCCCGCGAGACTCTTTGGAAGTTTCATTGAAGCGAATCGGGCGACGACCTTGCCGTTCCTGTCCACTAAAAATTTAGTGAAATTCCACTTGATCGCACCGCCGCCCAGCAGGCCTAAAAATCCCGGCTTGCTCTTCTTCAAGAAACGATACAGAGGATGCGCGTTCGATCCGTTGACATCGACTTTGGCAAACATGGGAAAACTGATTCCGTAATTCTGTTGGCAAAACGCGCCAATTTCGTCGGCAGTTCCGGGCTCCTGCGCCCCAAATTGATTACAGGGAAAGCCGAGCACTTCGAGGCCGCGTCCGTTATACGCGCGGTACAGTGATTCAAGGCCGGCATATTGCGGGGTAAACCCGCACTGGCTTGCTGTGTTCACAATCAACAGCACCCGCCCTTTGAACTCAGCAAGGCTTACCGTGCGCCCATTGAGTAGCGGAGCCGAAAACTCATAAATGTTGTTTGCGGATTTACCCACCCCGGCCTCTTTCTATGCATTCAGCTTTTCTTCTTAAGGATGTCATGTTGGTCTGGTGTGCGTCTAAAAAGAATGCAACCGCGCATGTTGAAGAGGCAGGAGCTTTCTGACCCATCCGGGTCCGTTAGACTGGTAGGAGGCCCTATGAAAACGGCTCCGGGTTCCCGCGCGATATGACGCGCGCGCGTCGGGGAAATCCAGGGGAAGATGCGCTTTCAAGCCGGCTGGCCTCTCTCGTAGTTTGGGTAAGGTGACTGCGGTCCAATATAATCAATCTTTCCGCGAGGCAGTACCAGAATTTACGCAATGAGGGTGTGCATATTTTTCCCGTGAAGCCTTTTTATGGACCGCACCAGTACTTGTGCTCGCCGCAGGGTTCCAGCCCGGTGAAGATCAAGCACCATTCCATCTCCCGTACGAATCGGATATCTGTCCTTTTGTCGCGCTTGGCGCTGATTGTGCTCTTTGTGCTCCCGGCCGGAAACCTTCTGGCGCAGCAATCGCAGACCATCGATCAGATTCGCGTAATCGGCAATCGTCGCATTCCCAAAGAGACCATTCTGGCGCGGCTATTCACACATCCCGGCGACACCTACGATCCGGTTTCAATCGAGCGCGACTTCAATTCGCTGTGGAACACCTCCTACTTTGAAAACCTCCGCATTGAGCGCGAAGACACTGAAAAGGGAATTATCCTGAATGTCTTCGTGGTGGAGCGGCCCACGATCCGCGAGATTAATTACAAGGGCAACAGCGCTGTCTCGACCTCAGACATTCTCGACCGCTTCAAAAAGGAAAAGGTAGGCCTCTCGGTTGAAGGTCAATACGATCCAACCAAAGTGAAGCGCGCTGAAACCGTCCTTAAAGACATCCTCGCGGAGCATGGTCACCAGTTCGCCACCATAAAGACTGACGTGAAAACGATTCCGCCCGCTTCGGTCCAAGTGAACTTCAACATCAAGGAAGGCCCCACCGTCAAAGTGGGTCAGATCAAATTTACGGGGAACCAGCACCTCAGCGGTCTTTATCTGCGTCGGTCGATGAAAAACCTCAAGCCGATAGGAATTCCTTACTCGGTCATCTTCGAAGACCTGTTTGCCCGGACCTTCGACGCTTCGAAACTCGATGAAGACTCCGAACGCGTTCGCCAGGCCTATCGCGACAAGGGCTACGCCAATGCCGCGGTTGAAGAGCCGAATACGCAGATCCGCGACGAAGGCGGGCTCAACATCTTTACCTTCCGCCCGAATCGCGGCAAGCGCATCGACATTCTCATGCCCATCGAAGAGGGCGGGCGCTATCGGCTCGGCGCCATCACCTTTACGGGCAACAAGGCAGTAAAGAACGTGAAAGCTCTTCGCGGAACCTTTGCTATCAAAGATGGCGATTACTTCAGCGGTACGCTGATCGGCAAGGGCCTTGAAGCCCTCAGGAAGACCTACGGCCAGTCAGGTTATGTGAACGCCACCGCCGTGCCAAAGATTGAGTACAACGAGGCCAACAAGACCGTTTCGCTACAAGTCGATATCGATGAAGGCAAGCCCTTCTATGTGTCACGCATTGAGTTTGAAGGCAACACCATCACCCGTGATCGCGTGATTCGCCGCGAGCTGCTGCTTGACGAAGGCCAGGTCTACAACTCCCAGCTGTGGGAGTACAGCCTGCTCCGCCTCAACCAGCTTGAATATTTCGAGCCCCTCAAGGTTGACCAGGATTCCGAAGCTCATCAGAATGCCGATGCCGGCACGGTCGACCTGCTGCTCAAAGTGAAGGAGAAGGGCAAGAATTCCATTGGTTTGAATGGCGGCGTCAGCGGATTGTCAGGTGCCTTCCTTGGCGTTAACTACCAGACCAATAACTTCCTCGGTCTCGGCGAAACGCTCAGCGTGCAAGGCAATCTGGGCAACGTAAGTCGACAATTTTTGTTTGGCTTCTCGCAGCCATACGTGCACAATCGCCCATTCAACGTCGGCTTCCAGATTTTCAATAACAAGTCTGACTACAACGCCGCTAAGAATTACCAGACATCGACCGGCACCTCGGTAAACCTGTCCGCAGCGCAGCAATCGCTCACGCAGAACTATAACCAGGCTTCGACAGGCGTGAACCTCTCGGTAAGCTATCCGCTCCGTCGCCACGCGTTCCAGCGTCTTGGCTTCACGTATTCGCTGTCACGGTCGACGATTACTGCCTTTAGCACCGCATCGCAGACCTTCTTCCAAACCATCAGCTTCCGCTCGGGCATTCAGGGGTCGAATGCGCTCGCCGGTATCGTGACCAGTTCGGGCTCGTTCACCTACATCTACAACACAGTGAACAATCCGGTACGACCACGCACCGGCAAGGAGTTCACCGTCGCTATGCAGGCGGCCGGCCTTTGGGGCAATGTACGCTACTTTTCACCCTCGGTGGCTTACAAAAGCTACCGGTCGATGCATTATCTGACACCATCCGCGAGTGGACACAATGTGCTAGCCCTGCGTGCCCAGTTGAGCTATGTGCAGGGATTTGGCGGCGATGTGGCTCCGCCCAACAACCGCATCTACTCCGGCGGCGAAGCGGAACTCCGGGGCTTCGACGTCCGCAGTGCCACCCCCTATGGATACATTCCCACGCGCCAAACCGTGCAGTTGACTAACCCCGATGGCAGTTGCGTACCGCGTGACCCTACCAACCCGCAATTGAATCAGTGCATCCTGGTGCCGATTCCGACTTACGGGGTGGTGTCGATTGGCGGCGACGCGGGTCTGACCACCAATGCTGAATACCGCATTCCCATTGTCGGTTCAGCCACCTTTTCGCTCTTCGATGACTTCGGCCTCGACGTTGCCACTAACCGCGGCCAGTTGAAGCAAAGTCCGGAAGGCTTCGCTTCTCTCACCGCGCCGCTCTATGGCTGCCCGGTTTACAACAACGGCTCCTGCCAGGGCGGCATCCCTGGTTCACTGGTAGGTTTTCAGAGGAACATCCGCCCGGTCGCCGGCACTAACCTTGTTCCCCGCATGTCGATCGGCGGCGAGTTTTCGGTCATCATGCCGATCGTCAACGCACCGGTTCGTATCTATTACGCCTACAACCCGCTGCGTTTGTATGAGCGCCCTTACTGCAACGACGTTCGCCTTGGCGCTAAAGTGCAGAGTTGCTCAGCGGAGTTGATTACCCGCGACCTGTTCCCGCCGGGAGGCGCAGGTGATTACACCTTCCAGGAAGCGACCCAGGCATTCGGCGCGCAGAATTTATTCCGCGAGCCGCGAAAGACCTTCCGGCTTACGGTCTCTACCACGTTCTAAGTTGAGATTTGCTGATGTTAGATGGGGGCTTGCTCTTTGCGGCCCCTTTCATTTGCGACGTCTCGTTGTGCACATTAAATCCGGGCCGCGTTTCGGCCCTATCGGACTACTTTTGCCCGCTTTGCCGTATAATTCTTATAGTTCCTGCTGACGTTTCGTCCGCGTCTTTTCAGTCTCTGCCTCATCCAGCGCGGAGCCCCTTACGAAAAAAGACCGTGCGGTTTCGCAGCGAGTTCAGGCCCGTTTCATGCCGGTTGAATGCGCATAGGGTCTTTTGAACATCTTGAAGGAGTTTCAAACACATGAAGCGCACTCTACCATTGGTAGCTGCTTTGGCGTTGGGCCTTGTCCTGACCGCCGCCGCCCAAACGCCTGTTGCTCCGGCAGCCGCGGCACCCGCAGGGCCGTCGAAAATCGCCGTCATCGTCTTCCAGGAGGCGGTAACCGAGACCAACGATTTCCAGCGCAAATTCGCGGATCTGCAAAAGAAATTTGACCCCAAGCGCCAGGAAATCAAAACCCTGACCGACGACATCGCGACACTGCAAAAGCAGTTGCAGGCGCAATCCGCCACGCTTAGCGATGCCGAACGTGCCAAGCGCGCCAAGTCGCTGGACGACAAGCAGAAGCAGTTAAAGCGTTCCGGCGGCGACGCTCAGACCGAATTTCAGCAATCGATGCAGGAAACTTACGCCAGCGTCGCTTCAAAGGTGGTCGAGACGCTGAATTCCTATGCGCAGCAACATGGCTATACGATGGTGCTCGATGGAGGCCAGCAACAAACTCCGGTAGTGCTTTACGCCGTGCCATCCGCAGACATCACCAAAGCTGTCGTCGAAGCGTACAACGTGAAGTCGGGCGTGCCCGCTCCGATTGCGCCGGCCAGCGCAACGCCAAAGCCGACACCTCCGGGACAATAAGTTCGTCTTGCCTGTCAGAAGACGGCCTTCGATGCGAGGCCGTCTTCGTGGCGCCGGTTTGACCCTCCCACTTAGCCCTCCTATAATTCATTTAGTTCCTGCTGACGTCTTTGCGTCTTTTCTCGTCTCTGGTCCAGCCAGAGCGGGTTTCTCGTGAAGCCCGGAACTTCGCTGACAGATATTCGTCGTCGAAGTGGGCGAGTGAAAAGCGTGAGGTTTCTCGGAAGGCACAGACTCTCGCGCCATTGCGCTAATGCATTTCAGGAATTCTGAAGGAGTTTTTACTCGAATGAAGCGTTCGCTTGCACTCATTGTTTCGCTGGCGTCAGGGCTTGCCCTGACCGCCGCTGCCCAGGTTCCATCCGCGCCTTCGTCGGCTTCTGCTACCTCAGCACCCGCTGCCGCTCCTGCGGGACCGGCCAAAATCGCTGTAGTCGCCTTCCAGGTGGCTGTCGCTCAAACCAATGAAGGCCAGCGTCAGTTCGCCGACCTGCAGAGAAAGTACGAGCCGAAGCGCACACAACTCAAAACACTCAGCGATGAAGTAGAAAACCTGACCAAGCAATTGCAGGCCCAGGGCGACAAGCTGAGCGATGTCGAGCGCGCCAGCCGTGCCAAGACTGTCGATGACAAAAAGAAGCAGTTGGATCGCTCCGCCGAAGACGCGCAGAACGACATGCAGCAGGAAATGCAAGAGCTTTACAACGGCCTGGCTTCAAAGGTTTACGACGTGCTCTCGAGCTATGCGCAGCAGCACGGATATACCCTGGTGCTCGATGTGGCCCAGCAACAAAATCCCGTTCTGTATGCCAACGAGTCCACCAACATAACCAAGGCCATCATCGATGCCTACAACGTTAAGTCAGGTGTACCTGCCCCACCGGCTCAACCTGCCGGAGCGGTCGCGCCGACCATGAATCAGCCTCCGGTCCGCAAAGCCCCCGCAGCCCACTAAACCGTGGCTCGAGACAGGCCCGAAGGGTCTGTCTCGATGTCTCAATGAGGCTTCCATCTCCTTTTAAATAGCCGGTTAGCAATAGGCAATTGACAAAGAGCGCTAGTGTGGAAAAGACTGTGGATTATTTTATTTACGCTTACCACACAAAACCCTTATTTCCCCCTTGCCAACCGTGCACTGACTTTGGTAGGTGGGTTAAGTTCTTATTTTTCAAATAGAAACAGAAAAATGCCTTTGGTGAGCCTTAGGCTTCCGCTTACGCCTCGCGAAGCAGTTCGGTAACTGGGCTTTCCACAATCTGTCATGAACAGTTGATGACTTGCCAGTGATTCAAGTCACTAAAAGCGCGTTACTTCTGCTGGTCTTCGCCCACACGTAATACGGCCAGAAACGCTTCCTGCGGGATATCGACTTTGCCGATCCGCTTCATACGTTTTTTGCCTTCTTTTTGCTTTTCCAGCAGCTTGCGCTTTCGGGAGATATCGCCACCGTAGCACTTAGCCAGCACATTCTTGCGCAGTGGACTCACGGTTTCACGAGCCACGACCTTGGCTCCGATTGCAGCCTGGATGGCAACCTCGAACTGCTGACGCGGAATGAGTTCGCGCATCTTTGAGACCAGGGCCCTTCCGCGATCATAGGCAAAATCCCTATGCACGATAATCGATAGCGCGTCTACCGGCTCGCCCGAGACCAGGATGTCGAGCTTCACCATCGGAGATTCCCATTCTCCGGCCAGTTGATAATCGAGCGAAGCGTACCCCCGCGAAATCGATTTCAAACGATCGTAGAAATCTAAAACGATCTCGTTCAGTGGAAGTTCATAGGTGAGCAGCACGCGTGTCGGGGTGACATATTCGAAGTTGATCTGACGCCCGCGCTTCTCCTCAACCAGTTTGAAAATGCCACCAACATATTCCTCGTTGGTAAGAATCTTGGCCGTGATCACAGGCTCGCGGATCACGTCGATGTTGGTCGGCTCAGGCCAGCGCGAAGGATTGTCTACTTCGACCACTGAACCATCCGTGAGCGCGATGTGATAGCGTACGCCAGGCGCAGTCGTAATCAGGTCGAGTTGGTATTCCCGTTCAAGCCGCTCCTGAATGATTTCCATGTGAAGAAGGCCTAGAAATCCGCAGCGAAATCCGAATCCCAGTGCTATGGAACTCTCCGGTTCAAAGAAAAAGGAAGAATCGTTGAGCCGTAGTTTTTCCAGTGCATCCCGCAACAACGTGTGTTCATGCGAATCGATGGTGTACAAGCCTGCGAAGACCATCGGCTTGATGTCTTCGAATCCGGGCAATTGCTCTGCCGCAGGCCGTGCTTCTTCAGTGACCGTATCGCCAATGCGCGTGTCGCTCACCGTTTTGATCGTGGCTGCAAAAAATCCCACTTCGCCTGCGGAGAGTTCGCCAATCTCGACCGGCTTAGGCATTAGCACGCCCATCGACTCCACTTCGAAGGATTTGCCGTTCGACATGAGGCGTATTCGCTGGCCTTTGCGCATCGTGCCCTGCATAACGCGCACCAGCACAATCACACCGCGATAGGGGTCAAACCATGAGTCGAAAACCAGCGCCTGCAGCGGGGCTTCGGGATCGCCGGTGGGCGGAGGCAGCCTCTGAACAATCGCTTCCAGCACCTGATCTACGCCGATTCCGGTCTTCGCACTGACAGCGATTGCGTCCGTAGCGTCCAGTCCCACCGCCATCTCGATCGCCTCTTGAGTGCGAACGATGTCGGCCGATGGCAAATCGATCTTGTTGATCACGGGAATGATTTCAAGACCGTGATTGATCGCGAGATAAGCATTGGCCAACGTTTGCGCTTCAACGCCTTGCGTGGCATCGACCACGAGCAGCGCGCCCTCGCACGACGCGAGAGAGCGCGAGACTTCGTAGCTGAAATCCACGTGCCCCGGCGTATCGATCAAATTCAATTGGTAAGTGTTGCCATCGTGCGCTTTGTACATCATGCGCACTGCGTGAGCCTTGATGGTGATGCCGCGCTCACGCTCCAGGTCCATCGCATCGAGGATCTGAGCCTGCATTTCCCGTCCCGTAACCGAGCCCGTCAACTCTAAAAGACGGTCACTTAGCGTCGACTTTCCATGGTCGATGTGAGCAATAATCGCGAAGTTACGAAGGAAGCGTACGTCCATGAGGGAGTGGTGAAAGAAGACAAAAGCGAGACAGCGCGCGCGCAATCTCTATGTCATAGCTTATCATCGGCGTATTGCCTTCCACGGTCTTGAAACGGTTTGGGACAGCATACGAATGCGCATCGGTTTATTTCGTTATCGCGTTTTTAGTTGCGCCCTGCTAGCCCTGCTGCTGGCTGGATGCGATCCCTCGAAATCCAAATCGCCAGCGCACCCCGCACCGCAGGCCGTTGCGCCGGCATTGCCTCCAGCGGCTCCGCAAGCTCCATCCCCGGCGCCTAAGCCGCAGGCCACAGCGCAACAGCAGCGCATTCAAAAACTGATCGAGCAAGTTGAGCAAGCGAATGCGCAGGGTGCTGCCGACTATCGCAAAGGCAAACTCCCTGAGGCTAAAGCGGAGTTTGATCGCGCCGTCGACCTGATGCTCTCGAGCGGTATCGACATCAAGAGCACACCGCAATTGCAAGACGAGTTTGACCGCATCGTCGACGCAGTCAACGCACTCGAGATGGAAGCGCTTAAAGAAGGCAACGGCTTTGCCCCCAAGGTCGAGCCCTCGCCTGCAGATGTTGCCAGCGACGTAACCTTTGAAGTAGATCCCAAAATCGTCGCTAAAGCGCGTACCGACCTCGCCACCACCAAATCGGATCTGCCTCTCGTGGTGAACGACTACGTCGCTGCTTATATCAACTTCTTTGCCTACACGCAGCGTGGCCACAATACGCTGCTACATGCGTTCCAGCGCGCCGGCCGCTACAAAGCAATGATTCAGCGGGTCATGAGCGAGGAAGGTGTGCCCCAGGATTTGATCTACCTGGCCGTCGCCGAATCGGGCTTTCAACCGCGAGCTGTCAACGCAAAATCGCGTGCCGGCGGCATGTGGCAATTCATGCCGGTCGGAAACTACGGTCTGACGCGCAATAGCTACATGGATGAGCGCTTCGATCCGGAAAAATCAACCCGCGCCTACGCCCGTTACATGAAATACATCTACAGCCAACTGGGTGACTGGTATTTATCGATGGCCGGCTATGACTGGGGCACGGGCAATGTGCAGCGCGCCGTCGAAAAGACCGGCTATGCCGATTTCTGGGAACTGTACAAGCGCAACAATCTCCCCGCCGAAACCAAAAATTATGTTCCTGAAATTCTCGCGGCAATCATCATCGCGAATCATCCGACCCAGTATGGATTCGACGAAATCACCCTCGACCCGCCGGTGCTGACCGATACTGTGACCCTGAATTACTCCGTCGACCTGCGCCTGGTTTCAGACCTGGTCGGTGCGCCCGTCGATGAGTTGGTTGCGCTCAATCCAAGTCTCTTGAGATTGACGACTCCGCCCGATACCGAGTTTGATTTGCACCTGCCTGCCGGCACCGCCGCATTGTTTCAGCAGCGCGTTGCCGCTATCCCGAAAAGCAAACGCTATGCCTGGCGCTATCATCGCGTGACGGCGGACGACACGCTGGCTTCTGTAGCGCGCACCTACCGCGTGCCCGTGGCCGAGCTTGCCGAGGCGAATCAAATGAGCGGCAACGATAAACTCGACGGCGTCGAAGCTCTAGTAGTTCCGGTCGCTCCCGTCGCCGCATCCTCTGCGCATACTCTGATCTACACCACGCGCAAAGGAGACACGCTGGTCTCGGTCGCAGATCGATTTGGAGTCTCGCTTACGCAACTGCGGCGCTGGAATAAGCTTTCCGGCACGAGCGTGAAGGTCGATACGGGGCGTCGGATTCGCGTCGCTGAGCCCGCCAACATTTCGCGCAGCGTTAGCAAACATCGACGCAGTGCACGAGACAGCGCGAAGACCTCTGAGATCGCAAGCGCTGCGACGACCACTTCGGATTCGGCGCTAAAAATAGTGAAGGGCAGCCAGCCCGCACCGAAATCATCACACCGTGCATCACGAAGCACCACGAATAAAAGCGCATCAACATCGCATGCGCACAAACGCAGCGCGCACCAAAATGGCTCCTCGCGAAAACCAAACTAGGTAGGAGCCTAATTACGTACTTGTGTTTTGATAGCTTTTGCGTGCAAGCTATTGTTAGAATACTTTCCGCATGCGAAGAAGAAATTTTCGCAGGCGAAGTAGCAAAAACCCTAACGGGCAGCGGCAGGCCGCTGGAGGCAATCGGATGGAAGATGTGTTCAAGATGTACGCAATGGCGGACGGCAATACTAATCTCGAGCCGTCTGAGTCGAACGCCGATCACGAAGAAGACTTTGAAGAAGATGACGAGGTCGAAACATCAAGCGTGCTCACCTCCTCCGATGACGATGAGGGAGTGCTCGATGAAGGCGTGATCTCTAGAAACGTAACCGCCCCAAAGCCGGCTAAAAAGGCCGCCAAAAAAGCTCCCGCAAAAAAAGCTGCTACAAAAGCTCCGGCCAAGGCCGCGGCAACCAAGGCTCCAGCGAAAAAGACGGCCGCCAAGAAGGCAGTTGCTAAAAAGGCCCCCGCCAAGAAAGCCGTAGCAAAGAAAGCAGCTGCGAAAAAGGTTGTGGTCAAGAAGGCCGCAAAGAAGTCCGCCCCTAAGAAAAAATCCACTGGCGCTAGAGGCGGAAAGGTCGCAGCCAAGAAGACTGCGGCAGGCAAGCGCGCCAGCAAACCCACCAAACGAGGTATCAAGTTGGCCGTTAAGAAAGCAGCAAAGAAGTCGCCCGCCAAGAAGGCAGCTAAGAAAGCTCCTGCAAAGAAGGCCCCGGCGAAGAAGGCAGCTAAGAAAGCCCCCGCGAAAAAGGCAGCAAAAAAGAAGTCCAGCAAGTAACAGGCAACCACTAATTCAAGGCAAGCAAAAGAGCCCGGCACTTAGCCGGGCTTTTTTGCGTCTGTACACAGACGCGTCGCTTACTTTTTCTGTTCCGAAAGAGCGGTCAGCACCTCTTCTGAGTGATGCGACGGATCGACCTTGGTCCACACTTTAACGATCTTGCCGTTGGGGTCGATCAGGAATGTGTTGCGGTTAGCAATCGTCATGGGTCCGAAGTGGCCGAGGGAGCCGTACTCATCCACAACCTTATGCTGCGGGTCGGCGAGCAGACGGAAGGTCAACCCTTCCTTGGTGCAGAACTGCTTGTGGCTATCGGGCGTATCAACGCTGACCCCGAGCACCACTGCGTTGGCCGCGTCAAACTTGGCCTGATCGCGTTGAAAGTTGTGCGCCTCGATGGTGCACCCTGATGTCATGTCTTTGGGATAGAAATAGAGCACGACCCATTTGCCGTGAAAGCTGTCTAGTGCTATCTGCGAGCCGTCCTGTGAGGGAAGGGTAAAAGTGGGTGCGGTCTGACCTGCGGTTGGCAATGGCTGATCGGCAGCGTGCACCGTCCCCAGCGTCACCGTCAGCGCAATCGCCACGGTCATTACAACGAGAACTTTCTTCATTTGTAACCTCCTGTTGAATTCGGAATGGTCCATCCATTTTCCGGCCGGTATGCCGGTTTTCCCGGGACGCAGCGGAACGTCTATCGGGGGAATCCCGCCGTGCCAGTATAGCTGCGAACGCGGAATGTGTTGTCACTGAACAGTCACCGCAGCGCTGTTTCCATAGTCCGTCACGCTCCTCTGGGAACCGCCACAATGGCTATATTTGCTTCTGCGGCACGCCTCAGCAATGTTTCGCGATCAAACAGCAGCGTGCGGCCAGCCTCGACAGAAATACAGCTGGCGCCAGCACGAAGCATGGTCTCCACAGTACCCACACCGATGACAGGCACATCAAAACGCATGTCCTGGTTGGGCTTCGCGACCTTGATAACGGTGAGTCGCCGCTCCAGCGTAGAAACGTCGGGCTGCAACGATTGCATCAGCAAGCCGGCGCGCTCGATCGCCGCGTCCGTGCCTTCCATTGCTTCAACGGCGAGGCAAGCCTGGGCAGCCACCACGACCGTCTGTCCAATATCGAATCCGGCAATGGCTCGGGCCACGCCTAGCCCGTAATCAATATTCCTACGCTCATTCTCGTCAGGACCGCGCCCGCCTGGCACGCCTTCGGTAAGCACACCTTGTTGCGCCAGCAGCGGCTCGAGAAATTGCGTGGAGCTTATCAGTTCGATGCCTTCATCGCCCAACACCTTGGCAACCGCACCGAGCAGCATGTCGGTATTGCGGGTGCGCAGGTTCAACAGCAGTTTGGCAAGGCGCCAATCCGGCCGAATGCTCGAGAAAATCTGCTTGTGTTTTACCTGCCCGGCCATCACCGCCTTAGCCACGCCTTCCTGGTGAAAGACCTCGATCAGCCGCGACAATTCGCCTAGCGAAAGCCAATGGACGGTAATACCGTCGTCGGCTGCGGCGCGATCATCGATCTCCGGCTCTGCCTCTTCGCGAATAGCGGCCACAATAACCGCGAGCCCCTGCGCCCTGGCCGCATCGAGCAGCAAAAACGGAAAGCGCCCATTGCCCGCAATGAGGCCCAGCTTCATGATTATTTGATGACCCCGCGCCCGCTGCGCTCGATGAAAGCCGCAAGCAGGGCAGCGTCTTCGCCGTCCAGTTCGCGAATTTTTTCGAGGGCCTGCGAGGTATTCATTTTCGCCGCAAGCAGGAGTCTGAACGCCTTTTGCAGTGTATGCAGCCTTTCGGTTGAAAATCCACGTCGCGCCAGGCCAATCTTATTTATCCCGAAAGCCTTGTTTTCGCGCCGCGCCGACGTCAGCGAAAATGGCAGCACGTCCTGGGTCACAATTGTTCCGCCGCCGATAAACGCATATCTGCCCACCGTGCAGAATTGATGCACCGGGCTGAATGCTCCCACCGTCGCGTAATCTTCGATGGTCACATGGCCGGCCAACGTCGCCGCATTGGCTAGGATGCAGTGGCTTCCTACCTCGCTGTCGTGGCCCACGTGTGCCGACGCCATCAGCAGGTTGTGCGACCCAATGCGCGTTGTGCCGCCGCCCTCCGCCGTACCGCGGCTGATGGTCACGTTTTCGCGAATCGTGTTGTCGTCGCCCATCATAAGCGCGGTAGGTTCGCCCCCGTACTTCAAATCTTGCGGCGCAACACCTACCGCGCAAAACGGGTGGAAAACGTTCCGCGCTCCGATCAGAGTACGGCCCTCGAGCACCACGTGCGAAATGAGTTTGCAATTCTCACCCAGCACCACGTCGGGGCCGATCGTCGAAAACGGCCCCACGGTGCATGAGTCGGGAACGACTGCTCCCTCAGCCACCACCGCACTGGAATGAATGCTCAACCCGCCGCCACCGCGCCGGCTTGGGAAGATGCCGACTCGTCTTTTTGCATGCCCTGTTCCCTTTCGCGCGGAACAACGGCACAGGTGAGAGTGGCTTGGCACACCAGCTTGCCATCGACCATTGCCTTGCCCTCGATACGTCCGGCGCGCGATCTGAACGACAACACCTCGACCTCGATGCGCAACTGGTCGCCCGGCGTCACGGGGCGTCGAAACTTCGCCTTCTCAATGCCGGTAAACACCACCAGCTTTTTGTGTCGGTCGGGAATCTCGGCCAGCATGATGATCCCGCCGGCCTGCGCCATCGCCTCAACCACCAGTACACCCGGCATGATCGGATAGCCGGGAAAATGGCCTTGAAAGAATGGCTCGTTGATGGTCACATTTTTTATCGCTACCAACCGCTTGGTCCTCTCGAATTCGATGACCCGGTCGATGAGCAAAAATGGGTAGCGATGAGGCAAAAATTCCAGGATCTCCTGGACGTCGAACGTCATTCTATGGCTCCAGACGCGCGCGGCAACACAGCTTCGCGCTCGTCAGGATTATAACGAAGCGGTATGCCGTGAACGGCGGCCGTTCAGATGGAGTCAAGATTTGGTCGGACCGGAGGTTAGATTTTCGATGCGATGGGCATTGCCCCCGCCGGTCTTCCCCACTCACTTCTTGATACGCTTCTCCACGGCATCGATATTCCAGAAGTCGGCGCCCAACGGCTGGTTATACGAGATCTTGTCCATGAAGAGTTGCCGGCTCATTTCTTCATTTTTATAGCGGGTAATCGAATACGCAGTGGGTAATCCATCGACAGTGTGATAGTCCGCATATTCTTCCGCGTCGGTATTCTTATCCTTGTAGATTGGATCGCGCCATTGAAAAGTACGGCGCAGCGGCAGGTGCGTCTGCACATCCATCTGGATGGTGATCGATTCATTTTGTGCCGAGATCAGGGTTACTTGCTCTGCGAGGTGCCGTTCTGAAAGCCTCTGCCCTTCGTAAATCAAAATCGTCTTAGGATCTTTGAGCCACACCTTCACTGCGGTCTCAATGGAGTGGTCTCTGCGCCGCAGAAAGTCATCCACCTGCTCTTGTGGCAGAGCCTTTTTACCTTTGTAAGTTACCTCGGTCCCCGCGCGGCCAATATATAACTGCACGACGTCGCGATGGGTTGTAAATTCGGTGCGATCATGGTCAGGCCATGCGTGAAATTCCCAAAACTTGGTAGTGCCCGGGTCGGGCTCGCCACGGAAGAACGCGGCGATGTGCCCCTGCCTCACCTGGTTTTGCAGGTTCAGCCACGCCGCGCCTCCAAGCGCCTGCACCATGGCATCTAAAGCCGCACGCGCCTGTTGAGCATTTTTTGCGCCGCCATCTTCAGCTATTTGCGTGCGCGCCGGTGGCGGAGCAGCTAGCATCACTATCGCCAAAGCAACCGCCAAGACCTTCCCCATCTCGTTCATCTCCTCTTACCCCACCAACACTGCGCCGCCATTCACATTCAACACTTCGCCTGAAATAAATCCCGCCAGCGGCGTGCACAAAAACAAGACCGGCCCAGCAATCTCGAGCGGCGTACCTGCCCTGCCTACAGGGATACCTGACGCGATGCGCGGCCCCAGTTCCGGATCGTTCAGGGTCTCTGACGACATATCTGTGACCACCCAGCCCGGCGCCACACAATTCACCCGAATTCCCCTCGGCGCCAACTCACTCGACAGGCTCTTTGTCAGACTGATCACCGCGCCTTTGGTAACGGCGTAGTCGGCATGGTTGGCCTCCCCGCGCTGCCCTGCAGTGGAGCTGATAAGCACAATATGCCCTGTGGTTTGACCGCTCGCAAATCCAGACGCACGCTGCAAATCCATCTGCGCAACGGCCGCCTGCACCAATCCAAAAACCGAGTCCAGATTGATCGCGAGCGTGTTGCGCCACTGTGCCTCCGCCATCTCAGCTATAGGCGCGTCTTTGGATGGCCAGACGCCGTGGTTGGCAACCAGCACATCGAGCCGGCCAAACGCAGCCACGGCCGCCGCGATCAAGGCGCGACCATCGGTGGCGGAACTGAGATCCTGCTGAACTGCCACACAGTGCTTCGACCCACCGCACTCCGCCGCCAGCGTCTCAGCCTGCTCGCGGGCTTGCTTGTAGCTGAAGACAACTTGCGCTCCCGCCTGCGCGAACAACCGCACCGTCTCCGCGCCGATCCCACGCGACCCGCCCGTTATGAGTGCGACCTTGCCCTCTAGAACTAATGACACACCAGCCATAGTGTGAAACTAAAGGGTGCTTGCCGTTGAAGTAAAGGACACGCCAGAGTGTGGACAGACAGCACAAGACTTCGCCAGGATTACGACATCACCGTTTTGAAGTTAAAACGGATTGCGAGACTGACCGGCGATTCATCGGCGGTCTAGCCGAGCCTCTTCGGCGTCACGCTGAAATGCCTCAGATAGCCCGCAACATCCGAACGGGGAGAAAGATGATGGCACTCACCAGTTCCAATGCTCCCCCCACGGCAATGCCAACCAGGCGAAAAGGCAATACCAGCAGCCAAACAATTGGGTATAACACAATTGCCAAGAGCGCCAAAGGCCAACATAAAACCAGCAGAAGGCACCATAAAATAAACTTCGTCATTACCGTTCTCCATCAGCCATTTCGCAAAACAGTCTAAAACTGTCATCGATCAATACGCGAATTGTTCAGCGACAGTTCCCGACAAGCGACCGCTCTTTTAGTGATGCGTTTCACGCTTTTGCGCAAGGTCGGTGCCATCTCGGTCCGTAAAAGCTCATTTCCCGCGCACAGCTTTCCTACCAGCAGTTTTTTCTGCTTGGTCTTTTTCGTCTCGCGAGCCGCCAGAGTCTTCTTGCGATCCCGAATCAGCACGGCCCGTTCTTTTTGTGGCATCGCCAGCACGGCCTTGGTTCGCTTCGGCAATTTTTCGTAGATCAATCCGTGCGCAAGTTTCAACTCTGCTTCGATCCCGCGCGGCCTCAAAGCGTCCCATTGCTCAAGCGTCACCCAAAATGCCTTGGCCATGTAGGGAGAAGCCCTGATCCCCGCAATCTCAAGCAATTCGTGAAAGCGCTCTGCTCCGCAATGAAACCAAAGGACGCCGAGTCCAGTTCCATCTAAGTCGCTCATTGAAAACATCTTGCCGCCGATATTGCGGTCGCCTACCCAGTAGACGACGTGGTGCCCCAGTTCACTGTTTCAGACACATGGGGCAGCGCCATGCAAATCTCCCGAATGCGTTCGTTGTCCACCCGAGACAGTCTAAGCGGTTCATCTGTCCGCTTCCCTAAAGATTTTGTGCGACATACTCCTTGACATGGCACACACTGTGTGCAATACAGTAGTTGATGTACAGTGTATGAGGCAATGCATGACTGTTTCGCAAAACATTTTTGAAAATCTTCGCCTCGAACTTCGGCGCGGATGCCTCACCCTGGCCGTGCTGGTGCAGTTGCGTCGCGAGCACTACGGATACACCCTGCGCAAAGACCTGGCAGCAAACGGCCTCGATATCGACGAAAGCACGCTCTATCCATTGCTGCGTCGACTAGAGACTCAGGGCTTGCTAGTAAGCGAGTGGCGCGAGGAAGAAAAGCGCAATAAGCGCTTCTATCGTCTGTCGAGCGACGGCGAAGTGATGCTGGACCAATTACTCCACGAATGGCAAGCCATCAACGAATCTATCAATCGCATTCTTGAAACGAGATAAGGAAACCGCCATGGAACTTCTCGATCGCTATCTGCAAGCCGTAAAAAAGTTTCTGCCTTTGCGGCGGCAAGACGACATCATCGCCGAACTGAGAGCCAACATGGAGGCGCAGCTCGAAGATAAGGAGTCGGAGCTCACCCGCCCCATGACCATTGGCGAGCAAGAGGACTGGCTGAGAAAGATCGGGCCTCCGATGATGGTGGCCGCGCGCTATCAGACACAGCAGTACCTTATCGGCCCTTCGATCTTCCCCGTCTATTGGTATGTATTGCGGATGGCGATGTTGTGGGCCCTGATCATCTACTCGGTTGTAATCGCAGTTATCATCCCGATCACAACATCGAACGGCTCCAGTGTGGTCGAGGCACTTCTCCGCATTCCGAGTGTTCTCATGACGGTGGCTGCGTGGGTCACAGTAGTCTTTGCAGCCTTGGAATTTGTGGCAGCACGCTATCCAGAAAAGTGTCCACCGATCGCGGGCCTCTCCGGAAATTGGTCACCCAGTAGTTTGCCTCCTTTGGAGAAGGAATCCGACGGAAAGCGGAAAGGCCGGTCTTACCCCCAAGCCGTAGCAGAAATCGTCTTCGGGTTCCTTTTTCTAGGATGGCTACTTCTGATTCCGCGCCATCCGTTCGTCATCATGGGACCAGGCGTCTACTTCTGGCGTTCTTCACCTTTCCAGCTAGCAGACATGTGGATCACATTTTTCTGGTGGATAGTGGCGCTCAATGTTGTGCAGTTGATATGGCGGTGCACTGATCTTTTGCGTGGGACGTGGCAGCAATCAGCACGCCTGCAGCAGATTGCTTATAAAGTCATACCTCTTATTCCGCTCATTCAATTGATCACGGTGCGCGACCATGTTTACGTGGCCCTCAAGCATCCGGCGCTCGATCAATTGCGCCATGGCAATAGCGTTGACACTATCAACAAAAGTGTCCATATGGGTCTGCTCGTAGTCACAGCAATTATCGCGATCCAACTCGCTTTTGAGTGCGGCCAATTGGCTTGGGACTGGTATCAAAAACATGATGCTTCACACTAACCCTGGGCCTCGTCGGCAGGTTTCGCAGGCAAGCTATACCCATTAGAGCCTGGATTCAAACTCTCTGAAGCGCCGCTCCAGTTCCCACTGGGCGGCGGCCTTTTCGCTTCCATCTAAAAAACTCTTGCAGGCGGCCGAGGGCTTAGGTCCGCCGGCCACCTGCCCTCGGCACGCCGCGGTTAATGCAGCAAAATTATCTGGCGCGGCCCACAAGCTCGCACCCGGCAAAAAGTTATGCTCCATGCCGGTGCGGGCCAGTTGCTTCAGGTCACGATAGCCCAGACGGTAATCAAGCGCGGCTCGTACATACTCGTGCGTGAGGTCGATGCGGCTCACACCCTGGTCGTCCGTCGAGAGAGCGACAGGCACATGCGCGGCGCGGTAATAGGGGAACGGATGATTCATCCCCTTGATACCGAGAATGCCCTCATTCGAACTGAGGTTGATCTCGATCATCACGTGCTTCTCGACTAGTTCCTTCAACAGCTGCGCGGCATCGTCCTCATACATGACATCGACGCCATGCCCGATGCGTTCTGCATGCGCTAATTCAACTGCCTGGCGAATATGAAAACGCATCCCCTCGGGCGGCACCATACCGGGGGCAAGCTCTCCGGCATGCAATGAGATGTGAACCTTGGGATATAAAGAATGAAGATAGCCAATCATCTTCATATGCAGGGTGTAATCGCGCATTGCGACCATGTAATCTTCCGGCTGCACGAAATTGATGCCCACCCAGTCATCGGAATTCTGCTCGATGCTCTGCTCGACTGTTTCAAATCCCAGCAGCGTCTGTGCGAAGACCTGCTCGGGCGAAAAGGCGCGCAGCACCTGGTACACAAAACGCACTTGTACCTGGCACGCATCCGAAGCATCGGGCGTGCCGCAGTGCTGAATACGGTTGCGCGCCTCGACTGCGCTCTTGGCATCTTGCCTATCCGCCGCGATTTCGTCCTTTAGTCCGTGGTCCAGCAAGGCTTGTCGCATTTTTGCCAAGTCCGGATCCCAACCTATTTCGCTTGCAACTCTCGCAGCGTGCCCGAACGGCGGCGTCTGCAGCAATTCAAGGTATTGTTGATTTTGCGCTGCTGCGCGTCGCGTGATCTCGTCAAGCCACTCCCCGGTATGGCGCTTGTCGAGCATTCCAAAACGCGAGAATGTTGAAAAAAACTGGTCGTGGCCACTGTAGCCCGGAGTAGGCACGTAATTGCGCATTGAAAAGGAATTGATCAGCCGGTCGTATAAATCCTGCTGCGCCTGCGAGATGTTGCCTGAGAAATCACGCGCGGGGACAAGCGGTGCAGCGCACGGCTCTTTGATGGCCTCACCGAGTGAGGTGCGCGCAAACTCCAATTTGCCGGGGTCGATACAAAGCTTGTCTTCGCCGGCTACTCGCAGCAGCGTCTCTGCATAGACCCCCGCTCCCAAGTGAAAATGCAAATCCGCGCCTTTGGGAAACTTTCCAAGAAAAGCCTGCACAGCCAGCGGTCCGGTGTGGACAGCGGCATCGTATGCCCGGGCGGCCCGGCCTTCCAATGCTCCAGCGGTGCTTGGACTGCTAGTTCGGGCAGTCGTCGCGCTCGCCGGCAACGGGTCGGAAGTGACCGCTGGTGCGAGGGACCGGGCAGGCTGGGTCGAGAATCCAGCGGCCACGACAAGACAGGCAAAGTAAGCTAAGGGGCTGCGCATGATTGCTTCCCAGTGTAAGGTCTGGCGGCGGCTGCTGAAGCTAATTTCCGGTCGCCGGTGCTGAGTTTGGCGTGGGTTGGCGGAGTTGCTATACTGGCAAGGTTGCTGCAGCGCACTGT
Organism: Acidobacteriaceae bacterium; assembly: GCA_025350325.1. GTDB lineage: Bacteria > Acidobacteriota > Terriglobia > Terriglobales > Acidobacteriaceae > Telmatobacter. The sequence goes on from JANXYB010000109.1 coordinate 19,833, forward strand.
TTGTGGATTTGCATTCGTTTCTTCCACAAACGGGCCATCTTCTGCGCAGGAACGCAACTTAAAGTCTGCACTGCGGCCAGATAGCTCAGTGGTAGAGCGCGGCCCTGAAAAGGCCGGCGTCGGCGGTTCAATCCCGTCTCTGGCCACCACTTTAGAAGGAACTTAGCCGCACTCACAGAGTTAGAGTTTTAGCCGCGCGAACAATACGCCAACACGACCGGCGAATAGAATCTGAACAGTATGTCCACCATCGAGGCAACTCCAAGAGCACTGTTGAAACCAACTTCGCGTTCGCGCATGCTCGCCTCGTTGTGCTCTCTTTTTCTTCTTGTATGCATTCTCGCTGCGCACCCGGTAGCTGAAATAGGAATGAACGATGATTTCTCCTATTTCAAGTCCGCTCAGATTCTCGCGTCGACCGGTCACATCGTCTATAACGGCTGGACCGCCGCCATACTAGGTTGGCAACTCTATCTCGGTGCGCTTTTTATAAAGCTTTTCGGATCTTCATTCACGACTGTCCGCGCCTCGACAACGCTGGTATCCATTGTGAGCGTCTTCCTGGTTCAACGCACCTATGTGCGCGTTGGAATTAACGACTGGAATGCCGTCATTGGCACACTCTCGCTGATCGCGTGCCCTGTCTTCCTTCCCTTGTCGGCCAGCTTCATGTCCGATATCGATGGCTTCTTTTGCATCGTTGTTTGCTTCTATGCGTGCCTGCGGGCAGTACAAAGTCAGACCACCCGTGCAACCTTGGGCTGGTTGATCTTTGCGGCCGCTACAAATGCTGTCGGCGGCACAGTCCGGCAGATTGCATGGATAGGAGTCTTATTTCTTTTCCCTTGCACCCTGTGGCTGCTTCGCCGCCGGCGCTTCGTACTTCCGGTGGGCGCAATCTTGTACCTGGCGTCGATCCTATTCATATTTGCTTCACTAAGATGGTTCGAACACCAGCCATACTCATTGCCCGAAGGGATGCGGTCAGTTCACATTACATACCGCACCCTACATCACGCGTTTAGCCAATTGTTGCGCGCGCTGCTAACTTCAGTTTTGTTTCTTCTCCCCATCCTGGTTGCATTTACTCCATCGCTGCGTCCATCGGGGCGTCGTGCTCGTGTTTCGCTAGTCCTGGGTGTGCTGGTCTTGGGGGTCATGGCCCTGGGAATAGTTCGAGTGCCCAACCCGGATAATTTTTTGGCGCCATTTTCCGTGAACTACTTCACTGTTTATGGCGTGTTTGGCAGCTACCTTCTGGGCACGCGTCCAATCCTTCTGGGGCTTGGCGTTCAGTATGTTCTGACTGCAGCCACTTTCATAGCGCTTTTGGCGTTTGTTCTATGGATCAGCCAGGAGCATCGTGCTTCGAAGCAGATAGTCCAAGACGCACCTTCGATCTCGTGGCGGGTCTTTGTAGTGTTGGCCGGCTCACTGGCCTTCTCTTACACTGCATTACTGGCAAGGTTCTGCTTGATTGCTGAATACAGTCTGTACGACCGATATTTTATCGTCCTTCTGTATCTCGGAATCATGATATGTGTCCGCTTATTCCAGGCGAGAGCAGGGCCTAACCTGCCTGTGGCCAGCCTTGTTCTGGTCTTGGCGTTTGCCGCATACAGCACCGCAGCTACCCACGATTTATTCAGCATGTACAGGGCGCGTTTGGGAGCAATTCAGGAACTTGAATCATCGGGCGTTCCGGCTACTTCCATCGATGGCAGTTTTGACTTTAATGGGATGACGCAGATCGAAGCCGTCGGCTATATCAATGACCCGCGTATCCGGTTCCCCGCGGTAGTTTACAAGCCAACCAAGCTGACGATACCCGCCGAGTGTCATACATTGTTTCTAGATCGCACACCGGTAGTTCAGCCACGATACTCGCTGTCATACGATGCCAACATTTGCGGCGGATTATCGCAATTCCCGGCTGTGACGTATCGGAACTGGCTTGGCCCTAGAACAGTCAACATCTACATCGTCAAGACCGAGACGTCTGCAAACGCTGAATAGCAAGCCTGACATGAAGTCCCGCACAGAATAGATGACTCCGCTACGCGAAACTTAATTGGAGCCGATTTGTGTTGTGTCAGTCGAAAGTTACACGAATGGAAGTTCGTCAACGGGGAGTTGGAAGCAGAGCGGCGTGAATTGATTCTGGCCAGCTAAGGGAACCGACGTCAGGCGCGTCGGAACACGGCGTACGTTTCTCCGAGGGATACCGGAATCAGCCATTTCCCTAGAGGTGACTGAGTCATTTTTGAAAGCAAATTGGCTCCCGGAATGCCGTGTTGCGACAACCGGCTAAATACGTATCGCACGGTGAAGGACACTCGGCGGCGGCCAAACTGCAACAGCTGTAAACCCGATCGCTTTGCGCACAGTTGCAGGCTTGGACGATTAAAGTAATTTAGATGCTCCGGCAGCAGCAACGGCCAGCGACGTCCTAACAACCTGGCCTCGAAGCTATCCAGATCAGGCACATTCAGGAAGAGGCACCCGCCGGGCTTAAGCAGATCATGGCATCTTTTCATCGTGTCCGCGGGGTCCACAACATGTTCGAGAACATCCCATAACGTAATCGCGTCGAACTGTTGCTCGCCTAACTTTGTTTCTTCGAGCGAATTCTGGAACAACGTTCCGCGCCCGGCCAATCTTTGGAGCGCCTCGAGATATAGAGCGTGCGCGGGTTCCACGCCTGCGACCTGCCACCCGGCATCGGCGGCCTTGGTTAGAAACAGGCCCGAAGCGCACCCTACATCCAGCAGGCGTCCGGAAAGTCCGGTTTTGTCGACAATCTTCATGTGCCGCTCCGCAGTCCTTTCCCTGCCGCGCAGCTCCTCCTGATATATCTTTGGGTCCATCTTCCGATACAGATCGGTAAGTTCCTCCTGGTTGAAGCGGCTCTGTCGAAATCCAAACCCGCATTCGCGACAACGCAAAATTCTTCCCGGCGAGACCCCCTTGCGCGATGATCCAAGCTCGGAAGAATCCAAATTCTCATTGGCGCCATCGAGAAATACGACGAGGTTACCGGCGCTACACACCGGACAAACACAATCGCCCACGTTCCTGCTGTTAGTAGCCGCTGGCTTGTGCTTGCCCCGCCATGCTCCAAACACGACACTCATCAGCGCTCCTATGTATCCCGGTGCAACTTTGCCAATTCTGAATGAGGATGTACCCATATCAATAGTTCGATTTATCCAGGAGATTGGCACTTCCCGGATGGTATAGCCGCTCAACAAGGGCTTTAATCCTGTCTCGGCATTTGCAGCAAATCCCGGCTGTTGAATTTCCATATTTTTAAAGATCTCAGCTCGATAGAGTTTCAAATTGTTCGATACATCGCGCATCTTGGCGGGCAGCAGCATATTCGCGATAAGGTGAAATCCGCGATTACACACAATCTTCAAAAACGGGTAGTTAATGAGTAGAGACTCATGAGAGAATCGGCTCCCGATTGCGCCGTCATTTCCGGCAGATACAGCGTCGAAAAGGTCTCGGAACTCGGGGATAATCTGGACAAAGTCGCAGTCCATGGTGAGAATGAACCGCCCGCTAGCCGCAGCGCAGCCATCGCGCAAAGCGCGTCCGACACCGTTGGGCGGCTTGCGGTCCACCAGTTTCACGCGAGCATCCTTCTGCGCGATTTCCCTCGTTACTGTAGCTGTACGATCGGAGCTATTGTCGTTCACTATGACGATTTCGTGAACATATGGACCGTAATATCGAAGTATGGATTCAACCAGAGGACCAACATTCATTTCCTCGTTATGACATGGCACGACAAAGGACGTCGAGCCGTATAGCTCCTTGTGCTCGGCAAGCGTTTCTCGTGGGCGCCGCGCCTCTTCGTCGCCAGGTTTCTTTGCCCAGATGTAAAGTGTTCCACTGGTTTCACGAATTCCCGGGGCATGCTCAAGTACAAACGCCAAAGATTTCAGAGCAGCCACCAAGAAGCGTGGAGTACGGGGGTGCACTATGTCGTAAGGAATTATGTCAATATCAATAAAACCTTGCTGAGATGCTACTTTCATCAAGACGTACTTGCGCAATCCGACTTGGCACCGGACGTTTCCGGCCCAACGCCCAATCGGCTTAACGAAATTCTTTATGGCTACTTGAGGATTCCAGTAATTCGCTTCGAAGAAAAGAATTTGACCGCCCGGTTTGAGGAGCCTATACAGCGCTTTCAGGTTTTGAGCGTAGAGGTCGTGACATAAGATTGCGGTGCCCACGATGTAATCGAAGCTTTCAGCGGGCAGGTCGGCAACAAAATCCTTTACGTGCGTGTATGTGACACCGGGAAGTTGTTTGGCGGTGGCCAACAACTCCTCGTTGAACACGGCCGCCGTAATCGGGTTTTGTCCACGGAGTACTTGTGTAAGATGTTCCGTCCAAAGGCCGCTCCCTGCGCCTAATTCGAGGATTCTCTCGCCCGGAAGCACATGAAAGGAATGTCGCACCGTGAGTGCTCGCCAGCGCAGTTTCAATGGAGTAGTGCGGGGGTACCGCAGCCAATAGCGTTCTCGGCCGCTCTCCATCATCTGGAGATTGCTTTCCAAAGACGTAAATAGATGCCCTTCCAGAAGGGATTCAGGCTGCGATTCTTGGGATGTTATATGAAAATCATCCCGAGTTTAGCTAGCTTAACAGCCTGACAGCTAAACTCAAACCCGAGTGCTCACTTACGCGGAGTGAACGAAAGTGGCAGCTCACTTGATGCAGTGATTCCGTTGTTGCGGGCATAACATTGCATCCCTTTATTGGAAGGGCGTTGCAGTGATGAAATGTTGGTCATACTTGAGGTTCTGCTTGAAACGGAGACCGCAAGTTCGGCATTCGGGCCGCCCACGAGCACAGGGACGCGGACAGTCTATCGCTCCGCACATTGCGAATGGCGATGTGGGCCCATTTGCCATCGCGAAAAGATCGGAACACTACTTATCGGGTGGTAGAAGTTCAGCGCCAGGCAAGTTGCTCCGAGGCGTGCCCGTGGTGCACACTGTAGAGTCTGGCTGGTTCAATATGCTACGTTACCCGTGAAGGAGAAAAACCTTGAGTCCTGATAGGTTCCAATTAGTCATTTCCGCGATGCTTTTCTCGGTTGGTCTTCCGTTATGTGCTCAACTTCCGCAGATGCCGCAAATGCCTGGGATGGGCCGGTCATCGGATATGGCTTCGAACCTCAGTGACCCGCAAATAGCTTCAGGGTTGAAGCAAGCGCTCTCAGTGGGCACCGAGCGGGCGGTCTCGGAAGTGGCCAAGCCGGGTGGATATCTCGAAAACACTGCCATCAAGATTCTTTTGCCCTCAAGCCTGCGCCCGGTTGAATCGGTTCTGCGTGGGGCGGGGCAAGGGGAGCGGATCGACGACTTCATTGCCAGCATGAATCATGCGGCGGAGAGCGCGGCGCCGGAAGCGGCAAAGATATTCGGCGATGCCGTCAAGGAGATGACGATCGACGACGCGCGCAAGCTGCTGAATGGCGGGAAAACGTCTATCACGGAATACTTCAAATCGAAGACCTCGGCCGATTTGCGGACTGCCTTCCGCCCGCATGTTGAACACGCAATGAGCACTAACGGCGTTACCCAGAAATACGACGCTTTGGTCGGGCAAGCGCCCAAGCTGCCGTTCGGCAATGGCTCGAAGACGGACATAAATACATATGTAGTCGACAAGTCCCTCGACGGGCTGTTCTACATGCTCGGGGAGCAGGAAAAGCAAATCCGCACCAATCCTGCCGCACGATCGACAGATCTACTGAAGAAGGTCTTCGGCTCTCATTGAAGTAACGCGCCAGCAGCTAAGACGGCGGGTTTGCGGCGGGGGCGGCTTTTTCCTGCTCCTGTACGGACTTATCCTGATGCTTTTTCATGTTTGAAGCATCCTTGGCTACCTTGGCGTTTGCCTTGGCCGCTCTCTCTTCGTGTTTTTGACGTTTACGCTGCCGCTTGATTTCAGACTTTGACATACCGGTCGATGTCGTGTCGGTGGAAGGCGACGTGGTTGGAGTGGGCGTAGTCGGCGTAGTCTGGCCGGTCGGAGTCGAAGAGGGTTCTTGTTGCGCCTGAATACACAGGCCAGCGCTCAAAATTAGGGCGACCGCACTAAAACGGGGAAGACGAGGCATGGGAATTGCTCCTTTGGGCGGCATAATATCGCCCACCTTTCGAATCTTAAAACGTTATCGGGCTAAATTCAACGTATCGCAGCTCTCGTTTACCGGACTGGCACATCAGATACATGCTACAGGATTCCCTGACACGATTTCAAGATGGCTACGCGGTCTCGCGCCACGGTCAATTGCGTGTGCCGCGCATCTCTAAGCGAGAGGATAACCTTGCCTGCAAATCCGCGGTTCACTTCTTGAATCCAGTGAATATTGACCAGAGCGGAACGGTGAATGCGTATGAATTTTGCCGGGTCAAGACGGCTTTCCAAATTGGCGACGGTTTGATCGACGGAATGCTTGCTGCCATTGACGATCGCATAGGTGAGCTTGTCTTGCGTTACAAAGTGAGTTACAGCGTCGAGGTCGAGAAACGAGATGCGCTCGCCCACGCGCGAGGCGATGCGGCGCGGATAGGTGGTAGATTGTCCGCGTAGCGTCTGCGCCAACTCCTTGAGCAAGACAGGTAAGTCAGGGCTCCGCTGCCAGTCGGGTTGAATGACTGGCCGGATTCGACCTAGCTTGGAAAGCGCGCGATCAAGTTGCTCGCGCTCGATAGGCTTGAGAAGATAGTCGATTGAGTTGACCTCGAAAGCCTTCAGCGCGTATTCGTTGTACGCCGTGGTGAAGATCACCAATGGCTGAACCGGCAGACGCGCCAGCAACTCAAATCCGCTCATGCCGGGCATCTGGATATCGAGGAAGAGCACGTCGACAGACCGATCCGATTGCTTGGATTCATTGGCAAGAAAGTCGATAGCAGATGCGGGATCGGTGGCGCTGCCAATGATGTGGATACTTTGATATTTAGCGAGCATGCGCTGCAGCCGCTCGATAGCCAGCGGTTCATCATCGACGAGGTATGCGCGTAGTGGAGAGGTTTCCATAAAGCAATCCAATTATGCTGGGAATGACAGGCGCACGGCTGTCTTTTGTTTTTCTCGGGTGACTTCCAGTTGTCCATCGGAGCCAAAGAGCAGTTCCAGACGCGCGATCAGATTGCCCAGACCGTGTTCGGGTGTAATGGCATCGAGTGAGAAGCCGGGTCCGTCGTCAGTTACTGCCAGATGAATGCGGGTTTTGTCTTCTGACCCGGACAGAAAAGCCGAAACTTGAATCGTGGCTCCTTCCGGGCGCTGAGAAATTACGTGCTTGACCACATTTTCGACTAGCGATTGAAGGGCAAGCGGTGGGACCTTTACATCATTCAAATTTAAAGGAACGACGATCTCATAGCGAAGCCGAGAGCCAAATCGAGTTTTCTCAATTTCAAGATAGTCGCGGACGATCTTGACTTCCTGGCTAAGTGGAATCAGCCCGCTGTGGTTAGCGCTGAGTGAGAAACGTAGCAGCGAGCCGAGTTTGTCGACGGTATCCTCGGCCAGTTGCGGGTCGCGCGGGATGAGTGCCGCGATGGAATTCAAAGTATTGAACAAAAAGTGGGGATGGAGACGGGATTCGAGCGAAGAGAGCTGCGCTTCGGCCAGCAGTTTGTAAGCGCGCTCCTGCTCCAACTGACGGGTGCGCAACTCGAGGGTGGCGCTCTGAAGCCTAGAACGCATCGTTTCATACTTGACCGTGCTCATCCCGATCAACAGCGATATGACGACCGCAAAGTCGGCCGATGAACGGAATTCGCGCCAGTACGCACCGGAGGAATAACCGCCGATGAATTGCAGAACAAGGCCGCCTGCAAGACAGCCCAGGAGCGCCGTGCACACCAGGGAACATAGCTGCATGAGAAGTATTAGCCGCGGAAATCTATCAGTGAAACGAACGGAAACCCATTGCAGAAGAGCCATTGAAGGCAGGGCAATTAGCGTGGAATAAATCAAAGAAGCAAGAACATGGATGCCGGTCTGTGACCACATCACGCCCATGGACTGCAACAGGGCCAAGACCGTCAGTACGATGACGGCAAGGAAAGCCAGGACCCTAAGCAGTTTTGAGGCGTATTTGCCCTTGGAATCGTTGCTGACAGCGCGATTGGATGAGAACAGATCGATGGCAGACATCATAATTGGAATTTGATTCCCACGGAAGTGGCGGTTGAGTAGGGTGTAGCGCCGAACTCCAATGTTTTGTTACCCGCCGGAATTTCCAAGTGCATATAGGAAGAGACGTGGGTTCCGAACCAGCGCCCCGCGTCCACGACGCTAATATAACTGCGGTCGTCCGAATTGGCGACCAAGGCGCCGGAAACGTTCCACTCCTTCCAGCCCGGCAATTCGCGGAGCCGCAACTTTCCCGCATTCAGGAATACGTAATGCCGCCGGCCAGAGAGCGGCGAGATGGCGGTGCTTCGATAGTAGGGGGTGTTGGGCGGTGTGTAGAATTCGCCGATGAACGTGACGCCGGAAGCATGGATGTACTTAGCGCCTGCGACCAGTGCGCCTCGTTCGCGCCATAGTGCTTCACCGTGCACCTCCCAGGCTTGACCCAACACACGAGTGAACGTGAGGCCACCAAAGGCGTCTCTATCGCGGTCATTGCCAGCGATCAGAGATGTGTCGAATCCACGCGCCAGAATGTTATAGCGAAACGCAGTCGTATCGTGAAGGTTCGACCCGGCAGGAGCAAGTGCGGCAGTAGACCAGGCCGCGGCTAACGCGTGCGGCCCGTGCACGTAGTCGACTTTGAGCATGTCGCGCCCTTGATTAAGATTCAAGCGGTCGTTGGGGTTGGCCGGGTTCCGAGGTGGGTCGAGCACACCCGCCGGGCTGAATGCATAGCCAGTGCCCCAGCGAACAATTTTTCGGCCAACCATGAAGTCGAAGCTCCCGGCGGAGAGCCCGGCATACGTTTCCTTCACGCGAAGCTGAGTGTGAGTGCTGCCATGCGTAGCCGAGAGTGCAACAACGCTTGACGCCAAGCTCCAGCGAGGCTTGTAGCGGAGGGTGAAGGAGGGCTCAAGCAGTATCTGATTGAAGCACTTCGGCGTAGGGACTCGGAGATTTCCGTAGAGAGTTGCGTCATTCATGGCGGTGAAGGCGTAGCGGAAATCGCGTCGCGACTCAGAGGCAGGCTGGTCCTGCGCAACGGCCAGGGTTGCCATCGCCGAGATAAACAGGATCGGAAATTTGAGAGCAAATTTCATTGAACATATTCTCTATACATTCGGCAGCGCGTGAACGACAGGTGACACTAAAAACGATCTGTACGGCCTTGATAGAAGAGCTTGTCGGGCAGGTTGCGCTGGGTGATGCCAGAGTATTCGAGCACGCTGTGTGAGTTATGTCGTATCTCGTCGTAAAGCGTCATGCGCCGAAGCTGGCTCCTGCCGCCGACAGGTGCATATTCATCGAAGGTGGCGGATTTGAGGTGCTTGCCGGAGGTAAGGTAAAACTCGGCTCTCATGGGGCGGGCATCTTCAACGCGAAGCCAGTATAGGATGCGTTGGTAAGTCGCACCCTTTCGCCTGGCGGTAAGGTCAAGTACATAGCACTCAACCGCGCCTATCTTTTCGGTGCGCAGATAGACTGGCGAATAATCGACAGAGTAGTTAGTGCGGGCTACATCCCCGTTCGAGGCATTGCCAGAGAGACGTTCGAGCGGAGTGATGCGGATAGGGCGACTGGTGTCAGGAAGATATATCCACATATCGTCCCCCAGCATGAGCAGGTGCTGGCCTTTCTGGCGCGGACTTAGAAACTCTATGTATGTTTTCTCCGTTCCCTTTTGCGAGACGTCGTAGAGATATTCTTCATCTTTCTTGTTGGATTCGAAGTTAGTGATTTTGACGTGGAGTTCATACGATGCCCACCCGTTCCGGTATAAGTCGGATCGTTTGAGTAACGCGTCAGCATCGGGGTTCGTTGCGCGGCTGGCCAAAGGGTAGGCAAACAAAAAGCCAACCAGGCAGCACAGTAAGAGGGTGCGTCGTTTGAAGTTCAAGTTAGACATGAGCAAGGGCCTCCGCAATCTGCATACGAGAGGCACGTATCGCCGGCAGGATGGATGCGAGCATTAGTGAGACAATCACCAAGAGCGATGAGCCAATCATAATAATAGGGACATGAAAGACATGAAAACTCATGGCCTCTGTCGATCCGGGCGGTGGGGGAAGGCGAACGTCGACGGCATTGATAAGGATGCCGAGCAGATTGCCTGCAGCCAGGCCCACGGCAGCTCCCAACAGGGCGAGCAGCAGGGCCTCAAGCATAAAGAGGGTGATGATCCACATGCGCGGCGTGCCCATGGCCAGCATGGTTCCGATCTCCCGAGTGCGTTCGAACATAGTCATCAACATGGTGTTGACGCTGGACATAAGAACCATGAAGAAGACAATGATGCCGATAAAAATATAGATAGTGTTGAAGAGTGAGCGAACCTGTTTATACCAGGTGGCCAGATCGATCCATTTTCTAAGCACCAGCTTTTGTGTTTGGCCATGCAGGCGTGGTGCAAGTTCGCCATAGGCGCGGTCCGTATTCTCGGTTGCATCAAGGCCTACGACCAGGTTGGTGATGCGATCGCTTTGCAGCAGCCTCTGCGCCGAGCTCAAATCGATACGTACATAGTGGTCGTCGTACTCTTTGATTCCGGTGTTTACGATGCCTGCGACCTGCACATCGATTCCATTCAAGGCGCCGTCGGAGGTAACAGCCAGCAGCGTCAGTCCATCCCCTGGCTTGACGTTCATCGACTCGGCCACACCGGCGCCGACAAGCGCCTCTATCTCGCCGCTGGGCTTGTCGGCTAGATTTTTCCCGGCGCTGATGTGGGTCACGAAACCCAGGCTTTTTTCCTCAACGGGATCGACGGCGCTACCCATAAAGATTGAGGACTTCACGCCATTGGAAAGCATTCCATTGAAGTCGATACGCGGAGCAACGCCCCGAATGTGGCGGCCGGTCTTGACGGCCGCGGCTACCTGACGCCAATTCTGAATGCCGGTATCGAGAACGCGCACCTCGTCCCGAGCAAAGTGCTCAGCGGTGAAGATTTGAATGTGGCCCAGGCCGTTATTAATTGCGCCTTCTCGGGTGCCGCTGTACATGTAGGCGAAGAATCCGCCCACCAGGAGCAGACCGGTTACCCCTCCGCCCACCATTAACAGAGTCATGATAGTGCGGCGGCGGTTGCGGAAGACATTACGAAAGGCGAGAAGAAGGAATTTACCCATGACACACTCCTACGGCGTGCGTGTCGGAAATGACTTGCCCGTCGGTGAGGCGGACGATGCGGGGAGTGTGATCCAGCAGCCGGGCATCGTGTGTAGAGAAGATGAAGGTGAGGCCAAGCCGGACGTTGAGGTCTTGCATCAGGTCAATGAGTTGGGTGGCGTTGTTGGTATCGAGGTTGGCGGTTGGCTCGTCGGCTAACACCAGTGTGGGCCGATGGACGATGGCGCGGGCCACAGCTACGCGCTGACGTTCACCGCCAGAGAGCAGGTCGGGGCGCTGGTTGGCGCGGGCGGAGAGACCAACGCTGTCGAGCGCTTCGGCCACGCGCATTCGCCGCTCCCGGCTACCCACGCCGCGAATCAGCAGCGGAAACTCTACGTTCTCTGCGGCGGTAAAGACGGGAATGAGATTGAAGGTCTGAAAGACGAAACCGATCTTTTCGCGGCGAAGAGTGGTCATGGCCTTGGGCGTCAGTTCTGAGGTATCAACCCCGCCGACCACAATGTGTCCTTCTGTTGGCTTGTCGATGCATCCGATCAGATTGAGAAGGGTTGATTTGCCGCTTCCGCTTGGGCCGGCAATGGCGAGGAATTCGCCCGCATTGACGCGGAGGTTAGCGTTGTTGAGAGCGCTGACAAAATTACTGTTCTTGTGTTGGTGTGGATTGTCTAGCGCGATCGCGTCCAACGGAAATCGGCGGCTCACTGCTGCGACGTTGACTAATTCTTGGGGTGCGCACATGGCGGCAACCTCTCTCCGTCCCTGCTTCGAAATCAAAGGTACGGCGTCAGCCGCGTCGCGGCTATGAATGCCGGACCAGCGGTTCAAATTGCTGCCGAAGGGTTAAAAACGAGGACTGAAGCGGATCAACTGCGAAACGTGATCCACAACTACTAAGGGCGCTTGGGCAATCAGTTGGGGTAAGGGCCGGTCATAGAAGGGAACCGCGAGAGGCGCACAGCTTTTACCCCGACACCGGATGGTCCTCGGAGATCTAGTCAGGAAGTCCGGTGTAGTGTTCAACATGGTGAACGGCGGAATGGTCCTCGAGAGATTCCAGATGTGTGGTAATTTCGGAAGGTATTCCCAGGTCAAGTGCAAGTCGTTCTTCCACCACGGTCGCAAGTTTGTGGGCGTCGCCAAGAGCCATTGTGTAAGGGAATAAGAGATGTACTTCGATAATCTGGCGATATCCTGTGGTTCGAAAACGCACGCCATGATATTGCAGTCCTACATCTCCACAAGCCGCGTCGAGCCGGGCGCGAATCAGGTGCCCGACCTTGGGGTCGGAGTAATCGAGCAGTCCCTTAATCGATCTCCAGAGCAAGCTGCCGCCTGACCACAGAATGTTTACCGCGACAGCGATGGCGATGAGCGGGTCAAAGGGCTTCCATCCAGTCATCATTACCAAGATCAGGCCCGCAAACACGCCGAAGCTCGTCCAACTGTCGGTGAGCACATGCTTGCCGTCCGCTTCAAGTATCAGGGAGTGGTTCCGTTTCCCAATTCGAAGCAGGTAAAGGCCCAACACAGCATTTAACACACCGGCGGCCACGATCAACAACGCGCCTTGTCCGAGGTTATCCAGGACCAACCCGTGTCTCCACTTTTGAATGGTCATTACCAGAATGCTGCCCGCAGCCAGCACGATCATGGCGCCTTCAAATCCCGCAGAGAAGAAGTTAATTCTCTCGTATCCGTATTGAAACGTCGGGACGGCTGGACGGGTGCTCAACCAAAGGCTGAAGACAGCGAACGCCACCGCCACTACGTGCACGACAGATTCAGCGGCGTCAGAGAAAATAGCTGAAGATCCGGTATGCAAATAGGCAGTCATTTTTCCGGCAAGCATCAATACGCCGATGATCAATGAAAGCCGCATGGCGATACGAGCGTCGCGATTCCGCTTTGCGCTGTTATTGGAAGCGACTTGCTTCGGCACTGTCTTCACGGCCGTTCCTTCTGTTTGCGGAACCTGGACAGCTTCTGAGAGCAAGGTCACTTCAAGTAGGCTCGCACCAGATCAATCAGATCTTCGGCGAGCTCCGGAGCAATCTGCTCCTTCGATTCGACGGTGAGATGGAAACGTATGTGATCTTCCAATACCTCGCCCATGAGGCTGTTGACCCCGCCCCGCACCGCGGCGAGCAACATCAGCTGGTCGCCGCAGTCCTCGTCGGCTGCCAGCGTTCGCTCGACCGCGTCTAACTGCCCACGAAGCCTGCGCACTCGCTGCAATAATTTCAATTTCTCCCGTTCGTGAGTGGACATTGCAGATCTCCTCAGGCTTCGTGAATGAAGTATATACCTAGTGGGGGTACCCTACTTGATCAGTAGCACTTCGGAGAGCCTGTTTGCTCGGTGGACAAAGCTCGTTGCTTACGCGACCGTTCAGCGCAGCCGTCCTGCACATGAGGTGTAGATTGAGACTAGTTACAGCAGATGCGAATAGGCTTGTTACACGAGTGTGCGATAGGTATATTGGTTCCCAAAGTCAAGAGCAGGTGCTCGACAACTTGACGCACCGATTTCTGGCACATTCCGCTTGAACCTTTTCCAGTCGGCTCACTGCAGAACTGACTGCCTCAGCGATGAAACAGAATGTAGGCGCAACGTGAAATCCAAGTCTCGCGCACCCAGGGCCAGTTCCCTTGTCTCACTCGATACCCCAGATCATGCACTCGTCGCCCACGACGGTTCTTTTCCAATAGTGGCAGTCGGAGCATCCGCGGGCGGTCTCGAAGCTTATACCCAATTGTTTCGCGCCTTGCCCGCGAAAACAGGTATGGCCTTTGTTGTGGTGCAGCATCTAGACCCGAATCATCAGAGTAAGCTGTCGGACCTGATCGCCAAGACGACCAAGTTGCCGGTTGAGGAAGTCAGGTCGGGGGTTACTGTAAAAGTTGATCACATATATGTGATCCCTCCCAACGCCTTTCTCACGATCGCTGAAGGCGTGTTCTCGCTCACTCCTCGGAGCAAGGAACTAGGACAGCATCTCGCGGTAAACCACTTCATGCGTTCGCTTGCCGAAAATCATGGCAACAAGGCGATCGGAGTCATTCTTTCAGGGACGGGCGCGGATGGAACTCCAGGCTTGGAGACCATCAAGGCGGAGGGAGGGATAACCTTTGCCCAAACGCCCTCGACCGCGAAGTACGATGGAATGCCCCAGAGTGCGATCGATTCCGGATGTGTCGACTTCATCCTGCCGCCCAAAGACATTGCCGCAGAGCTTCTGCGGATTCAACATCATCCGTACGTGCTGCAGCAGGAAGCCGTCAATGAGGCAGCCGAGGCTAATTCTCCAGAACCCCCGCTGGGGGACTTCGCTGTGATCCTGGAAGAGTTGCGACGGGCGAGCCTGGTGGATTTCAGCCAGTATCGACCGAATACGATTCAACGGCGAGCGCTGCGGCGGATGGTGATCCTCAAACTCGATTCGCTTTCTGACTATGCGCTGTACATGAAGGAACATCCCGATGAAGGTGAGAAACTTTACGACGACATCCTCATCGCTGTCACCAGTTTTTTCCGCGATACCGAAGCTTTCGAGTCCCTGAAAAAACACGTTTTCCCCGCGATTGTGGCGGATAAAGCGAATAAAGGAACAATCCGGATTTGGGCGCCCGGATGTTCAACCGGCGAAGAAACTTACTCGCTAGCGATGACACTTTTGGAGTGTCTTGGCGACAAGGCCTCCAGCTTTCAGGTGCAGATATTTGGAACGGACCTCAATGAGAAAGGCATTCAAAAAGCTCGCGCCGGAATTTACCGCGAAAGCATTGCCGAAGAAGTGTCGCCGGAGCGTTTGCAACGCTTTTTTGTAAAAGTTGCCAACGGGTATAGGGTCAACAAGGGCGTGCGGGATATGTGCATTTTTGCACGTCAGAACCTGGCCGTCGATCCACCGTTTTCGCAGATGAACCTGGTGGTCTGCCGCAATCTACTGATTTACATTCAACCCGTCCTGCAGAAAAAGATCATTCCAATTTTGCACTACGCGCTTAAATCTCCGGGATTCCTAATGTTAGGTAGTTCGGAGAGCGTCGCGGCTTATCCTGACGTGTTTTCTACTGTCGATAAGAAGCAGAAGATATACAGCAAGAAACTTTCTGGACGTCGTCTGTCTTATGACTTCGGCAACACCTTCCATCCCGCAGAGAAAGGCCATCCCCTTCCTAAACGCGCTTCGCAACCTCGCGATTTGCCCGTGCCTGAGATCGACTTTCAGGCTGAAGCGGATCGTCTTGTACTCAAAAAGCACGCCCCGGTGGGGGTTGTTGTAAATAGTGCGATGGAAGTGGTCCAATTTCGCGGCCGAACCACTCCATACCTTGAGCCCGCACCAGGAAGACCCACTTTGAATCTGCTCAAATTGGCGCGCAACGGACTGGCGCTCGAACTACGAAGTCTTATTAACGCAGCAACCAAGAAGGATGTTCCGGTCAAAAAAGACGCGGTCGCCTTTGACGACAACGGTCATAAACGGCTTCTTAATTTATCGGTTTCCCCTCTCGGCGAGAAAGGCTCCGGCTACAAACGCTGCTTCCTCGTACTTTTTGAACCGGTTTTGTTGCCTCAAGCTACGAATTCAAAAGGCAACGGGCAGCCTAAGACTAGAGAGACAGCTCAAAACAAACAGGAAGTGAAAAGGCTGAAACTGGAACTTGCAGATGCCATGGATGCACTGCATGCCGCAGTCGAATCGGAAGATTCGTTCAAAGAAGAGTTTCAGTCGGTGAATGAAGAGATTCTTTCGGCCAACGAAGAACTGCAAAGCACCAACGAAGAGTTAGAGACCTCAAAAGAGGAGCTGCAATCCGCGAATGAAGAGCTCAACACTCTCACCGAAGAACTGCGCAATCACAACGTCGATCTGAGCCAGTTGAGTAACGATCTCTCAAACCTTCTTGACGCAATCCGTATTCCGATTGTCTTTGTGGGGGCCGATCTGCGCATCCGCCGCTTCACCTCGACGGCAACTGAAATCTTCCGCCTGCTTCCCTCCGATATAGGGCGGCCCATTACGGACATCAAGCATGACCTTGATGTGCCCGACCTAGCAAAAATGATTCAGCTTACGGTTGCGAATCTCGTTTCGACGCAACGCGAAATCAAGGATGTCGCAGGCCGCTGGCGCTCCCTAGAGATCCGGCCCTACAGGACTGGAGACAACAGGATCGAAGGCGCCATAGTTGCTCTGCCCGACATAGACCGCCTGAAGCACAGCGAACAGTATCTGAAACAGATCATCGACAATGTGCCGAACCCATTGCTGGTTCTTGATCAAGATTTGAAGATCTTGCTGGCCAATTTGAGTTTTTGTACGACCTTTGAGGTGTCTCAGGCGGAAACGGCTGGCCAGCTACTCTATCGCCTCGGCAATGAGCAGTGGAATATTCCAAAACTAAAGGTCTTGTTAGAAGACGTGCTGACCAAGAAATCTTTTGTAAGAGATTTCGTAGTGGCGCACGAATTTCCTGGAATCGGCTGGAAGACGATGCTGGTCGGTGCCCAACGTATCGAGGATATCGCCGGCGGCGGCAGGGCAATGATTCTACTTGCTGTTGAAGACATTACAGAACGCAGGAGTGCTGAGGAAGCCGAGAAGCGGTTCTCTCAGGAGATTGAGAAGCAGGCGCGCACGTTTGACACCGCACTCTCCTCCATCACGGACTTTGCCTATACATTTGACCGCTCCGGCCGTTTCGTATATGCCAACAAACCTCTTCTTGATGTGTGGGGCCTCACGCTGGAGCAGGCAGTTGGCAAGACCTTTTTTGAATTGCCCTATCCCCACGATCTCGCCCTCAAGTTTCAAGGCCAGATTCAACAGGTTTTCGCAACCGGGCAGAAGATTACCGATGAGACGCAATATACAAGCCCTGCGGGAGCAGTTGGATATTACGAGTACATCTTCAACCCCATCATCAGCGCCGATGGAAACTGTGAAATGATCGCGGGATCGACACGCGACGTAACGGGTCGGAAACAAGCAGAAGCAGCCCTGTTAAAATCGGAGAAATTAGCAGCTGCCGGACGTTTGGCTGCCACGCTCGCACACGAAATAAACAACCCACTGCAAGCCGTAACTAACCTGATGACGCTCTTGAAGCAGTCGCCAGCTCTGAGTTCAGAAGATCTGGCTCATGCCTCTACGGCAGACGAAGAACTCGGCCGCATAGCGCATTTGACGCAGCAATCTCTGGGGTTTTATCGCGAATCGATTTTTCCGACGTCAGTCGATTTGGAGCAGGTGCTGGATAGCATCTTTACCCTCTACGCCAAGCGCACTAAGGCAAGAAACATTTCGATTACGAAACAATATCGGTCGGATGGAGCGACCATCGACAGCTATCCGGGCGAGATTCGGCAAGTGTTTTCGACTCTCTTACTGAATGCCATGGAAGCCATTCCTGACAATGGAACGATTGCCATACGCGTTCGTCAAGGGGTTCACTGGAAAGATGCAGCGGTGCATGGCATACAGATCGCATTTGCGGATAATGGTGTGGGAATTCCTGCCAAGAACAAATCGCACATTTTCGAACCATTTTTTACGACCAAGGGCGAGCAAGGCACCGGGCTCGGTCTTTGGGTTGCGAATGAGATTGTGAATCGCCTCGGCGGCTCCCTTCGTATGCGCAGCAGTGTTAACCCTGAGAAGCGCGGTACCTGTTTCTCGATGTTCCTACCTGACAACCTGCCAGGGACTCTGGCGTCAAATGTAGGGCTTGCGGACGGTGTGCGGAATCGTCTCGGTAAGACTACGCGACTGCCCGCTGCAACTAAGGTGGGGATGTAAAATCGCGGCCGGCCGCCAGAGCTAATTTTAGGCGCGAACACCAGAGATTCTTAAGAAGCACGCTACAGGGGATTCGCCTTGATTAGCTGATTTTGCGTTCGCACTTTACGCATTGTTCTGCATAAGCTTCTCGCGAAAACGCTGGTTTAATCAAACACACCACACGGGGCCGTCTGACTCAGCAGACGGCTCCGCGCGTGTTTTGGTGCCTTCGTTCTAATGCACAACTTGTGAGAGGGCTACCGACGTACTGCCCGCGTAGGTCGAGCTGCCGCTGTAGACCGCCGTGATGGAGTGAGTTCCGACAGCAAGCGTTGTGGTTGCAAAGCTTGCTGTCCCGCTGGTGAGAGTTGCAGTGCCAAGCATTGTTGCGCCATTTTTAAAGGTCACCGTGCCCGTGGGAGTTCCGGAAATGGAGGGATGAGCCTTCGCGGTGAAGGTAATTTTCTTTCCAACTCCTGCCGGGTTGAGCGAGGAGGTAAGGGTGGTGGTTGTTTTTTCGTGGACTACTGCGGTCACTGTCCCCGACGTGCTGTTGAAGAAGGTGGCTGCGCCAGAGTACGTCGCAGTCAGAGGATCACTGCCGACCGGGAGGGTTGTGGTTGTGAGCGTGGCAGCACCACCCGTGAGAGTGACTGTGCCAAGCGTGACAGTGCCGCGCTTGAAGGTCACTGTCCCGGTCGGCGTTCCCGACGGAGACGCTGCGACAACTGCCTTGAGAGCGACACTTTGCCCGTTGACTGATGGGTTTGGAGTAACGGTAAGTGTTGCGGTCGTTTTTGCTTTGACGGTGAAGGCGACTGATTTTGCCGTCTCAGTGTTGCCCGCGTTATCGGTGCTGAAGTACTTCAGAGTGTGGCCGCCCAAAGCCACCACATTGATGGGAGCGGAGTAGAGAGTGATTGCGCCGCCGTCCAACTGGTAAGACGTGCTTTGAACTCCGCTCAGGGCATCCGTGGCGTTCAAAGTTACTTTCACGGCCGTGTCATACACTGCACCGTTCAGAGTGCCAGCTAGTGTCGCAGATGTCACTGGAGCGGTTTCGTCGATGTCGACATACTTGAATGGTTCTGGACTGAAGTTGCCGGCATTGTCCTCTGTGAAGTAGTAGATGTAGTGCTTTCCTGGTGCGCTGATGACAAACGGCGCGGTGTAAACAGCACAGGAGCCGAGAGTTCCTGACGAGCATGCTCCGGTATCAATCGCGTAGAAGGTCTTCTTGATACCTGAGGCGCCTGTGCCAGGGTCGGAAGGGCTGAGGGCTACCGTTACGGCTTGCTTGTTCCAACCTTTGCTGTCTGCGGCCGGGGAGCTTGCGATGCCTACAGTCGGCTTGACCGTGTCATAGCAGAGCCAATAATAGTATTGGTTTCCAGAGGTGATGCCGCTGTTGTCCCATGCATCGACAGTAGCGTAGTGGCATCCTTGTCCGGCCCAGGAGAGTTGGAGGTATCCAGAGGTAGCGTTAGGAAATTGTGGACCGCTGTAAAAGGAGTTCCCGCTGCCAGGGGTAGCTTCTGAGGTGGGATCGCTGAACGCACTATCCCAAGCCTGGGAGAAACCAGCCACTCCGGTCGCAGGATAACCGCCGCCGGTATCGGTCACGGTCCAGCTTACTGTCTGATCGGTATTGAACCATGTGTTCGAGGTAGGACTTACCGTGGGGCCGCTGAAATGCACTACCGGCGCGCCAAAGTCTCCGAGGTCATAGGTATTAAAACCCCATGCGAGTTGCAGAGCATTAAAAGATCCCCATCCTGTGACTGCGTCGTAACCAGCTGCGGCGCAATACGATCCGAGACCCCAATAAGCAGTGTCATCGTTACTGTTGCAGCCAGACTTGATGTCGTAGAAGGGGTAATGTGCTTCGTAGCTGGAGCCCGGGTGCTGCGCCAGCCAGTAGATCTTGTAGTCGATCTCGCCGAGTGGGGCCCCGCCGAGCCCTAAAGAAAGCAGATATGCATCGGCTTGAGCGACAAAGCCCGACATCATCGGAGAAGCGATGCTGGTCCCGGCCACTCCGCGCAGAGCTCCATTGAAGTAATAATTTTGGCCGGAGTGCGCGCTTGCGTTCAAAGCAATGTCGGGCACGCTACGGCTGCCGGCACCGCAATAAGGTGAAGACTGATAACCTGGCGCAGACCATTTGGCGCTGCAACCGCCTCCCGATCCACCATCATTGACAGAGCACGAGCCTGAAGACGAATCACCCGTCCAAGCTACTTCAGCAGCAAACGTGCCATCGCTGTAGAGTTCCAGTTGCGAACCGCCCACTGCAACGACATCGGGGTCTGATCCGGGATAGATTGTCGCAAGGAAATTGCCGCAACCTGTGGATGCGCCACCGTCACCTGACGCCGCCATAATAGTCCAGCCCTGGCCAATCATCTGGTTAAAGATGGCATGCCATGAGTTCATCACGCTGTCGGATACCCCGGCATATTCAGCGAGGCCGTAGCTGATGTTAACCACGCGTACATGATTGTCGGTCAACATCTGCTGATACAAAGTTCCGAAGGATCCGAATCCTGACGCAGCCTCGTAGACCCACACTTGTGCTGTGTCTTGGTAAGACCCGCGGCTGTTAGAGGTGGCCACGGACCACTCCAGATCGAGCGTTGTCTCGTCGTCGCAGCAGTAGGGCGTTCCGCCAACCCATACCCGGTGATAAAACCAGGCAAGGTACGGATACTGATTGTGAAAGCCTAGCCAATCGCTGTCTGCAAAATCTCCATCGGTAGCAAGACCAATCGAAGTCTCCACCGGCGAACCGTCCGAGTTGTGCAGCGGGTTGCAGCAATGCCCCTGAGCTTGAAGAGCGTTGTAGTCGTACCCATTTGAATTCCATATGTCTGTCGGATCGATAAAGCCGTTGGTGAGCTGCGATCCGATCTGGCTACCTTTTTGCTTTACGGCAGAAGGTTTCAGGAGTGCCTGCGAAGAATCGCCGTGCGATACAGGCCCCTCAATTCGCAGTGGACCGGGGCTGTAATCGGGGCCGCGGACGCCCTTGGTCCCTGCACCCGCGGGACGCATTCTCTGGATGCTGTTCAAGCCGTCGACCGACCCAATAATCTTTGCAAGATTGGCAGGGATGACCGGATCTCGATCGTTGGAAAACTCTACCTGACCATTCACGTCGTAGTTGTTGATCGATATACGGAAGGCCTGCTGTATAGAGGCGACAGTTCCCTCGACGTTCACCATCAAACGATTGGGATATCTGGCGGTGACTGTCAACCCATTACTCTTGGCCCAATCCACAACGCCCTGTTCGTCTTGTGCAGACGGCGCGAAACGCTGGTTCCATTGTTCGGGAGTCACGTATTTGTGGAAGTTGGGCGACGACTTGTCTTGCAGTTCCTGCAGAAACTTTTCCTCTGCGGCCATGTTCGGCGGGGTGATTCCGATAGCGAGTCGCAATTTCGAATTGGCGTCGTACTGGTGAATCAGTTTAGCCGTCCCCATCAATACTTGGTGTGGTGTGGAAGAGTGGGCGATGGGCGAATCTTTAAGTGTGGAAATCTGTGGCTGCTGGCTCAATGCCATCAGGTTTGCGGCAACGAAAAACAAACCGGCGACAAGAGACACACATATGCTCAGCCTCCGAGTCGAGGTTCTGGCGGAAGTCAGGCCGTAATCACGCATAACAACTCTCCTTGATGGGGGATTTACTTGCTAAGGTCCCGGGGATAGATCCTCGCTTGCCAGGGCTGTCGGTCTAGCTGAGTTTCCTGGTGGGCGTACAGGATCTGCGGAATAGTGCTTATCGCACGCATTGCGTTTCAGCTATCTTTTCGATATCTCGACAAACCACTTTTTGTTGGGGCTGAAGTGTGATCGCGACCGTTGCGGCACATGCCTTGTTTTCTTAGCTAGAGATCGCTGAGCATCGTCTCCATAAACATTTCCAATTACACGTGAAACGATTCGGCTTTATTGCGCACTATCCCCTGTAGGCCGCAGTAAAGGAGAATCAGGAGGCAGCGATTCTCCGTCGCCAACACTGTTGTGTCACTCCGAATCAAAGCTGTCGTCCAACTCCGGGAGCGGAAGAATATGAATGAGAGCATCTCAATCTGGCGGACCACTTTTTCAGAGGTTTGGAGATTAACCCATCTCTACGCCGGAGATGGTGGTCCGCGAGAATTGCTTGTTCGCATCAGTTCGAGTATCGCGGAACGTTTAATGAATTGCATTTATTGCTTGAGCCTTTGGTTCTCTCATCCCTTGGCGATCTGGCTCAGCACCGGCTGGGTCGGACTGCTTCTCCACTGGCAGGCCCTCTGCGGATCGGCCTGCCGGATGGAAAAGAGTGCTCGACGTCGGAGCCAGGTCTGGTGCGGAATGCGAAGTCGTAAAGAAAAGACACAATGTGCTGCGCTGGGAAGTGACGCAGCCATGCGTGAAACTTCATGCACCCGTCGAGTCGCGCGGCGCTGCTGCGCTATCCACACGCGCCTTTGCAGACACTTGTCAATCCCATGACTTCTTCATCTACGCAAGCAACGATAGAGTGTAGCGCACAGGGATCCACGCCCCGTGTTCATTTGTTTTCCCGCCCAAGGGGACGGGGGTCTTCGCAACTAAATCCAGTGTTATACTTGCGTTCTCTTAAGGTCGTGGAGAACGATTTGGAATTTTATGCATTCGATGCGAGTTACATCGAAAGTCTGCGCGAAGGAGAACTTCATACGCAGGAGCATTTCGTACGATATTTTACTGAGCTGCTCCAGCTTAAGCTTCGCGGTCGTCTCCAATCCCCGCAGGCCATCGAGGACGTTCGCCAGGAAACATTCGCCCGAGTTTTAACATCGCTGCGCAAAGAGAATGGCTTGCGTCAGCCTGAAAAACTGGGTGCCTTCGTTAATACGGTTTGCAACAACGTTCTGTTTGAGTATTACCGCTCTTCTACGCGCAGCGACTCGCTTGATGAGGAGGGCTGCCCCGAGCCCGCCGCAACTGATGCGGATGCGCTCAGCATCGTCACCTCCAGACAGATCGAAGTAGAAGTCCGAGAGATTCTGCTAGGCATGCCACACCGCGATCGCTCCGTCTTAAAAGCTGTTTTTCTTGACGAACGCGATCGCGACGAAGTGTGTCGCGAGTTTGGCGTAGACAGGGAATATTTGCGGGTTCTGCTCCATCGTGCCAAGCAGGAATTCAAGGTCGAGTATCTAAAGCGAACCGAAGTGAGACCACATGCAACAAAAGCTTGATACGAATAGGCGGGCTGGTACACCATTTCTTGTAATGCACCGACGAGGGGTCGGACCGATGGATCATAGCG
The DNA here is from genome assembly GCA_025350325.1 of Acidobacteriaceae bacterium. GTDB lineage: Bacteria > Acidobacteriota > Terriglobia > Terriglobales > Acidobacteriaceae > Telmatobacter. The sequence continues at coordinate 43,238 of JANXYB010000109.1, forward strand.
AAGCGGTTGAACAAATGGCTACCGAAAGATATCTGCTCGATGATATGACGCCCGAACTCCGCGAGGCATTCGAAGAGCACTTGTTCGATTGCCCGGAGTGCGCCCTCGATTTGCGCGCTGGAGCCTCGTTTGTAGATGAGGCGAAGAAACAGCTTCCTCAGCTTACGACCCAGCCTGCGATTCCGGGTACGCCAGCTCACGCCAAGCCGTCCGCCAAAAAGCGAGATTGGTTTGCCTGGTTGCAGCCGGCTTTTTCGGTCCCTGCGTTTGCCCTTTTGCTACTTTTCACTGGCTATCAAAACTTCGCCACCATCCCTGCGATGCGGCTGGCAGCGAGCCAGCCCCGCCTGCTGCCCTGGGTTTCTTTCCATGCTGGAACCCGTGGCGCTGCACACATACCCGTGCTCGCAGATCCGAAACAAGGCGCGGTGCTCGTGATCGACCTGCCTCAGAATTCGACGTTTACGTCCTATGCATTCGAATTGTACGATCCGCAAGGCAAGAGATTTTGGACTAACACCATCGCCGCTTCCAAGGAGACGAGCGGGGGAGAAAAATCCAACTCTTTATTGATTCCGGGGTCGGGATTGCAGCAGGGTTCTTATACACTCGCCATATCCGGAGTCAGCTCAGACGGCGGACGTACCGAGATTGACCGGCATGTCTTTGACATTCACTTCGACGAGTGAGCCCCAGACAGCTTAGAAAGTAGACACATGGCAGACGAATCAAACAGAGAACATTGGTACCATGCCGAGGCGACTGTCCTTGAAGGACATTTACGACTGCCCCTTGAGGCAGTGATCAAACCTCAAGCCTTTGCGAAGCTACGCGAGCGGGGCGGATACCTATCCCAACATGATCAGGGCTATCGACTCGAGGGGATCCTCTCGTATCGCTCCGCATATACGCAAGTTGCGGGCAATCGCGATCTAAAGCCCGATCACGGATGGACCACCCTGGCCACATCGGTGGTCGAAAAACTGAATGTGCTTGACGTTGTTACCGCCGATCGCATCGTGTCGCAGGTGTCGATCGAGCATCCGCTTTCAGGTTACGTGCCGGCAATCACCTTTCTCGGCACACGCTTTGAAAACCTGCGCATCGCCGGGCATCCGGTCAGGCTGGACCTGGACCTGAATATTGCTGGAGGCAAACCGCAGAACGATATGCACTACTCGAGCGATCGCGATTTTATGCATCGAGTCACAACCCAACACGAGCGTATGCGCTCGTATCCCGATCTTCCAGTTGACCTTTTGAAGCGATACAATCAACTTCCTACTAAAGAGGACAACCTGGAGTCGATCGAATGCTCACTGGTCAACCAAGCGGATGGTTCCTTCCCTGGACGATCCTTTGGCCACGTGATCGACGTTCCGCACTTTGGCAAGATTTATCTGGCGACCTTGGACATCGATCAAGAGGACTTCCACCTGGACACTGGCATACCCAAGCAGACCCTGATCAGTCTGACCATGATTCGACTCGAAATGGGATGTCTCGCCGACGGAACGCTCCGCATCTGCCAGTCGATCGTCAACGGACGCACCAGGCCGTAGTTTGGCTCCTTCTTCTGTTTGCGCTGTCGGTACCGCTTACCTGTAATCGCGGTCTTTCAGCAGAGGCCGAAGTGGAGCGCGTCAGGGTGCTGTTTCAACACGGAGAGCTCGCGCAGAGCCAGGAATTAGCGGCGCGATGTGCACGCAGATTTCAAAATATCAACCCATACTGGTCATCGAGATTGAGGGTTCTCTCGGCCGAATCGGCGGCATGGCGTGGGCTCGATTCAGAAGTACTTGAGGCGCTCACGTCTCGACCTGCTGCGCCGCTAAGTCCTGACATTGAGATACAGCGGTTGTCTCTTCTCGGGTCGGCGCACGCTCACCTGCACCAATTCGACGAGACGCGGCGTGAGTTCGCGCAAGCTGAGAAGTTGTGTTCAGACAATCACGTTAGAATTTGCGGGGAGTTGTGGCGCGCCCAAGCTGGTTTCGCGATCCAGCGTGGTCGATTTCAAGAAGCCTACCAACTCTACGCGCGCAGTCTGCTCACCGCACGAAGTTTTGGAAGCCATTGGGACGAATCTGTAGCAATGACGAATCTCGGTGTTGCGTGCCTACTCCAAGAACGATTTGACGAGGCTATTGACTGGTCACATGCCGCAAGCAAACTCGCAAGCACCCTGGGTGCGAATGACCTGCTGCTCAACGACGACGGCAATCTGGGCTGGGCGTTTTACAAACTAGGTGACCGTGAGCAGGCACTGGATATGTTCACGCAAGCTGAGAAGCGCTCAATCGCGCTTGGTGACTCGGGCGGCGCAATCACGTGGTTGACCACTGCCGGTTATGTTTACCAGGATGACAAGGATCTGAACCGCGCCGCTCAATCGTATCTGCAAGCACTTACGCTGGCGAGGCAAATCAATAGTAAGGAAGACATAGTCAATTCTCTTGAATCGCTCATCCACGTTTCGATCGAGAGCGGCAAGCTGGATCAGGCGTCAACTTACCTGCAGCAAATTGACCCTTTGATCAGCGCCAACCAAAATCCACTGGATACGCTCGATGTAAACCTTGCGCGCGGTAAAGTCGCTGTGCTGCAGCGCCACGATCGACAGGCTCAAGCGCTATTGATCTCAGTTGAGAACGATCAGCAAAGCCAGACTTCCATGCGGTTCGGAGCTCAACATGCATTAGCTCGCTTATATGCATTACAAGGAAACTTGAGCGCCGCCGATCGCATGTATCAGACCGCACTTGGGACCTTTGAATCGCAGCGTGCGCTGCTCAAGAATGAGGATTCCAAACTCCCTTTTCTTTTGAATGCCACGCCTGTCTACGACGATTACATTTCGTTCCTCATAACCCAGCATAAGTCAGACCAGGCCCTCGCCGTGGCTGACCAGAGCCGCGCCCGAACATTGGCGCAAGGCCTGGGCCTCGAAAATAAATTGATCGCCGCTTCTATGCATCCAGAACAGATTGCAAAGAAGTCAGGTGCGACGCTCCTCTTCTATTGGCTCGGCGCGAAGCAATCGTATCTATGGGCAATCACGCGACACGAGACCTCGCTCTTCCTGCTGCCCCCAGAGCGAGACATCACTCCACTGGTTGAGCGATATCGTAAGGCTCTGCTTGGACCAGACGATGCGATCGATGAACCCAATGAAGATGGCGAGGCGCTGTATCGCATCCTGGTCGAACCCGCAAAGCATCTCATTGCTGCCGACTCACCGGTAGTGATCCTGACCGATGGCGCACTCAGCCAAATCAATTTCGAGACACTGGTGGTGCCCGATTCGCATCCCCATTACTGGATTGAAGACGTCACGCTAACTTCCGCGCCCTCGCTCGCGATGCTTGGATCGTCGTCTTCACTCGAGCAACTCGGGAAAAAATTGCTCCTGCTCGGCAATGCTGTATCCCCGAGCCAGGACTATCCAGAATTGCCCATGGCACGGCTTGAAATGCAAGAGATTGCGAAGCATTTCACGGCCGGAAATGGAACCGTATTCGCTCGGCAACAGGCAAACTCAATCGCCTATCTAACCAGCGCGCCGCAACAATATACATACATTCATTTTGTCGCTCATGGAGTTTCAAGCCGCAGCGATCCGCTGGACTCAGCCATCATCCTTTCGCGAACCAACAGCACAGAAGAATCATTCAAGCTATATGCTCGCGAAATCATCAAACACCCCATCCATGCTCGCCTCGTCACGATTTCCACATGTTATGGCAACGGCACTCGCTCCTACGCGGGCGAAGGGCTCGTAGGTTTGTCGTGGGCCTTTCTCCGGGCCGGCGCGCACAATGTTATTGGTGCGCTGTGGGAGGCAAGCGACCAATCCACTCCTCGCCTCATGGACGCACTCTATCAGGGTCTTCACGACGGATTGCCACCTTCTGTAGCGCTTCGCCAAGCGAAACTTTCACTTCTACATTCGCAGGTGAACTTCCGCAAACCATTCTTCTGGGCTCCGTTTCAGCTCTACACCGGACTTTGATTTGTTCCCCACCTTAATCCTGCGCGGTGGAGCCACGTTTGAAGACACGTTCGGATCGGAAGCCAAATCATGTTGACTCCAAGCCCTCCGTTGGTACGCTCGATGGAAATCAATTTTAGTACCCAATCTTTTTGGTTACCTTTTCCCTTTTTTGCTTTAGATTGGACAGAGAAATCCATATTAAAGATAAATTGCAGCCCAACGGCAGACAGATTAACAAATTAAACACAATATTATGAATAATTTAGAACAGATGAACTAATGTAACCGCGTAGTGGTGTCTTTGGTGCACAGCCGTGTACCAACTAGGTTACTATCAATCCACTTCTTCTTTTACTTCCAAGCGCGCCAGTCCCGGTCCAGGGGCAAATTTGCCTTCGGGAAAGCCATGCGCATTTTTGCTGAGGTATCGCCGAATGCACACATTTGTGTTCCGCACTCTTTTAAATCAGGGCCCTAAGGCGTTTAACCATCGCTGTACTGGCCTTTTTGCTTCACTTGTCTTGAGCTTGGTTTTCTCGGGTTGCGGCGGTACAAGAGTCAATACAACGATTGGCGGAGCCGTCACCCCATCCTCCAACGCAGTCGCGTTCGGCGCAGTGGAGATTGGTCAATCCGCTAGCAGCAACATCACCCTGGCTAATCAGAGCGCAGGCCCGGTCGAAATCTCAAAACTTGACCTGAGTGGAAACTTCTTTTCTTTTTCAGAGAACAGCAATCTCCCCATTACGCTGGGAGCCGGAAGCACGCTCTCGTTGAACGTAAAGTTCGTCCCAACCGCGGAAGGCACTTCCACCGGGTCGGTGTCCATCGCCAGCAATTCGCCGACTTCCCCCCAAACTCTCATCAGCTTGACCGGTACTGGTACCATCAAAAATCTCGCATCCGTAAGTTCGTTGTCCTGCAGCAGCGTATCCGTTGCCGGGCCGGCGACCGATGCCTGCACAATAACCCTGAGCACGAACGCGCCCTACTCCGGGTTTCCCGTGAACTTGTCGAGCAGCGATGCAGCCGTCTCGGTGCCGCCCACCGTGACCGTGTTAGCCAACAACTCCACCGGTACATTTACGGCAACGGTTTCTGCTACCGGAACCGCCCGGCCGGCGACTCTCACCGCAAGCGCAGCAGGCATTTCCAAGACTTTCGGCTTGCAGTTGGTGGCCGCAAATTCGCCTATCTTAAGCTTCGCTCCCGATCTGGCTTTTGGAAATGTGGTTGTGAATACCCCGACCACGAAATCATTTCTTGTGACCTCGGCAGGCACCGTGCCCGTTACGATCAGCAGAGCGTCGGCGACGGGAAGCGGCTTCTCATTTAGCGCGGCAACCCTGACGAGCACCGCCTTCTCAATGGCAGGCGCCACATTCCCGATGACCTTACGCCCAGGTCAGTCGGCTTCCGTCACAGTTCAATTCGATCCGACGGCGGCGGGCAGCGTTACCGGAAAACTGGCAATTGCAACGGACTCGTCTATCAGCCCGAATGCAATCGTAAGTTTGAGTGGAACTGGAGTCACATCCGACAATCCGAACAACACGGGAGTGAGCGCTCTGTCGTGCGACCATGCTTCGCTGACGGGATCAGGCACAGATGCCTGCACGGTAACCCTTACCAGCAACGCGCCTAGCGGCGGCTTGGTTGTGAATATGTCGAGCAACGGTTCCGAAGTGACGGTGCCGCTCACGGTAACAGTTCCAGAAAAGGCGAGCAGTATTGGATTCATTGCGAATGCTGCGGCGGTCACTGCGAACAAGTCCATAACACTCACGGCCAGCGCCGACAAGACTTCGAAGACCTTCTCACTCGAACTGAATGCCACAACGCCTGTGCTGAGCTTGAGTTCAACCAGCCTGGCCTTCGGCAGCACCACAGTTAACGCACCGGCAACCAAGGGCCTGACATTGACCTCGACGGGGAATGCATCCGTTACGATCAGCGCGGCTACACTCAGCGGAACGGGCTTCACAATGTCGGGTGCAACCTTCCCGATAACCTTGAGCCCCAATCAATCTGCAGAGCTCACCGTCAAGTTCGACCCGGTCACTGCTGGAGCGACTACCGGGCAGGTGACGGTAATCAGCAATTCACACGTGAACCCCACTATGAACGTGGGCCTCAGCGGAACAGGAACCACACCAAACACTGCTGCGCTCAACGATCTCACTTGCGCCAACACTTCCTTGACTGGCGCGGGCACTGATTCATGTACGGTGACACTCAGTGCGCCGGCACCGTCGACCGGAATGAATGTGCACCTCTCGAGCAGCAATGCGGTCATCGCATTGCCAGCCAATGTAGTCATCCCCGCAAACGCTTCGAGCATAGGTTTCACCGTCAATGTGGCACAGGTAAACACACCGCAATCGGTCATGCTCACAGCCACCGCCGGCAGCGCGGCCAAGACTCTCGCGCTGCAACTGAATGCCGTCTCACCGACCATCACAATCAGTACGAACAGTCTCGCGTTTGGGAGCGTTGCGTTGAATACGGCAGCGACCAAGACAGTGATCGTGAGTTCAACTGGAAATGGTCCCCTTACCATCAATTCCGCGAACGCGACGGGTACAGGATTTACTGTCTCAGGCGCATCCTTCCCTGTAACATTGACTCCGAATCAGGCTGTAGAGTTGACCGTTCAATTCGTACCGGCCGGGTCGGGAGTTGCGACGGGAATGCTGATCATCAACAGCAACTCCGCGACTAGCCCGACTAGTACAGTTGGTCTCAGCGGCACTGGAACCATTAATACGGCACTTACAGCGCTCGCCTGCACCACTTCGACTTTTACCGCGACAGGCACCGATGCATGCACGGTAACACTCACCGCACCCGCGTCAACCGGCGGATTCAATGTCAGGCTGTCGAGCAGTAATGCGGCTGTCAATGTTCCCAGTTCCGTGACGGTTCCGGCAAACGCAAATAGTGCTGGATTTTCCGCGACCGTTTCCTCAGTGGCGACCGCACAAACGGCAAACATTACCGCCAGTGCAGGCAGTAATTCGCAAGTACTAGCGCTCCAGTTGAATGCAGCAACCCCGGCGCTCACCGTCACCAGTTCGAGCGTTGCATTCGGCAATATCGCGGTGAACGCGTCGACAAACAAGTCGGTGACGCTCACCTCGACTGGCACGGTGCCTGTGACCCTTAACTCAGCATCCATTTCCGGTGCGGGCTTCACAGTATCGGGAGCAACATTCCCGTTGACCCTAAACCCGTCGCAGGCCGTATCGTTAACAATTCAATTCGCCCCGACGGTTTCAGGCTCCGCGACTGGAAGCCTGCTCATCAACAGCAATTCCTCAACCGGCCCCACCGCCGCCGTCGCCCTCAGCGGCACGGGAACTATAACCGCTGCACTGAGCGCGCTCACCTGCAGCAACGCGTCATTCACTGGAGCGGGCACCGATGCCTGCACCGTGACGCTGACCGCACCCGCACCGACCGGGGGGTTGAGCATAGGCTTGTCGAGCAGCAATACAGCAGTTGCAGTGCCCTCTTCCGTTACAGTACCCGCTAATGCAATTAGCGCCGCATTCACCGCCACCGTATCACGGGCCGCCACTGCGCAGGCAGTTACGCTTGCGGCCAGCACCACCAGCAATTCCGCCAGCTTTTCATTGCAGCTGAATGCCGCAACACCTTTACTTACCATCAGTGCGACCGGCCTGGACTTTGGCAATGTGCAAGTGGACACATCTGTAACCAAGTCGCTTACATTGACTTCAACCGGCTCGGTGGCGGTCACGGTCAGCGCTGCATCCCTTACCGGCTCGGGATTCACGATGTCCGGCGCCACGTTCCCCTTGAACCTGAATCCCAACCAGACAGTATCGCTTTCACTACAGTTTGATCCCGCCGCTGCGGGCAACGCGATGGGGCAGTTGACTTTCACCAGCAATTCTTCAACTAACGCCACTTCGGTCGTCAGCCTCACTGGTACGGGAACTTCAACATCGACACTGAGTGGATACGCCTGCAGCAGCGCCTCCCTCTCAGGTGCAGCAACCGATGCTTGCACGGTGACGCTGAACAGCGCCGCGCCGGCCAGTGGTGTGGACGTAGTCCTCAACTCCAGCAACCCTGCGGTATCGCTGCCCGTAATCGTGACGGTGCCGGCCAACGCGCTCACCGCTACTGTCACTGCCACGATTTCACCTGTCAGTTCGGCGCAGTCGGTCACGCTCACTGCCACCGCGGGCAGCGTTTCAAAAACGTTCGCCTTGCAGTTAAATGCGTCTCAGATTGTTGCAATTTATGTCGATGGCAAAGCTGGTTCCGATTCTTCCGCCGGAACATACGCTGTGCCGCTCAAGACCATCCAGGCTGCAGTGAACAAGGCGGACGCGAACAATCAAAAATCCATCGCCACGACAATCATCGTTAATCCCGGCGTATATCGCGAGTACGTAAATGTCCCGAGAATCTCGCGTCAGACCGCGGCCACTCTTACGATACAAGCAGCTGCAACAGGCACCGTTATCATTTCCGGCTCCAACGTTTTGAGCAACTGGACGCCGGAATCCGGCAATCCCTCAATCTATTCAAACCCTTGGCAATATAAGTTTGGCGCTTGCGCGCTTCCTTCTGGCTGGCCAGCCAATCTTGAGCCAATCACTCTGCGCACCGAAATGCTCTTCGTTGATCACGCCCCGCTCACCCAGGTCATGCACTCGTCTGACCTGCAACCAGGAACATTCTTCGTCGATGAAGCAAATTCCTCGATTCATGCATGGCCTGCGGCAGGCACGGATATGCAGACTGCCCTTGTTGAGGCTGCCGTTCGGCCTAACACTCTCAATGTTTCAGGTCGCACAAATGTGACCTTGCGCGGCCTTGTCCTGCAACATGCGAACACCTGCATCAACCGCAGCGGAGCCAATATAATGAGCAGCTCCAATGTGCTCATTGATCAGGTGCAGGCACTCTGGAACAGCTGGGGTGGCCTGGGGGTTTCTTCCTCGACCGCCGTCACCGTGCAAAACTCGATTGCCAATTACAACGGCGGCGTCGGCTTCCTCGCCAATCAGGATCAGAATGCTCTCTACAACTTTAATGAGACCGACTACAACAACTGGCGCGGAGCACAAGGAGCCTTCTACGAGTGGGCGATGGGTGGCACGAAACTGTTTGCTATGCGCGACACCACCGTACAAAACCACTTCTCCTATAACAACCAGGGAGAAGGCCTATGGTTTGACACCGACAATAAAAACATTACTGTCGATAATGCCACCCTGGTCGGGAATGTAACGGCTGGCCTCCAGATCGAAAGAAATGAAGGGCCACTCACTCTCCAGAATAGTCACCTCTGCTCGAGCGGCGTCGGCGTCAATGTACTCACCAGCGAAAAAGTGACCATCAAGAATAATTCTTTCTATAACAACGGTGGCACCAACAAATACCAGGCGCAGATTTACCTTGCGGGACAGGCCGGTGGAATCAACATCACCGACTGGCAGACAGGCCAGGTGTACAACCTGTTCACTACCGGCTTGGTGATGACTGGGAATACGCTGCAGGACGGCGCAGTCGGACAGAATCTTTTTGGAACCTATTTGGCCGGCACCGACTGGTCCGAATTTGCAACTACACTCAATGCGAGCAACAACAAGTGGTATGACTCGTCGAGCTCAACACCGTTCAAGATACTCAACGGCAAGCTCGTAAATCTTGCCGGTTGGCAAAGTGCTACTGGCACAGACTACACATCCGTGTGGGCAGCTACCTCAGCCTCCCCGGCAAGTGCCTGCGCTGTGCCCACCCCGTCGTATGCCGACTTTCACGTAGATGTCGACAAGGGGAGTTACACCATGTCCTCAGGGCAGGCGGTAGCCACAATCCACGTGGATTCGTTTAACTATGGAAATGTCACTTTGCACGCTACGGGAATGCCGGCGGGTGTCACTGCATCGATCAGCCAGCCAAATCTGGTGGGCGGCTTGGTGAAACTTACGCTCTCAGCAAACGCCAGCGCAACTGCGCAGACCCTGCCGATCACGCTATGGGCCGCCAGCAGCGACCGTGTGCATAGCGTAACGTTCAGGTTGGCCGTGGCTCCGTAGATCGCGGTGCAGCCTTCCCAGTTCTCACTCGTAATGAATGATCTGTCTTTCATTGAGCCGTCAGGCCAGCTTTTAGGCTGGTCTGAACAGCCCACTCCCGTATTTTTAAAAATAGGCTTGAGACTGAATCTAACTTAAACTTGCTAGGGTGCTTCTTCCTCTACCTCAATTCTGTTCACGCTACTGTAAAAGAAGGTCTCGTGTTTGATGCATTGAAACGGCGCGCGTATTCTCGGCGTATTCCGAGTTTCCTGGCGACCACCACTTTTCGCCGCATCTAATAGTTAGTTTGGCTCACATGATTAGCACTTCAACAAGAACGATTTCGCCCGCCGAGTCGAGAACTCCTCCACCACCGTTGCTATCGATAGAGCGCGTCGTCAAGGATTACCAGACTGACGGCGAAGTCGTGCGCGCTCTCAATGACGTTTCGATTCAGATTGAGCCGGGCAAGTTCGTCTCGCTCGTCGGGCGTAGCGGATGCGGAAAATCAACTCTGCTGAATCTTGCCGGCGCTCTCGATTTCCCTACCAACGGACACATACTGCTTGATGGCGTTGCCACCGACAGTCTCGACGAGAAGGGACTTACTCAACTGCGCCGGGAAAAAGTTGGCTTCATCTTCCAGTCGTTTCAATTGCTTCACACCCTCAGCGCCGTCGAAAATGTCGAACTCCCCTTGCTCCTCGCAGGGCATCGTGACCCACGACCTCGTGCGATGGAGCGATTGACATCCGTTGGTCTCGCTGAACTGGCTCACCGCATGCCTCATCAGCTTTCCGGCGGTCAGATGCAGCGCGTTGCGATCGCTCGTGCCTTGGTGCACAGGCCGCTCATCGTGCTCGCCGACGAGCCCACCGGCAACCTCGACTCATCGACCGGCACATCCATCCTCGAGCTACTGCGGCGGCTCTGCACCGAGCAAAGTACCACAATATTGATGGCAACCCACAGTATAGAATCGGCAGCCTTCGTCGACTTTATGGTTCAGATGCGCGATGGCTGCATCGAGCAGATCGTGCAGTCCTGACATGCCGTATTCCCTGCTCTTCTATCGCCTCATCGTGCGGCCAGTGTTTCGCGAACGAGCGCGATCGCTACTCGTAATTCTCGCGGTCGCGCTAGGCGTTTCCATTGTGCTTGCCATTGACCTTGCGGGTAACGCGGCGGTCGGCTCTTTTCGTTCATCAATGGAATCGCTCACCGGAGATAACGATCTCGAGGTCACGGCAGCCGGCGGAGTTCCCGATAAAATCGTGGGACAGCTGGCTACGCTCACCTATCCGCTTCGCATCAGCCCGCGCATTGAGGACCACGCGACCATCGCTGCAACGGGTGAGACAGTGCCCCTCATTGGCATCGACATTATCGCTGAAGCAAACAACGTCAGCACCCAACAAATCGAACCGCTGAATGACGAAGGTTTAAAACACCTCACCGATCCCGATGCCGTCTTCACCACGCGCGCAATGGGCAAGTCTCCGGGCGCAAAAATATCACTGCTCATCAACGATCAGACCCACGAATACACCGTTCGCGGTCTTGTCCCCGGCTCATCGCAATTCAGCGGAAATATTGTCGTGATGGACATCGACGCTGCTCAACAAGCTACCGATAAGAAAGGCCGGGTAGACCGGATACTGCTGAAACTTCCCGGTCAGCCCGGCCTCGACAACTGGCAACAACGATTGCGATCCGCATTGCCGCCGGGTCTCGCACTCAATCCTCAAGGCAGCCAGACCGCGGCAAATCGCCGCATGCTCGCAGCCTTTCGCGGGAACCTGACGATTCTGAGCTACATCGCACTCCTCGTTGGAGCATTTCTTATCTACAACACCATCTCGGTTTCAGTAGTGCGAAGACGTACGGACATCGGCACCGTGCGCGCACTTGGCGCCAGCCGGAACGCCGTACTCATCGCATTTTTAGCAGAGGCCGCTGTGTTCGGCTTGCTTGGTGCAGCCATCGCAATTCCTCTCGGACGCGTGCTGGCAATAGGTGCTGTGCGTCTACTTGCAACCACGGTGGATGCGCTCTACGTATCGAGTCGGCCCGGCTCCCTTGCTCTCTCCACCGGTTCGATACTGATAGCTTTTGTCGTCGGCATGGGCGTCGCAGTAGTCTCCGCACTCTCACCGGCGCGAGAAGCATCGATGGTGCCACCCACGCAAGCCATGGGCCGCGGGCAACGCGAATACGCTATCCGAATTGACCGCAAGCGCGACGCGCTCATTGGATTGTCTCTTGCATTTGCCGGAGGCCTGGCAGCATTGGCGCCAGCCATCGGCGGCAGACCGCTTTTCGGATACTTGTCTGCGATATTGCTCATCGCCGCATCGGCATTGAGTATTCCCGCTTTGGTCTATTGGTGTACGTCTGTCGCATCTTCGGTGTTGCAAAAAATTATGGGAGTTGAGGCCATGCTAGCGTCCCGCAGTCTCGCCGCCTCTCTTCGCCGCACATCAGTGCTCGTCGGTGCCTTATCCACCGCAATCGCGATGATGACTTCGGTCGGCATCATGGTCGGCAGTTTTCGCCAGACCGTCATCTCGTGGATGGAAAGCGAACTTCCCGCAGACCTTTACTTGCGCCCGGCTGGAGATCCGTCGGCCGATCGGCATCCGACGATTTCACCTGCCTTCACCGAGCGTATTGCCAAGGTGCCCGGGGTCGAGGGCATCAGTCGCTTTCGCGCTTACGAAATTCAATATCAGGGATTACCCGCAACCCTGGCATCGGCCGATACCAATCTGCCGCGTCATCGTGAACCTTCGAGTTTCTTATCCGGTCGCCCTGCGGCAGACGTGCTGCAACAACTCACTGCCGGTGATGCCGCCATCGTGAGCGAGCCTTTCACTAACAAGCACCACGTAAAAGCGGGAGACATAGTCACTTTGCCGCTCGGCGAGAAACTGGTCTCCTTTCGCATTGTCGATGTCTTCTTCGACTACGGCAACGAACGTGGCTTCGTTATTCTGGACCGTTCCACGATGCTGCGTTATCTTCCCGATCCAGCGGCTTCGAACCTGGCCGTCTATCTGCGTCCAGGGGCCGATCTTGAATTCACGCGCGAACTGATAAAGCGCGCCGCGGTAAACAGTCAAGTATTGATTTTTTCAAACCGCGATCTTCGACGTGAAGCGATCCGCATCTTCGATCAGACGTTCGCAATCACCTACGCTTTAGAAGCGATCGCCGTCATCGTTGCCGTGATGGGCATTGGTGGAGCTCTCATGTCGATCGTCATTGACAGGCGGCGTGAGTTTGGATTGCTGCGCATCCTCGGCGCGACAACTGCGCAGATCAGAAAATTGATTCTCATCGAGGCAGCCCTGATTGGCATACTCGCAAATATTGCTGGCCTGGCCTTGGGATTTCTACTTTCGCTGGTGCTCATTTTTGTGATCAATAAGCAGTCGTTTGGTTGGACTATCCAGTTTCACTGGCCGGTCTCGGTGTTACTGTTCGCGCTCAGCGTCGTGTACGTGGCCACAGTGCTAGCCGGCATTTATCCGGCGCGCATCGCTCAACGTCTAAACCCTATCGAGGTTGTGCATGAGGACTAGGTTCATCGTCCTTCTGCTTATATTGCTCGCGCCCGGCGCCTACACCCAGGATTACAAGCAGGCCCTGCCCGGCTATCAATATCAATTCCCTCGCGACCATTTCAATCATCCCGACTATCAGACTGAATGGTGGTACTACACTGGGAACTTGAAATCCGCCGACGGTCACCGCTTCGGATTCGAACTCACATTCTTTCGTCAAGGAGTTTCGCGCGATTCAAATGACGCAACCTGGCACGTGCATGATATCTACATGGCGCATCTCGCGCTGAGCGACATCAGCGGACGTCGTTTCTACCACGACGAACGCATCAATCGCGCCGGCCCTGGGATCGCGAGCCTAGATGCAGCATCCGGTGCAGTTTGGAACGGCAATTGGCGTGCTCTGCTAGGCGATCAGCATCAATCTCTTCGTGCGGCAGAGGAACGGTTCGGCATCCAACTAGAGCTGGCCTCGACCAAGCCACCAGTCATTCACGGACGCAACGGGGTAAGCCAGAAATCCGCAGGAGTCGGGCATGCCTCTCACTACATCTCTTTCACGAGACTGCTTACGTCAGGCGAGGTCTCTCTCAACGGTACACGGTACAAAGTTGAAGGTACATCGTGGATGGACCATGAATTTTTCACTGAATCCCTCGGCACAAACGAGACGGGATGGGATTGGTTAAGCCTGCAATTCGACGACAACACTGAAGTCATGCTCTATCGCCTGCGACATAAAGATGGCAGCGTCGATCCTTATTCATCGGGTACGTATGTAGACGTGCAAGGCAAGAGCGTCTTGCTTTCGGCGAAGGACTTCACCATGACTCCCACAGGAGAGACTTGGACGAGTGAGGAGAGCCACGGCAAATATCCGGTGCAATGGCGAGTGACGATACCTGGCCTTTCGTTGCAGGCAGACATTTCCACGCCGCTCGCAAATCAGGAGCTCGCCAGCCGGATTGGCCCAACCTATTGGGAGGGCGCGATCGACATATCCGGCCAGCATGCGGGCAAAAGCCTGCGCGGCGTTGGCTATCTTGAGATGACCGGCTACGGCGGTTCGCATTCCTGGGGTGCAAATCGATCAAACAACCATTAGGTGCATAGCCGCTTTCGCATAATCTGCGCGATATCAGCACCACTTAATTTTTGGGTAATAACTGCGGCAAGGTATCTCCACATATGCGTTCGTAGGTCCGAAGATCGCAATTCGGCAGTTCCAATTATTCCCACGCTGAGCAACGAGCACATCTCTCGCGTCCGTTGGAGTTGCGAATCAAAAGCGATGGTCGCGGATTTGAGAATCTAATCTCGTAGTCCGCGACCAGTTTTGTTGAGAACCGTCAGGTGAGGTTAGCGCTCTTCGAGCGCCGGCTCTTTCTGCGAACGCTCAGTGATGTGCACCGAGTGATCGAGTTTGAAGCTAAGCACCGTCTCAGCAGGTAGCATAATCGGTTTGTTACCGGTGAATGCGGTGCCGGCCGTGCCTGCACCTCCGCCGGCAAGTGCGCCGATTGCGGCACCCTTGCCACCGCCAGCCAACCCGCCGATGAGAGCGCCTAAGCCCGCACCTCCGCCGATGAATTCAGCGCTGCGTTTGCCCTTGCCATTTTCTGCGTGATCGATGGAGCTGGTCTCAACCGGATAGCTGCCCCACTTGGTACGCACCCGATCCAGACGTAGCGAGAGCAGTGCGCCACCTTTGAATCGGCCCAGAGCCTTCGCATCGACCACGGTTCCTTGCGCACGCGCGCCGCGAGCGATGACCGTCTTGCCGCGCAGCATCACATCATCCGCAATCGTCGCGCTGAATGATTCACCCGACTGCGAGATGTTCGAACCGAGATCGGTGTCGAGCCGAACTCGCAGTTGCGTTCCTGTTGGCAGCACGACAACTTCGGGTGGCAGCGGCGCACGCGGGACAGATGCAGCTGATGCGACCGGCGGACCGCTGCGCGCCCCCGTCGGCGCGCCTGTAGTGCCAGCGGCAGTTGTGGCGTTAGGAGCAGGCGCAGTGCTCGGCATGTCTTGAGAAGCTGGCTGACCTGTCGCAGGCTGCTGCGGGTTTTGCGCAGCCGGCGTGCTTTGACTCGTCGCGGGCCCGGAATTCGACTTGCAACCGCCTAGCGAAAGCGTAGACGCGAGTAGAAGAAACACAAAGGGACGAGATTGCATTGCTCACTCCTTCACAAATACAAACACTCTCGAAATACTGCAATGATCGCAGGAAAATCTTCCCGCGGTAGTGATGCTACTACCGCGGGAAGATGGGAGGTGAATTAAATGTCCAGGTTTTTGACGTCGAGCGCATTATCTTCAATGAATTTGCGACGAGCTTCAACATCCTCACCCATCAGGGTAGTGAAGATGGCCTCGGTCTCGGCAATATCTTCAAGCTTCACCTGCAGCAGCGTGCGACGTTCCGGGTCCATGGTCGTTTCCCAAAGCTGCGGAGACGTCATCTCTCCCAGTCCCTTATACCGCTGTACCTGGTAGTCCTTTTTGCCCTGTTCGACAATATAGCTGAAAAGCTCTCGTGCGGTCTGCTTTTCCACTGGCTCGCGCAAGGCTCGAGCCGAGCGCCGCGCAGCCTTGGCTTCCGCCTGTACTTCTAGGGTCTCGGTCGCGGTCTCCGCAGCTTCCTCAGCTTCTTCGGCGGTCGCAACGGCGGCAGTTTTGGTCGCGTACTCAATCAAAAACGGTGGCTCCAAAAATTCCTTGATCTGCGAATATTTCGCCATCATCTGACGGAACTCGGGACTCCCGGCCAGCGTCCAATCGATGCAGCGCTTGGCGCCCTGCCCGTCGCTGTAGCAGATTGACCAGGTGTGGTGCTCCTCGTCTTCGACCGGCTCGTGCACCTTGTATTGAAACTCCTCGGCGAAGCCAACAAGCTGCTGGTGAAGCGCCACCAGCTTGGGCGGAATTTCGCTCTCGGCTTGTGAGGCAAAGTCGGCGCGATGTATTAGCTCTGCGCGCGCCAGCAGTTCCGTCAGCTTCTCATTCCGAATCCGCTTATCAACTTTTTCAACGAAGCCCAAATATTCGTTCAAGAATCCCATGAACCGCGTCAGATCACCGCCCTCGATGCGGCTGGCCGCTTCACCATGACGCACGATCATGCCCTCAGAGGCGCGGGTCACCATAACCTTTACAAACTCGCGGTCGTCCTTGATGTACTGCTCAAAACGGCCCTTCTTGATTTTGTAGAGCGGCGGTTGCGCAATATATATATTGTCGCGCTTGATCAACTCCGTCATATGACGGAAGAAAAAAGTAAGCAGCAACGTCCGAATGTGCGATCCATCTACGTCGGCGTCGGTCATCAAAATGATCTTGCCGTAGCGAATCTTGGTCGCATCGAAATCGTCTTTACCGATACCGCAGCCAAGCGCCGTAATCATGGCCCGAATTTCCTCGTGGCCCAGCATCTTGTCGTATCGAGCCTTCTCAACATTCAATATCTTGCCCTTAAGAGGCAAAATCGCCTGAAAGCGACGATCGCGGCCCTGTTTGGCAGTGCCGCCTGCGCTCTCACCCTCGACCAGATACAACTCGCAGCGGTCGGGATTGCGCTCGCTGCAGTCGGCCAGCTTGCCGGGCAAACCTCCACCATCCAATGCGCCCTTGCGGCGCGTCAGATCGCGCGCTTTACGGGCCGCTTCGCGCGCTCGCGAAGCCTCAATGGCCTTATTGATGATCTTGCGAGCGATAGGCGGATTTTGCTCGAGGAACATCCCCAGCCGCTCATTGACGAATGCTTGCACAATGCCCGCAATATCCGAGTTGAGCTTACCCTTGGTCTGGCCTTCGAATTGTGGCTGCGACAGCTTGACCGAGACCACCGCTACCAAACCCTCGCGGACATCGTCGCCGCTCAGGTTTTCCTTCATGTCTTTGAAGAGGCCAAGCGACTGCCCGATGGCGTTCACCGTGCGCGTAAGCGCGGTGCGAAATCCGGAAAGATGCGATCCTCCATCGACCGTGTTGATGTTATTCGCGAAGCTGAACACAGTCTCGGAATAGCTATCGTTGTACTGTAGCGCGATTTCCATCTCCACCTTGTCGCGTGAAGCTTCCATCACGATCGGCTTCTCGTGCAAAACAGATTTGCCGCGGTTCAGATGCTTGACAAACTCGGCGATGCCGCCCGCATAACGGAACTCAGCTCGACGCGCTTCGCCGGTCTTCGGATCGGCCGTCCGCTCATCGGTAAGCGTGATTTCAAGTCCCTTGTTGAGGAACGCCATTTCGCGCAAGCGCTGTGCCAGGGTGTCGTAGTTATATTCAGTGACTGCAAAAATTGTCCTGTCCGGCAAAAAATGAACCTTGGTGCCGCGCCGCTTGCTGATGCCCACCTTGCGTAGCTCACTTACCGGCAGCCCGCAGCTGAAATCCATTTCCCAGGTGTGGCCGTCCCGCCAGATTTCGACGTTAAACTCCTGGCTGAGTGCATTGACGCAGCTGACACCGACCCCGTGCAGACCGCCGGACACCTTATAGGTAGAAGCATCGAACTTGCCGCCGGCATGCAGCTTGGTCAGCACCACCTGAACTGCGGACATCATTTCGCCATTACCAACCGACATCATGTCAACTGGAATGCCGCGCCCGTCGTCCACCACAGTAATCGAATTGTCGACGTGAATGACAACTTCTATCTTCTTGGCGTATCCCGCCAAGGCCTCGTCTACGGAATTATCTACGACTTCGTAAACCAGGTGGTGTAAACCCATTTCACCGGTCGAACCGATGTACATAGCTGGGCGCAGGCGCACCGCCTCCAGTCCTTCGAGGATCTTGATGTTTTCGCCCGTGTAATTGCCATTATCCTGAGGGGGTAACGTTTCGTCGAGGACTTCAGTCGGCATGGGGTTCCATTCGCAGAATATTCGCCTCAGACTTAGCCCGAAATCGACTTACACGGCTGAACCGCGAACCTGTAAACAGGGTTTAAACAGTCGTTTGACGTGGGCTTTGGCGATCTCTTACTACATGCATTTTATCACGTTGATCCGGTGATTTTCCCGAGCGTCACGCACGTGGAGTTCGACTCGAAGAGCGACAACCAATCAGTTACCGGGGTTCTGTTACCTTAGAATTACATTACCAAAGTCACTGGACTATCGAATAATACCGACCTGCATGAAAAAACTAGCCTTAGACGCTTTTTATGCAATACCATCAAAGTGGTAGGAAGATTTTCTTCCAGTCAACTCTATTTAAGGGGTAACCAATTATGAAATTGACTATTCGCGTTATGATTCTCTCGATTTTAGTCGCCGGCGCTGCTGCAGCTTCTGTTTCCTCAACTCCTTCTCACTTCGTTGCCAGCCACCTCTCCGCTACTTCCGGCCTTCCTGTGCCCGGATGCGGACCAGGCATGGGTTGTTCAACAACAGGCCGATAATCGTCTTTCGCCTGTAGCACAAAAGTGTCACAGGGGAGTTGCGACTTTTAATTGAAATCTATCGGTCTGTGGGGCTATCCTGAGAAAACCACCCACAGTGGAGAGGCCCTGAATGCAGTTAGGAAACGCAATGTCGGTGATGAGTGCGGTTGAATTCGTGCTTTGGGCGGCGCTTGGGTTTGTATTCTGGAAAAAGGGGTTTCACCGCCGCTTCCCGGCTATGAGTGTGTACCTGGCTTTGCGAGTCGGTTCGATGCCGGTTCTACTCGTTCTTCTGTACTTGCAATCTCAGCCCAATGGTTATCAAGACATTTACTTTCCCCTCTACTTCTATTCCTATTGGGCGGTTTACATCGCCAGCGCCACGATTCTTTTCTTTGTCGTCCTCGAGATTTTCCGCTCCGTCCTTTTAGCGTTTTCCGGCTTGCTGCGCTTCGGCACCGTGGTTTTTCGCTGGGCAACATTGGTTTCGTTGATCGCTACCCTCGGATCGGTTTCATATTCGCATGTCAGCGTCATGTTGATCCCCGATCTTGCTTTCGCACTCATGCGGTCAGTCAGTATCCTTGAACTGTGCCTGCTCGGTTTCCTCTGCTTGTGCATGAATGCTCTTCGGCTGTCCGCGCGGGATATTGCATTTGGCAGTGCCCTGGGACTAGGTCTGATGTCCGCAAACGACTTCCTCCACTCGCTGCTGGCTTCCATAACAAACAGCTTGTCGGCTCCAGTTCAAGTTGGATATGAGATCGGCATTCTAGCTTCACTCGCGACCTGGGCGGTGTACTGCGCACTGCCTGAGCCAGCCCGCCAGCCCGTTGTGATGCCGGCCAACTCCACCATATATCGCTGGAATGAGATTGCGGCGGCGCTGGGCCACGGTACGCAAATAGCCGTTCAGCAGCCTGCCAACACATTCTTCCTGACCGACGTTGAACGCGTTGTGGAGAAGGTGCTGACCCGGAACTTGCAGGGCAACGAATCAAAATAAGGGTAGCCAAACAATCAGGGGAAAAAAGAGGTCGGACGAGGTTGTCCGGCCTTTTGCGTGAACATAGCGCTTACTGCATTTGGCGGCTCGATACGTTGCCACCCCCGGTTGACAATCGCGATTCGCTGCCGGCGTCTCAGCCAAAGCGCTAAGTGAGTCTGCCCGCAACGCAAAAAAGCCACGGCGAACCGCGGCTTTTCTATAAACTCCAAAAACTTTTACTCGGTTGCAACCGGTTCAATTGAGGCAAACCGCCCCCGGTTTCCGCGATCCGCAAACTTTACGCGGCCGGTTACCTTGGCAAAGAGCGTGTCGTCGGAGCCGATGCCCACGTTCAGGCCAGGCTTGATCTTGGTGCCGCGCTGGCGCATGATGATCGACCCGCCGGTGATCAGTTGACCGCCGAAAGCCTTTACGCCCAACCGCTGAGCATTCGAATCGCGTCCGTTTGTGGAGCTGCCTCCACCCTTCTTATGTGCCATTGCCCTATCCCCTTCTCAATGTTGAGTCCGCGTCGATCAGGCGGAATAGGTGACGCCGTCAGCCACGATGGCCTTGATGCGCACCTCGGTGAAATTCTGCCGATGTCCCTGAAGCTTTTTGTACTGCTTCTTTCGCTTCAGGTGAAAGACAAGGATCTTGTCGCCACGTCCGTCGCCCAGGACTTCAGCTGTAACTGACGCGGCTCCCGGCTTGACTACGGTTCCCGGTTCGCCGCTTACCGCCAGCACGTCTGTGAACTCAATGGTCTGGTTCTCTGAGGCAACGCACTCAATCTTTACTACGTCGCCTGGGGCGACCCGATATTGTTTCCCACCGGTACGAATAACCGCGTACATAAATCCTCCAGCGCGGCTCCCACTACGGCAGGTGCGCTTATGAAATCTAAATAGCTCGGGCGGATACTTCCGCGCTCCGGGACGCTCAAGCCCTCTGAAAGGGCGAACGACTGGCTCCGCAACGACAGGCATGAATCGCCAAACTAGATTAGTGTACCGGCTTCTGGGGGGCAGGTCAATAATCAACAGTGGCCTAGCCGTGGGTATTCACGACTGCGAAGACAAGTCATTCTTTAAAATTTATGCTACCTTTAGGCGGCGAAGCCCTTGCTCTTGCCTGAATCCTTGAATACAAGGTCCCTCGTTGGATGTGGTAAAGCGCAATCATCGCCCAGGGCAACGCCGAGCCTGACGCGCGAATAGGGCTGGTTTCAAATGCGACCGCTCATCTTGCTGTTACTCTTCGCGGCTTCACTGCTCAATCTGAGCGTGGCAGAGCGTGTGACGGTGCTTAAGCTTGAGAAGGCGATCTCAGCCAACGCGGCGAAGCACTCTACTAACTCGTCCGGTCAAATTCGAAAAAACGACGAGGACATCGACCTGCTGCAGCAGCTCGCGGAAGACGACGATTTCGTTCGACAACTGGATGCCATGGAGCTTACTGAACGACTTACGCCAGCAGCGCGAGCCCGTCTTGTGGACCTCTACAAGCCAGGGCCGCACGTCCAGCAATCCCTGGAGCGGTTGGCAGATCGCTCAGGTCTGCTTGATCCTCCATCAAGCGAAATTCCTAACCTTCCACCACCCAACCCTGCGGCGCAACGGCGGATGCTGGTCCTCGCGAACCGGTACGTTTTCAACGTCCTCTCGCACCTGCCTAACTTCTTCGCCACGCGCAGTACTTCGCGCTTCGACGACAGTCCGTTCACCATTGCGTTCAAAGACGCTGAGCCCAGCAAGGAACTTCACTTGGTCGGATCCTCGACACGCGAGATAACTTTTCAGGATGGCAAAGAAGTCACAAACTCCATGCAGGCGAAGCGCGCGTCTAGTTCCCCTGAGGCAGGGCTGGCAAGCCATGGTGAATTCGGCCCCGAAGCTGCAATCGTGCTTTTCGACCTGGGCAACAGCACTCTCGACTTCCATCATTGGGAGCACACATTGGGCGGTCTCGCTGCCGTATACCGCTATACCGTCCCACGGTCCGGTTCCCATTACGAAGTAAATTACGGGTGCATGCCAATTTCTACTTTTCACGACACTCCGGGATACCATGGCGAATTGGCCATTGCACCCGACACCGGAG
Source organism: Acidobacteriaceae bacterium (assembly GCA_025350325.1). Classification (GTDB taxonomy): domain Bacteria; phylum Acidobacteriota; class Terriglobia; order Terriglobales; family Acidobacteriaceae; genus Telmatobacter. The sequence goes on from JANXYB010000109.1 coordinate 65,349, forward strand.
CTATGCTGCGTATCACCGTCGTTACGGATGGAAAAAAGTCAGATCCCATCTCCCACGTGGCATCCGTCATTGAATATGGGCCTGTCGAGTTGGGCAATCGCCGATACGTTTGTCCGCTGCGCAGTATTGCGTTCACCGTTGAAGAGGTGAACGTCTGCGCACGGAAGGCCCACGATCGCAAGCTTCCTCGTCCCATCACCATGCTTAATCGCACCACATTTACCGACTACCACCGGCTCGGCTCAAGCTCGCGAGTCATTCTCGATAAAGATCAAGACGCTACTTCTCCCCCACCAGCGAAACCTGACAACACAGACAATTCACCGCAGTCTAACGTACCGATGCCCAAAGATCCCAACTGACAACAATCGCTCTACAGACATGTAGTTGCGGTGATACCCTGCTCTGTTCTGAAAGAGGTCGAACGATGAAGCGCTCAATCCTGATAGCCGCCCTTGTAGCTTCGTGGTTACAAGCGTCTCTTATTTCTCAAAGCAATGAGTCTGCATCGTTTAGTCCCCAGACCACTCTTCGCGTCAACAGCCGGGCAGTGCTGGTCGACGTGCTGGTCACGGATAAGAATGGAGCGCCAGTCACCGGTTTGAAGCAGGACGCCTTTACCGTCACGGAACAGAATAAGCCGCAAGCAATCTCGTATTTTGAAGAGCACGACAGTGCTATGACGCCGGAGCAGGTTGACAAGCTGCAGTTCCCAAAGCTGCCGCCCAATACGTTCAGCAATTTCTCACCAGTGCCAACTCCCCCGGCCGTCAACCTGCTATTGCTCGATGCTTTGAATACGCCGATCGCTGACCAGATTTACCTGCGCAGGTCGGCGGAGCACTACCTCAAAACCTTGAAACCCGGTTCCCGCATGGCCATCTTCACGATGGAACTTCAGCTTCGCTTTGTGCAGGGATTTTCAGATGATCCGGCCATGCTGGCTACGGCCCTCGGCTATCGCAAGAACAACAAGCCCGAGGCAGCCGTGCTATTACAGTCTCCCGAGGAAACAAACGCGCAATCGTCGGTCATTGGCATGATGGCAAGCCAGCAAGATGGAAGCCCAGCTTCAGCCGCAGCGGCAGCCAACATGATTGCCGGATTTCAGCAGTTCCTGGGCGAAACGAATTACGCGCAGGAAAGTGACCGCGAGTACCGCACGCTGCAAAATCTCAACCACCTTGCGTCCTTCCTGGCCGCATTTCCCGGTCGAAAAAATTTGATCTGGATGTCCGGGGCCTTTCCTCTGGCTCTTTTTGGACAAACCGATATGCGCTTTGAAGATTCCATCAAACAAACTATCAATTTGCTTGCAGCAGCACGCGTGTCGGTCTATCCCGTCGATGCGCGCGGCGTCACCACCCATACCATGTACAGCGCTGAGAACACGCTAGACCCATCGGTCACAACACCGGCGCAACTACTCGGACCTCCTGCAGGAGCAACCGCTGATGCACCCAACGCCGGCCTGGGCGGATTTGCGAACTCTGTAATGCTCGAAGACAAGACCAACAATATTAGTAATCAAACCATGGATATGCTCGCGCGCGAGACAGGCGGGAAGGCATTCTTTAATGGAAATGACCTTTCTTCGATCATCGGGCGCGTCGTTACTTCAAGCCGGAACTTCTACACCATCTCCTACACACCGTCCGATACCAAGATGGATGGTGTGTTCAGAAACATCGATGTCAAAGTCGGCGATGGCAAGTACACGCTCTCTTTCCGTCGCGGTTATTATGCGCGCGATCAAGACCTGCCCGGCGCCGCTGGAGGCAGCCAGCAGCAAGCCTTGCAACAGGCTTCGAAAAGTCCAACGAGCATCGATCCACTGCTGCCCTTTATGGAGTTCGGATTGCCCCAGACAGAGCAGATTCTTTATAAGACGCTGATCCATGAAGTGACGCCAAAGTCGACGTCCGCGGCAGATTCCAAACCCGCATTGAAAGGGCCGCAGGAGCACTATTCCGTCGATTTTGCAGTCGATCTCAAAGACCTCAATTTGAAGCTGGATTCAGATGGACTGCACAAAGGAACGTTAAACTTGTCGTTGATCGTCTATGACCGGTATGGTCACGTGGCGAGTCGAGCCGATCACCTGGTCGCTCTTTCTATCAAGCCCGATATTTACGCCGTCTTTGAAAAAACCGGAGTGCAGTTGCATGGCGAAGTCGCAGTGCCCAAGGGACAATACTGGTTGCGCACCGGCGTTTACGATCAGGCCTCGCACAAAGTGGGCACCATGGAGATACCTCTGAGCGCGGTGAAACGAGAGGATACAGCCTCAAATTGACGGCTGTTCGGGTCAATCGCGTAAACGTAAATACAGCCTTATTTGAAAATTTGCCATTGGGGACCTTACTTTGAAAGCAATCAATCTTGGAGTGGGGGCTGTCGTCGCAGTCGCCCTCTGCAGCGCTACCGCTACCGCCCAGATGCAGTTTCAAAATCACTTGATGCCGCAACCGGCGCAGTTGTCTTTAGGTTCCGGCGATCTTCCGCTCAGCGCTACTTTTGCGGTCGAGACTCCGGCTATGTCCGATGGTCGTCTCACTAATGCCATCGACCGCGCTGTGCGTCGCATCGAGAGTGCGAGCGGCTTGCGTCATGCCGGCCGTGGCGCCGCCGGCACCACGCATCTCGTCGTTAACGTGACACATGCTTCATCCCCCGTTCAATCGCTCGATGAAGATGAGAGCTATTCGCTCAGTGTCACGCCCTCCGGCGTAAAAATCGAGGCCGCCACTGATCTCGGTGCCATGCACGGTCTCGAAACCCTCGTACAGCTCGTGCAGCCCACCGGAAACGGCTATGCAATCCATGCGGTTGAAATTCACGATGCGCCTCGCTTTCGCTGGCGCGGCCTGATGATAGATTGCGGTCGCCACTTCGAGCCGCTCACGGTGATCAAGCGCAACCTCGATGCTATGGCAGCCGTCAAGCTCAACGTGTTTCACTGGCACCTCACAGAGGATCAGGGCTTCCGCATTGAAAGCCGCGTTTTTCCTAAGCTTACCGGCATTGGTTCAGACGGCCTTTTCTACACGCAGCAAGATGCAAAAGACGTCGTTGCGTACGCGCGAGCGCGCGGCATTCGCGTTGTGCCTGAGTTTGAAATGCCCGGCCACAGCACGGCATGGCTGGTTGCCTATCCCTCGCTCGCCAGCGGCACTACGCCTGATGAGGTTCGCCGCGAATTTGGCATCAGCGATACGGCCATCGATCCAACGCGCGACGCAACCTATGCTTTCATCGACCGCTTCTTGACTGAAATGGCGACGCTCTTCCCGGATGCCTACGTTCACATTGGCGGCGATGAAACACCGGCTCCCGATTGGAAAAAGAATCCTCGCATCATCGCCTTCATGCGGGCGCACAACCTCAAGGACAACGATGCGTTGCAGGCATACTTCAATACGCGCGTTTTGAAAATCATCGCGCGCCTTCACAAGCACATGATGGGCTGGGATGAAGTCCTCACCCCCGGATTGCCTAAGGATGTGGTCGTGCAGTCGTGGCGCGGTGAAGCCTCTCTCGCCAAGGGAGCGCAACTGGGCTACGAGGGCGTGCTTTCCGCGCCCTACTATCTTGATGCGATGAAGACTGCCGGTGTGCATTATCTCGCAGATCCGGTCCCCTCCTCTTCAAGCCTCACCCTCGACGAGCGCAAGCGTATCCTCGGCGGAGAAGTTTGCATGTGGGCCGAACAGCTCAACGAGCGCACCATTGATTCGCGCATCTGGCCGCGCACCGCTGCCATGGCCGAACGATTCTGGTCGACTGAAAGCGTGCGCGATGTTGACGACATGTATCGCCGCCTCATCCCCGTTTCTGTTGAACTTGAAGGCCTGGGCCTGATGCATCTCGCTTCAGAAGATGCCGGCCTGCGCGCGCTTGCAGGTACCCCTAACCTGGCGAGCACTCCTAATATGGACGCGTTGCGCAGGTTCGCGTCCGTACTCGAGCCAGTCCCCTTTAGCGACCGATACGATGAACAGCACACAGATCAATTGACGGCGCTCGACAACCTCGTCGATGCTGTAGTGCCCGATCCTCCTTCTCGACACTGGTTTGAGCTTGCAGTCAAGCGACTCATTGCCGACCCCAAGAGCGATACGGCGGATCGCGACGCGCTGGCTGCATGGTTCTCGCAACTTGCTGCGTCGGTCCCTGCTGTGCATCAGCAGATGACGGCCTCTCCGCGCCTCGCAGCGGCCTCACAGCGCGCCGACCAGACGCTTCAACTCACGGCAATGGGGCAACAAGCCTTGCACTATCTGGCCGGCACCGAAAATGCTCCCGCAGGCTGGAAGAAGCAACAGCTCGACACCCTGGATGAAATCAACAAGCCGTCCGCCCTGGTCCGCTTCACTTTGTGGCCCGCGATGGGCGACCTTATCAAAGCCGTGCGGGAATAGCCATTAAGAATCTGATGAGTTGCGGCGTAACCAAAGCGAGGGTGAAAACCTTGCAAGTGTACGTACCTTTGCGGGGCACCCCCACCCGTACTCTGGATGGAAGTCATTTTTTTTCATCGACTTGCGGGTAGCCGTGGGCGGTAAAGTCGTCTTACGAAAACAGTTGGCCGCAGAGTCCTCTGGATAAAGAGGTTAACGACGCTTTTCCATGGGGAATGGCAGACCGAGGTCTGTGACTGCTCTGCTAAAAGTTAGATTGCGACTGCCGGTGCTCACTACCAAGGATAGTGATTGTGGGGAAATAGTCGGCAAATGTAAGGTGGGGCGAATCACTGCAGTATGAAGAGCTTGTTGCGAAAAGTTATCGCGGGTAGGTGACAAGCTTTTCTCCAACTGGCAATCAATCCAATTACCCCACCAACACGCCCTTTGCCAGCATCTGCCTGATCCCTCTTAACGCTTGTCTTGTCCGCTCCTCATTTTCGATGAGCGAGAATCTTACGTGCCCGTCTCCGTAGTCACCGAAGCCTATGCCGGGGCTGACCGCTACCTTAGCTTCGTTGAGCAGAATCTTTGAGAATTCAAGAGAACCTAGTTTGCGGTATTGCTCGGGAATTTGCGCCCAGACAAACATGGTGGCTTTGGGCAGGGCTACGGGCCATCCGGCCTTGTTGAGGCCCTCCACCAGCACGTTGCGGCGGCTGCGATAGTTTTCGCAGATCTGGCGGACGCAGTCCTGCGGTCCCTCGAGCGCGGCGATGGACGCGACCTGTATGGGCGTGAAAGTGCCGTAGTCGAAGTAGCTCTTGAGGCGGGCCAGCGCG
>JANXYB010000154.1 GCA_025350325.1 Acidobacteriaceae bacterium
GGAAAATATCATGAACCCCGGCGAGGGATGGAGTATGAGCACCCACGATAATTGGGAGGTCATTGGGAATGTATACGAGAACGCAGAGTTGCTCGATGGAAAATAGCTTGGAAGTACGTATTAAGTACACGCACACTTTAGTTTTTCCATTAAATATAATGGAATCAATAAGATAGGATGGTGGAGGCGGCGGGAGTCGAACCCGCGTCCGAAATCGCTGTCAGCCGGGAAGATCCATGTTCAGTCCAGTTCCGGAAATTTCACTCCTGGCGCTCAGAACGGACAAAATACGCCAAAAGCTAGTCCGATGATCTCGCGCAAGTGACACGGACCGAGCCGCTTACGCCAGCCTACTGAATGACGTCTTACTCGCAGCCCATAGGCGAAGCCGCGAAAGACGGCTGCTTATTTAATTAAGCAGCAAGTGCCAGATTATCGTTGGCAACTTTAGTTTTGCAGGCGATTACGGGTGCCCACACCCCGACATGCCTCCCATGCCGCAATCAATCCCGTCGAAACCGTGACGCCCCCATCTTTGGCTGCTCCACAAAGTGCAAGCCGCCGGGTGCGAGCCGGGCAAACTGGCTCGTGCTGCACTCCTATTCTACGCCAATTTTTATTTGCTTTTTCCATCAACCCAAATGACTTATTGCTTCTCGAGATCAATGGCCTCATAGTCATGACGAGCGATAGCTTCCCTGATCTGCGTAGGATTCTTTCCCATCCGTGTCTGCTGATAGGCAAATAGCGCCTCTTTAGCGCAGGTTGAACACTCCGTGCCATGCAGCCCCTCAAAACAGCTGCGCAGGCTGGTATGTCCCAATGACCGGTCGCAGCGGCAATTACACGGCAGCTGGTAAATCACACTGCTCACCTTTGCCGCCTGCTGATAGACGTGCACTTGCCAGGGGAAGCGAAAGTTCTCCCCGGTAAGATTCGCCCCGGTTAGGATCGCCGGCAAAGGGGTCAATTTGAGCGGGGCGGCGGCGTGGTAAGCCGGAACATCCTCAGCGGGGTTCGCCCACTGTGCATAGCTGGCCGCAGTGACTGCGGAAATCAACAAGCCTAAGACTAGCCGGCGCGTAGCGGCTGCATTGATCATGAGCTGTTCTCCTCATTTATTTTAGACTGCTGAAAGGATGAAGAGGAACGATACGATCTCCGGTTTCTTGGACAGATCGAACGGTGTTCACAACAAAGTCTTGGCGCAAAAAAAAGGCGGCACGAACGGTCTTGCTGTTCGTGCCGGGAGGCCAGTGACGCAAACTACTTCCAGATCAGGTACGGTCACTGTGACCGCCTCCGTCACTGGAATATATATACAATACTATAGATGCAGGAATAAGCAAATACAAAAATTGAAATTATTTTGGTGTCCGGCGGGTATCCTTAGCTGCTCAGCTTTGCATCTAATGCCGTGATAATTCGTAGATAACGTTTTCATTGGGTCCCCAGAGAAGAGCGCTGAAAATATGATAACCGACATGGAATCAACACCATTGAGTTCCAAACGGCCCTACCCTCTTCTGCGTCGTCAGACCGGACCGGCCGGACGGTACGCCTGGATCAAGGTTGCAAGCCTAGCCGCCGTGTCTGCATTGGCGGGTGGATTGGCAGCAGCCTGGTTCTACCGGAAAACCTTGGCCAAACTGCGACAAACAGATAATCAACAACCTTCTTTCGGGGTCGATAACTCAGAATTCGGCCCGGAAGAAGACAACTGAGGCCAGCAAACTCTAAACTCGCCGCCCGAATTCATCTCATCGAATTCATCTCATTAAAAGCCGCAAGTCACACGCAAGTCTGGCGGCTCCCCTTGGAATTGGAACCGCCGGACCCGCGCCGTCGAATGACTTTTCCGGCCGCTATTTAGCCTCTCCGATGTATACGCCGTATGGACCCAGTCGAATGGCCCCAAGCGATGCCGGATCGGCCGCTCCCGGAGTCTTCAACAGGGTTTGCAGATGGACCGCCGGCATTTTCGCGCCACCCGCCAGGTTGACAGTCTGCGCCTCAGCCGTGAAATTGACCGCTACTACCACCCGCGACGTGCCACTGGTGTGCCGCTCCCAACTCAGTACTTTGCTGTTGTCGGTGTCGAGCATTTTCTCGTCGCCCCTGGCTAAATCGGCGTTGCTCTTTTTAAGCTTGGTCAAGCTCCGATACCACGCCAACAGTGAATTAGGATCGGCCTTCTCGGCCTGCACATTTATCGTGCTGGCGCTGGGCGGGACAGGCAGCCACGGCTTCGCCGTGTCCGTAGTAAAGCCGGCGTTGGCCGTCGCTTCCCATTGCATGGGTGTGCGCTCCCCGTCGCGACCTTTATCTTTAGGCCAGCCGGTGAGGCCAACCGGGTCCTTCACGTCTTCTTTGCGCGTTGGCGGCGTGGTCTTCATTCCGATTTCGTCGCCGTAATAAAACAGCGATGTGCCGCGGCTCGCGAAAAGCATGGTTGCAATTACGCGTTGAATATCGGTGTCGTGCGTGCCGTCTCCGTAGCGGGCGTCGAGGCGCGCGTTGTCATGATTATCAAAGACAAACAGAGGTGTATTGCTGCCGAGTTGTGTCTCCGCATCTGTCAGCTTGGCGCGAAACGCCGCCACATCCAGCTTGTTAATAAAGCCAACCTGGGTATCCATCGGCAATTGAAACTCGGGCTTGTCGGAAGTTCCATATTGCTTGGCCAGTTCTGCAACATTGGGCAGATAGGTCTCGCCAATCAGAACGCGCGTTCCCGGGAATCCATTAGCCCCGAATGTGTCCATCGTTGCGCGCACTTCCTGCATGACAGGATGAACGCCCGGCAGATTATTCGTTCGGGTGTCGTTGAGCGCAATGTCCCCATATGCGTTAGTGAAGGACTTGCCGTCCTTGTCTTTCATCACGTCATCATCGATGAGGTTCGGATCTTCGTACAGCGTGGTGATTGCGTCAAAGCGAAAGCCGCCAACCCCGCGATTAAGCCAGAACTTGATGATGTCTTTAAACGCGTCGTGAACTTTGGGATTGTCCCAGTTAAAATCCGGCTGCTGAATATAGAACTTGTGGTAATAGTACTGGCGTGTCTTCTCATCCCACTCCCATGCGGAGTGACCAAAATCAGACTGCCAGTTGTTGGGTACTTCCCCTTTGCTGGTTTCTGTCTGGCCCTTGCCATCTTGCCACACATACCAGTCGCGATACGGATTGGTGCGCGAAGAGCGCGACTCCAAAAACCATTTGTGCTTATCGGAACTATGATTCATCACCATATCCATGACCACGCGGATGTGCCGCTTTTTGGCCTCGCTCACTAATTTGTCAAAATCAGCCAACGTGCCGTATTGAGGATCGATATTTTGGTAATCGGATATGTCGTAGCCGAAGTCGACTTGCGGCGAAGGATAAATTGGCGATAGCCAGACCGCATCCACGCCCAAATCCCTGAGGTAATCCAGACGCTTAGTGATCCCGTTCAAGTCGCCGATGCCGTCGCCGTTCGAGTCCTGAAAGCTGCGCGGGTAGATCTCATATATGACAGCATTCTGCCACCAATCTTTTCCATTGGCCGATGCCGCCTTCATTTTTGACATGTGTGTGGTGGGCGTTGTCTGCCCACCAACTGCGAACGGCGCAACCCCGATCAACAGGGCTGCGGCGCATGTTGCGATGTGTTTGGTCCAGTGCATTGCGTTCTCCTCGTCCTGCTCCGCGACTCGTAAAGTTGGCCACGGTGTGAACAGCCAAAACTAACACATGAGACGACTTTTGGGCACATTGAACGGTGTGTGCCGTTGTAGAGAGCGCGGTTGTTCAGGATTGTCATTGCGTGTTACTTGACCAATGCCTCATGTCTTGTTGATTGAGGTCATCGAATACGAGCGTGGGGTAATCGACAGAAAATCGCCTGAAGGAGTCGATTCAGCCAAGGTCGCTTGGCGTCGGGGCCCACGAACAGGTCTTCATCGAACGACCTGCGGTTGCGGTTTAGGAAAGCAGACCTAAGCCGCACCACTTAGGGACCCGCATGACTGAAATTGCGGTCTGTTTCACTCATGAACGGATCCTCTTGAGCAAGGGTCGCTTAAGAACCTGTCATGTCGAGTGAACCGCTTGAAAACATTTCATCTTGAGCGAAGGTCGCTTGGCGTCGCGGTCCCCAACAACAGGTCGTCGTTCGAGAGGTGATCGACCGAAGTCGAAAGGCCTGCGGTTGCGTTTATCAAGTGATGCGTGAAGCCGCACCTGTAGAACCGAGACCAATGATATTGTGCTCCGTATCAGGGTACGACTGGAGCCGTCCCTTTCAAAACAGGATTACCCACCAAACAAAGCAATCCTCTGCGTACAGAGGATTGCTTGCGCATCCGTCATCACTAACCTGTCGACATACAGCGTGCAGTTAGAAACGGAAGAGGGGGCCAGTTGCAACGCGTCCATTTGAATTCAGAACCGCATCTAGGTTGTTGTCATTTGCACGGTACCGAGTGTTGTAGTAGTCGCCGGTGATACGCCAGGCCCAGTGACGCGAAAAGCCGGCGTCGAGGCCCCCGCCTACTGCGACTGCGAGTGTGTTCGCAGTTCTTAAATTGGGAAGGGCGTTTTGACTAACGTGTGCGCTGCCGACCAGTCCGTGCAGGAAAACGGTCGATCTGCCTAGATGCGCTGAGACCTGCGGGCCGAGCATGAAGTAATACGCTTTGGGGGTAAAGTTGGGTTCGAAGCGGTTGTGCTTATAGTAATTTCCAGAGACGTCGCCTTTGATTCCCAGCCAGTCGGGCAGAATAGGCAGGGGCACTTTGAACGACGTATCCCATCCCGTTAATCCGTTAGTTGAGACCTGGTGAAGTGAATTGCTTGTTTCACTGAACACGTAGGAATAGCCCCCATACAACTCGAAGGGTGGAACCTGTTCGCGAACTGAAGTGGTTGTTATTTGTGCATGCATGCTGGCGGGTAATGCCAACGCAACGGTGAGCACTAGCAGGGGAAGAAATTTTCGAACCATCATAAACCTCCGGGATATTTGAACGCAGATGGATGCAGTAAGGGCGCACACATTTTCGACGCGCTCTAGGCGTGCGACAAACGCGGTCAAAATTGGACGTGCATTTTTGCGCAGCGTGAGCAAGAGAACAGCGCCGTAGTGCTGTCAACACGGACGTTTAAAATTTGTTGCGTGCGATAATCGATCTAATTTTGAGAGTGCACAAATGCTCCCCGGATACCGCATTTGGATGGGTGCGCTTGATTGCGGGATTATTTTGTTGCAGGTGTGAGCTTGAGTGCGTAAGCATGCTGGCAGGCGGCGTCGGCGGGCAAAGTGAACTCGAGCGCGTCCGCTGTCTGTGTCCACGCTACTTTAGAACGAGAGCCAAGCAACTCAACCGTCGCAAGCGGCATCGTGGCCAGCGCATGAATCCTGGCTTTAGAGTCGGATGGGCAGGCCATGCCGATCGCATATATGGTCGCGCCTTTTAGAGTGAAGCGAAAATCTTCAGGTGTATACGGCTTGGTGTCGGTATCGTGAAATGCGCCCGCAGCGACCTTGGTTGGGCCTTCGCCATAGGTCTTCCATGGCGTGGTGGCATAGATTGCATCACCGTTAACCTTGAGCCATGCGCCCATTTCAAGCAGGGTAGCGCGCACTTCGTCGGGCACTGTGCCGTCGGCGCGCGGGCCAAAGTTTAGAAGGAGATTGCCATTTTTGCTGACAATGTCTACGAGTTGACGAATCAGAAATTCAGGCGTTTTGAAGGTATCGTGTTCGATGTATCCCCAGGAGGCGTTGCTGATGGAGGTATCGGTCTGCCAGTGGTCGGCGATGATGTGGTCCTGTTGTCCGCGTTCAAAATCACGTGTGCCCGATTTCCAATTGAGTGAATAGTCTTTGAAGTCAATGACGCCGGTGTAGCCATGCGCTGCAGCGTAGTTGTAATAGAAGGCCGCAAACTCGGTGACGGCACGGCGAAAATCTGGATGGCCGATCCACCAATCGAAGTACACAACTTCAGGTTTGTATTTCTCGACGAGCTCGGTGTCGCGCGCCAGCCAATCACGTGTCCACGCTTCGCTTACCCAGGTCCAATCGTTGTCGAGACCATGCGCGTCGCCGGGCGCCTCGAACCATTGATGCGCGGGGCCATAGAGCGAAGCGTATTTCGGATCGTTGACATCGGAGCGAATGGCGCGGCCGCCGTCGTAAAAGAAATTATGTTCGGCGCGATGCGAACTGAGGCCAAAATGCAATCCTGCTTTGCGGATTGCCACTGACAACTCCCCGAGCGTGTCACGCTTGGGACCCATTTTTACTACTGTCCAATCTGAAAGGCCGGAGTCGTACATTGAGAAGCCGTCGTGATGTTCGGCGACAGGCACTACATATCGCGCCCCTGAATCTTTGAACAGCTGAGCCCATGCAGTGGCATCGAAGCGCTCGGCGCGGAACATCGGGATGAGATCTTTGTATCCTTTGGACTCGGCCTCTGCGGAATTTTGTGCGGCGAAGTGCTCATGGAAATTCTTGTACGCGCCCTCGCTGGGCCGATACATGTTGCGCGGGTACCATTCGTTCTGCGCGGCGGGCACGGAGTAGACACCCCAGTGAATGAAGATGCCGAATTTGGCGTCTTTATACCATTGCGGCTGCTCATACTTCATCAGCGAGCCCCAGTCTGCGCGAAAGGGGCCGTCGTTCGCTTGCCGGTTGGCTTCGGTGAGAAGGCGCTTGCGTTCGCCATCGTATTTGGCGACGGACTTCTGCCACTCCTGATCGATCTGCTCGGGAGACTTGACGCCAAGTGTAGGAGCCAGAGGGTCGGATGCTGCGGGAGGCGCCTGCGAGAAAGCGAACGGCGCCGCGAGCAGGAAAATTGCAGGCAGAAATTGAACTGGATTTTTCATACGCCCGAATCGTAAACCGATGCACGCACAGCCTGCAAGCGATTACATGATTCGGCGGGATGCGGCGAGTTTTGTCGCATCCCAGCGAATTCATTTCTCGGCCGCACTGCCGTTGGCGGCCGCTATCAGTCGATTACTTTGCGGCCTCTGCAACCTGACGCTGCGCTCTGCTCATGGCGTCGAGGCGGCGCTGGCGTTGCGCACTGGCATCGGCGGGGTGCGGATTGTCGCGGTTCATGCGCTTGGCAAAGTCCTCCATGCGCTGCGGAAATTCTTGCGCCGACTTTTCGACGGCAGCCTGCGCCTCAGGAAGAATCTGGTGAAAGCGTTCCAGCTCTTGCTGTGCGCGTTCGGGATGGTACCCGAGCCGATCGCCTGTCTGCATCGCATCGACTAGGATGTCGGGCGGCGCGGATGCCGGCATGGTCTGATTCATCGCATCGTAGGCACCGCGGAGGCGTGTCATTGCTCCGTTAAAGCCATCGAGCTGATCGCGACGGGCAGTGAGGCTTGGGTCGCGGTGAACCTCGATTATGACTTTATTTGCGACGCTTTGGTTAGCCACAGGAATGATAGTGGTGAGCGTGTTGCCTTCAAAGCTCCAGCCTTGTTTGCTGTTGACCGATGCAGGCTTTACCGCGACGCCATTCACCGCAACAGACGTGGGCGGCCAATCGGCCGGAAGGCGCAGATGATAGCCGCGCGACTTGAGCATGCCAGGATAACTGCCCTCAGCGGGACCGATTTCAACGCGCAGCATATTTCCTTTTTGCGTGGCCTTAATGGGTGTGCGCACAAAGATGCCGTGTTGGTATTCGACAGCGGCGCTCGAATCTTCATAGAGCGTGTAGGTAGTGCTGGAGTCAGGCGCGAGTGGCCATACATTAACGATCAGCGGGTTAACGGGCTTCTCGCCGGTGTAGTGCATGGGCGGTTGCATGGGCACGATGGCTCCAGCCTTGAGGTAGACCGGAATCTGATCAATGGAGAAACTGCGCTCGATGCTGGCGGGGCCGGTGAAGTGTTTCCCGGTGGGCCATTCGATCCACTCCCCTTTGGGGAGCCAGACTTTTTGGGCGGTAAGCAACGTTACCTTGTCAGCGGGAACAACGACGGGCGCGACGAGCATCTGATCGCCGAAAAGATATTCACCCTTGCTCTCGTAGGATTCGTCGGCGTGGGGCCAATCGTAATAGAGCGGGCGCAGGAACGCGACCCCGGTATCGTAGGTGCGTCGGGCCTCGGTGTATAGGTACGGCTCAAGCGCGTAGCGCAGTTGAAAGGTCGATCGCAAGATGGCGGAATAAGGCTCGGGGTAGGCCCAGACGCGGCGTTCAGAATCTGGATTTTTTGTGGTATGGGTGCGCAAGATGGGGCTGAACGCACCGAACTCTACCCAACGCGTGAAAAGTTCAGGATCGACGGCGCCGGGCTGATGGCCGCCGATATCGTGGCTCCAATAGGCGTAGCCGACGTTGGCTGCGGTGGCGGTAAACCACGGTTGAAATGCCAGTGAATCCCACACCGAGAATGAATCCCCTGAAAAACCTATTTGGTAGCGATGATTGCCGAGGCCGCCCCAGCGGTGGAAGAGCAGCGGCCGTTTGCCTTCGCGCTGCTGATCGGTGAAGTGAACATAGTTGAGCCACCATGTAGGCGTCACGCCGGCCATTTTAGTGTTTGGCTGCTGCTGCCAATCGAGCCACCAGAAATCGATGCCTTGTTTTTCGAGCGGATGATGGAGAAGGTTCATATAGTTGGTGGCATATTTTTTGTCGGTGAGGTCGAAGGGAACAAATTTTCTCGTCGCCGGATCGATGCCCATCGCTTTTGCCATTGCGGGATATGCCGTTTCCCACGGTTGCACTCCCGATGCAGGATGCAAGTTGAGCGTCACTTTGAGACCCTCGGAATGGAGCTTGGCGAGAAATGCGTCGGGGTCGGGAAAGAGGACCTTGTTCCATGAATAGCCGGACCAACCGAGCCCATTTTTAGATTGGTCGGTCTCACCCATGGCGCGCAATTGGCTGTTGCTCATGTGCCATCCCATATCGATTACGAAGACATCGAGGGGCACATCGTTCTCGTGAAATCCGCTGACAAGCTCATCAAGTTCCTGATCGGTGTAATCCCAATAGCGCGACCACCACGCGCCGAAAGCGAAGCGGGGCGGGAGCGGGATGCGCCCGGCGACGCGCACATAGTCGCCGAGAGCTTTGCGGTAATCGTGGCCATAGCCGAAGAAGTACAAATCCTGCCGCTCGCCGGCGGGGCGCGCCATCACCCAGGGCCAAGGACTCTTTTCACCTTGCGCGAAATTGAAATCAGCAGAATCGAAGAGTGGCCGGGTGGAATCATCGACGACGGTCCAGCCGGCGCGCGACACCAGGCCTGGCTCGATGGGCTCTCTAGTCTTGGAACCGAATGCGCCGTCAAGAGTGCGCGTGGTGCCCTGCAAGTTTTCAGTGTCGGCCTGGCCGGGATGCCACGAGACCTGCTTGTCCTCGAGTTCGAATTCGATGCGCAGGTTGTCGGCAGTGAACTTGGCATCTTTGTCCGCTTTGGGTTCGTAGATTAGCTTCAATGCCCCAGTGTCGATGGTGAGGTTTTGAGGAGTCTGACTCAAGTTCTGCGTAAATTTGGGAACCGGCATCCGGCGGTTAATAAAGACAAGGGAAGCGTGATCTTCAAACTTGCCGTCGCCCGCCCACTCCATGCGGATCAAGTGGGGCGTGAGGATGGTGAAGCGAGCTTTGCCGAGCGTGACGACTGCTTTGGGATCCGCCACCGGATTGGTGTTGTCCTCGGCGCGCAGGAATTGGCGAGGGGCAACACTATGAGCAGGCGCTGTGTTTTGCGGTGCTTCGTTACGGTGGACCATGGTTTGCTCCGTAGGCGTTTGTGCTGAGATTACGAGCGACGATCCGATTGCGAGCGTGATTGCGGCAAAGTGATGCAAGGAAATACGCATGGCTTCCCCCTGGTTTGAAGTCCATGGGAAGGCTACCACCGGAGGGTGGCGGACGGATGGGCGTGAATTCTCAAGAGAGAAGGCTACATGAATGGAATCGATCAGCGCTGCAGCGAATCGAGATAGCGCATTTGCAAAATCACGAATTCTTGTCGTGTTTTATTCATCAATGCACCAGCCATGGTGATATCCACAGGTAACTCGAAGTTATGCACTTGCGTCCACAATTTGGATCGGCCTAAAGTCACTTCAGTTGATGACCCTGTAGGGAGTTGGACGGTACTTCAAGCCTGGCAGGCAGATGCAAGATTGAGATTGAACTGGCGATACATGGTCGGCTTGCCGATAGTGAATGGTCAGATTGAGATTAGGATGCATCGAGGGTCAGGCAAGAAGCTGCGAGACTCGATTGGAATTGAAGATTCATCCGCTGGCTTGCCAGAGGATGCAAGGTTCGAGGACAGACGGGAATTCATCATCGACCCAGCCGTAGAGCAGCTTTCGGGGCGACTCGGAAATGCAGCGACGGCACCGCCGAGCGATCAAAGTTTTGGGGCAACCCAGAAACGAGGTCAATCGGCAACGCTGAAGGTTTGAGTGCTCAGGGCAACTTGAGAGTTCAATCAATCGGCGGCTAAGGGAAAAGGTTTGGGGCGACTCAGATCTTCAACTTGGCAAAGTCGGAAGGCGCCATCCAAGGCAACTTGGAACTACGCCAGTCGACGCCGGAGGATGCGGGAGTCGAGGAAACTCGAAGCCTGGTCGTCGGCGATACCGGAGGCGCAAGAGTTGGGGCAACCCAAACCTTTGCCACCGGCACCGCCGGAAGATGCGAAATCCGAGGAAACTCGGGGATTCATCGCCGGTAAAGCTGGAGATGTAGGGACTTGGGGCGACTCAAGACCTCATTATCGGCGGATTTAGAGAGCGGAGCAGCGGGGAGACTCGAGGCTCAAGCACTGGGACCGCTGAACGATGTGAGATTCGGGGAAACTCGATGATCCCATCGCTGGCACAGCCGAATGGACTGAAGCTTCGGGGCAACTCGAAGATTCGTCGCCAGCGCGGCCGAAGGATGCAACGACGGGGTGACCCGACGGCGCACCATCGACCAAGCAGGAAGATGCGGGAGACGAGGCAACTCATTTCCTCATCAACACGCTGACGGGACGATGCATGATTCGATGAGCTACAAGGGCATCCAGAGAGCGCCAGAAGCCGCAAGGTTTCTGGCGTTTTCAATTCCGCGGCAGTCAGAAAATATAAATTGCGGCGACCAGCACAATAGTCCCAACGATAACCAGCGCCGCATTCATATCTACTTTGAAGAGCTTGTCGCCTAAGCGAACGGGCATCGGCCGCACGCCGTTCGGATCGTGCATGGTTCCGCCATACAATTTCCGCGCAAACAGGGCGATGAAAAATGACGCCATTGGCAAAGCCGTGAGAGTCGCAGCGAGATAAAAGCGTACACCAGGCACCAGCCCCGGCCACCAGATGAGCGCGATGGCGAGTGCGTTCACCAAGGTCAGTTCAAATGACTGCCAAACGACATGAAAGCGCGCATGTCCCGGCCAGATGGGATTGGTGGCATGGGTTCGACTGAGATCAATAAGTAGCGGAGTTAACCCCTGACCCGCGGCGAGCGCCGTCACCATGAACTGAGCTAAAAACGTTGCTGACAAATTTAGCACTCTTTCAGGCAGCGTCTCAGTGCATGGCGGAAGCGCTGGGACCCTGGCCCGGCCGGTTTTTGCTCAGCATGAACGCCAGCGCAACCAGGAACACCGACATCCACGAGAGCTCCATATATACGTCTTGGTAGCCCTGCACCTGGGCCTGTTGGTTGAGCTGGTTATAAATCGTCGCGATGGCCATGCCACTTGCATTCGGGCCGCCCGAGGTGCCGTTGAAAAAACCGGTCAGGGCTTGCTTGTGCTGTTCAAAGGCATTCGACCCCGCCTGCATGGCGCTCTGCAGATGCTGCTGGTGCCATGTCGAGCGGCTCGTAACCTGCGCGCTAGTGATCGCAATCATGATGCTGCCGCCGATATTGCGGGCAAAGTTGACGAGCCCGGAAACCTGGTTGCTTTCCTCTTTGGGAGTGCCCACGTATGCAGCATTGGTAATCGAAATGAAGCAGAATGGCAGCGGCAACATCTGTACGACACGCAACCACGAAGCAGCGCGAAAGGTCATTCCCAACGTGGTCGCGTACGCCGCATATCTAAACGTGAGCACGAACAGCGTGAAGCCGAGCACGGCGAGCCAGCGAGCAGCCACCTTTCCCGTGGCAATGCCCGCCATGGGCATAACGATCACCAAGGCGATGCCTCCGGCGGTTAGAGCGAGGCCTGCAGTGGTGGCGTTATACCCCAATAGCTGCTGCATGAATTGCGGCTGCAAAACAGTATTTGCGTTGAGTACGCCGCCCACCAGCATCATGAGAAAACAACATATCGCGAAATTCTTAAAGCGGAACAGCTTGAGATTGATGAGAGGGTTTTTTCGCGTCCACTCCCACGCAATCAAGCCGATCATTCCGCCCACGAAGAGCACGGCGAAGAAGCAGATAAAGCCCGACGCGAACCAGTCGTTCTCTTCACCCTTGTCGAGCATGATTTGCAGGCCACCCATGGCGACCGTGAGGAAGCCGAGACCGACGTAGTCCATGTTGAATAATCGCGATCGATCGGGCTTGATCCACGGCGGATCTTCGACCAACCTTGTCACAAGGATGAAGGCGAGGACGCCGACGGGAATGTTGATGAAGAAAATCCAGCGCCACGAAAAGTTGTCGGTGATCCAGCCGCCCAACGTTGGCCCGATCGAGGGTGCGAGTACCGCTACCAGGCCATACAGCGCAAAAGCTTGTCCGCGCTTATGCGGTTCGAATGAGTCAGCCATGATGGCCTGCGCCATTGGCTGCATGCCGCCGCCGCCTGCACCTTGTATGACGCGGAAGAGCAGTAGCAGAGGTAGCGATGGCGCTGCTCCGCAAAGGAAGCTGGCCACTGTGAACACGACGATGCAAAAGACAAAGAAATTGCGCCGGCCCATTACACTCGATGCCCAGCCGCCCAATGGCAACACGATCGCATTTGAAACCAGGTAGCTGGTCAGCACCCACGTTCCCTCGTCAGTGCTCGCTCCCAGGCTGCCGGCGATATGAGGCAATGCCACGTTGGCAATCGATGTGTCGAGCACTTCCATAAAAGCTGCCAAGGCTACCGTCGCGGCGATCAGCCACGGATTGACGCGCGGCTTCCAGGGCGTGAGCGTTGCCGGCGAGGGATTATCCATGCTTTTGGGCGAGTTCTCAGAACTGCTTGCATTCACGCTGCCCGGAGATGCGTTGGCGTGCGACTCTGGCAAAAGAAATTCTCCTCAAGTGGCGTTGTCAATGTTTGGGAAAATGCTCGTCTAGGCTTGGTGGCGGTGGCATGGTTTGCCCGTCGACGAGTTGCAATGCGCCACGAAGATATAGATGACGCTTCGCGCCTGGGGGTTCATGGATTCGTGATTCGGTGTTTTGGAGCGGGCGGAATGCGCCATCCAATCAGGGCTACCAGCAAAGCCAACGCCTGCATACCTACGATGAACAACACGCATGCCGTCCATTTGCCGATCGCCCAAAAGGCTCCTGGAAGCACACCCGCCGCCGTACCGCCCAAGTAATAGCAGGTGATGTAAAAACCCGCCGCGGTAACGCGCGCTCCCGGTGACGCGGCAACCCGCAGATGACTTTGCGACGCAGTCTGCGCGATGAATACGCCGCTCGACAGCATCGTCAATCCCAGAATGACCACCGGCAGAGATGGCGCCAGGGTGAGCAGCACGCCGGCCATCGAGCAGCAGATCGCCCCAGCGATTCCAGCGCGTAGACCGACACGTGTGATCAGGTATCCAGCCAGCGGCGTGACCACGAGCCCGATCAGGTAAACGAAAAACAGCGAACTGAGTGCCGTAGTCGACAGGCTGAATGGCGGAGCGCTGAGGTGGAACGTAATCCACGTGAAAACGCCGACCAGTGAAAAAAGCACGTTGAATCCAACAGCAAATGTAGCCACCAGACGGCGGTTACCAAACATTGCCCGCACCTGCTCGGGGAATGTGGGGGGTCGCACCGCGGGTTGTGGTGAGAAGGGTCGCTTTCGCCCGTGGGGCAGCCATGCTGCTACGGCTGCAGCGCCCGCCATCGACGCTGCGCCCAGTACCACAAAACTTACCCGCCAGTTGTATCGGTCTGCCAACGCGCCGGCAGAGATCCGCCCCAAAAACCCGCCCAGCGCGGTGCCGCTTACGTAGAAGCTCATGATCAGCGGGACACGGTCCGGCGGCCACTCCTCGCCGATGTAGGTGACAACCACTGCGATGACGCCTGGCACCATGATTCCCTGCAAAAACCGCCAGAAGATGAGCTGCGCCAGCGTGGCCGAGGTGGCCGCAAGCAGGGTTGGGATCGACACTCCCAGCAGAGAGATGACTATGACGCGTTTGCGCGCGAGCTTCTCAGTAAGAGCGCCGAAGATTGGTGCGGATAGCGCTACGCCCAACGTGGCTGCCGAGACGGTCATGGCGGCACCGGTCTTCGACGCGTGAAACAAGTGCGTCAACATCGGCAACAAAGGTTGGGTGCAATAGAGCTCAAGAAAGGCGCATACTCCACAAAGAGTCACGGCTGCAGCCGCGTAACGGCCAGGCATGACATGGGCGCTAAAGTTGGGTCCTGAGGTCAAGTCACAGAATACCGGATGTGTCTGAAATACAGTTCGACGGGAGTCAAACGTGGGCGAGCAAATCTAACGCTCAGAGTGCGTGCATCTCTCGCAAAGAAATTGTGCATCTGAGAAGTAAGAATAGGGAGGTTCCCATGCATTCCGTGCTCGTGCAATGTGGGTTCCTCTTATTGCAGATTGTTGCCATAGGATTTCTGGCGATGGCATTCCACGAAGCTGGCCACTGGATCGCAGCAACAGCAGTTGGCGTAAAAGTGAAAGCAATTGGGTTGTGCTGGAAGGGCGTGTATCTAGTGAGGGAGTCTGGACCACCAGCCAAAAATCTAGTGATCTCGCTGGCCGGACCACTTATGAATGTGGCACTGATCGCAGTGATGTGGCATTGGTCACCAAAATTTGGATTGGCGAATGTCTGTTTTGCGGTGTGCAACCTGCTGCCGATTACGGGGTCGGATGGCGATCGCGCGCTAACTTGTTGGCAGGAGATGCAGAAGCAGAATATTCCACTGCCATGAGTTTAGTAACTACCATTCAGCGTAATCTCTGGCTTCAGCCCCGTCCCGCTATCTGTAGGTGCCATTTTTCACAGGCCTTTCTCCGTGGAGCGAATCGTTCAAATTTCAGCGCTTGTAGCCTAAAGCGTTATACCCTCTAACAAGATATGGCTTTAACTTCCCCAAAGCCTCCGCTAAGAGGTATGGAGGCATTTGCATCGCGCGACTTTAGGCGCTATCAATTAGCCCGCGTCGCGGCCATTCTTGGTGCCGAAGCGCAGTCTGTGGCAGTCGCCTGGCAAGTCTATTCCATCACCCATCGCGCTCTAGATTTGGGCTACACGGGGCTGGTGCTTTTTTTACCTGGCCTGTTTTTCCTTTTGCCCGCGGGCCACATTGCGGATCGCTTCGATCGTCGCAAAATCATTCTCATTTGTTATGGACTGCAAATGTTTTGCACACTGGGCCTTTTATTATTTGCCCGCTCTGGCGTGCACAGCCTCAGACCCATCTTCGCGGTATTGTTTCTCATCGGAACCGGAAGAGCCTTCTCCGGACCCGCTAGCTCGGCACTCGTACCGCACTTAGTGCCCGAGAAGCATTTTGTAAATGCAGTCACGTGGGGCAGCGCCATTTTCCAACTTGCTAATGTTACCGGACCAGCTATGGGCGGGCTCTTGTTTACATTGCCTGTCGCGCTCCTTTTGCCCGGCAGCCGGCTTGAGGGCGCGGGCATCGTTTACGTTTTCACGCTCTTGACTCTCGTCTGGTTTTTAGTCCTGGTGCTTAGCCTGCATGTGAGGCTGGGCCGCATGGAGCACCGAGCCGCTTCGCTAAAAGTAGTGATGGCGGGTTTCCAATACGTGAGGGCGTCGCCCCTTTTGCTCGGGTCGTTTTCGCTGGATTTGTTCGTAGTATTGTTAGGTGGCGCGGTCGCGCTCATGCCGATTTTCGCCAACGATATTTTGCATACCGGTCCTCGGGGACTGGGGATGCTGCGCGCTGCTCCCGCCATCGGTGCGCTTTCGATGTCCTTGGTTATGGCGCGCTTTCCCATTAGCCGAAAGGCTGGTGTGCGCCTGTTCATTTGTGTTGGGATTTTCGGGCTGGCAACAACGGTGTTCGGATTGTCGCGAAGCCTGTGGCTATCCTTGGTAGCCCTTGCCGTGAGTGGTGCGGCCGACATGATCAGCGTGATCATCCGCGGGTCGCTGTTGCAGTTGGCAACGCCACCCGAAATGCGTGGTCGCGTCAGTGCTGTCAACTCCCTCTTCATTGGTGCATCTAACGAATTGGGAGAATTTGAAAGCGGACTCACGGCGCAGTGGTTAGGCGCGGTGCGGGCAACGGTATTGGGGGGCTTGGGCGCGGTAACCGTGGCTGCTACCTGGGCCGCATTCTTTCCGGGCCTGCGGCGCGCCGACGAATTGAGCGCCGACGCATTGCGGCCAACTTCAAAACAGCCGGATGCCGCAGCTCGTAAAGTTATAAGTGACGATATCAACTTATAAGTTCGAATAACCAGGAGGGCATTTGAAAAGCTGGAAGCTAATTCTGTTTTCAACCGTGCTTACTTTGGCAGTCGGCGGTATTTATCTGGCTTCTGTGTTCAAGCATAGACAAAACCCTGGAGTAGTTGGCCAGCAAGATACAAGTCAAGCTGAAACCATGGACGATGTAGCCGTGGTGCGAATGGAATTTCCGCAACACTTCGAGGATGTATTAAGCCTGCAAGGAAAAAGCGTCTGGATGAAGAACGGGTACACCATGCCTTACTTCACTTACACCGGGGGTAAGGTAGATTTCGCCAAGCGCGTCGGATTAATTGCGGCGGCGCAGCGTTTGGAGATTAAAAAAGTCGTCAAGGCAACCGTGCCGGCGAAGATAGACGATGGCATCGAACACGGTACTAAGCAAGCGATCGCAGTGTTTGCCCTGCCGGGCAAAGAGGACCTTTTCGCAGCGCCTATCGGAGTGATGGACGGAAATGAGGAGAGATATTACAGCGACATCCTCTTCTTCTACGACGATCCGCACACGATCTATAACAACTGGTCAAAAGATACCTGGACCGCCATCGATGCTCACCAGGTGAAGCCCGGGATGAACGAGTTGCAAACGCGTATGGCAGTTGGTCAAAAGATGCATCCAGAGAATCAGAAGGAAGGCGATCGCACCATAACTTTCGATCAGGATGGAAAGCATTGGACTGTTACATTCGTAAAGAACAGGGCCACCGCGATCAAGAGCGCATAACTTCGGCTCCTAACTGCACTAACGTTTGAGTAAGTCGATTGGCTCATTGAAATCAGTGACGCGAATATATTTCGCTAGTGTTGGGTGCTGTCGCTCAAGCGCGAGATACATCTCCCACGCCACGCGCCGGTAGCTGAAGTGGCCCGGAGGCCCCGAGCGCAGTTCGCTGATATATTGCGCTTCGGCAAAATCCATCTTGAAAAGACATCGGACGCGCGTCGCAAGCGGCAGCAGATACAGTGCTGACGCTGCAGCCTCAGGTGAATCGCCAGCCGCTATGCGGGCACTCGCAGCATGAGCGGATTCGACAGCAGTTTGGAACTCCACCAGCATGCCGGCCTCCGCCAAGCCAGCCGCATCGCCCGACATGGGAGTTTCATAACCATGCTCGGCGGTGAAATCCTGCATGATCTGCACGCAGCGACGGTGACGATGCATGTCACGGAATCCGCCAATGTCCATCAGAATGTCGAAGCGTAACGCTGCGCCTGCGTTAAACACACGAAGCACTTCATCGTGTTTGCCGCGATGCTGCAGGCCGAGGTCGATGATCTCCGCAACGCGGACGGCGGGTAGCGCAGCAACAATATCGCGAATCTGGCGATAAGAATAATGGCTAACCGAATAGAGCAGCGTAGCCGCCAATTCAACTTCGAGCGATTCGGTTCGCTCTACAAGGTCCACGACCGGGGCGTCCGCGATGGCCAGACCGCCGAACAAGTCCGCAGCTAACTGCGTGAGTTCAGCCTTGGTTTTGATCGCGTATTGGTTCGCTTCTGCGTACTTTACGAGAGTGGGGGCGGTGCGCACCTCGCGCGTCAACAGATCTGCCGCTTCCGCGGCCAGGGCAGATCCGGCCTCCAGCTTCTCTACGAATGACGCACCCGCTTCGCCATTCACATTCCACGCAGAGCCGGTAGCGGCGTCACGGAGCTTCAGTCCCAAGTCGCGGACCTCGGCAACTGGATGCGAAAGCAACCGCGATACCTGTGTTTCCAGCGTACGTGCGTTGACGATCTGACCCAACGAGGTATTCGTTCCCAGCGGTAGCAGGTAGCGCGCTACGTCAAACGCACGTGCCTTGAGGGTGCGCTCGTAAGCTTCCGGCTTCATCAATTCAGGACGGGCGACGCGTTCACGCAATGCGTTGTGTACTGCCGCCGTAGTCCGTTCATAGGTCCCAAAGAGATTGGCGATCGTCTCGCAATACAAGGTGGCTGAAGCCGAATCCGATTCAAAATCAGGAAAATACCAGCCGGATTTGAGGAAATTCTGGTAGCGTGTCGACCTTTCTTGGCCGTCCCAGCGTTGCTCGTCGACCAGCACAATGGCGGCCAACAGACTCAGCCGTTCGACGGCAAAAGCGACATGGGCAAGGTCGGCGATGGAGCGGTGACCGTATTGAAAATAAAACGTATTGAGGAATTGCTCGGCGCGCTGAGAACTGATCTCGCTGAGTGATTCCCGCATCGAAAGGGACGAGCGAGAGTACTTGGCCATCGCGTAGGCAAGTACTTCAGGGTCGGCACCATGCACGGCAAAAACATCTGTCAAGTTACGTGCGCCGGCTGGAAGAAAAGATTCTCTGGACATTGCTTAGGGCTCGCGAACAGAATACGGCATCGGGCTGGGGCGGAAGTGTGAATCCAATGCACAGGGCCATGCGTCATACTGGCAGACAGAGAGACGACACCCCATTCCGGGAGACTGATGCGGGAGAATAAAGTGCGCACATCGCAGAGACCCCGGCCCTTGCCAACCGGCAGCTGGGCGATGACCCAGCGGTGGAACGATTTGCTCTTTGCGCATTGGCGAGTGTCTGCCGCAGCGATTAGTCCGCATCTTCCGGAGGGGCTCCAGCCAGACACGTTTCAAGGTTCGGCATGGGTTGGCGTTGTGCCGCTGTGGATGGATCGATTAAAGATTCGCGGCTTGCCCCCAGTGCCCGGAGCGCGCAATTTTCCCGAACTGCATTTTCGCACGTACGTTCACGACCAACACACCGGCACCCCGGGAATCTATAACTTTTCGCTCGACATAGGGAGCCTGGTGGCCACCACCGCCGTAAGATTTATTTTTCAAATGCCGTGCAATTGGGCAGAAATGCGATTGGATCAGCGTTCGGAACGGGAGTTCGCCTTTTACAGCCGACGCAGGCTTGCGCGTGTGCCGGTCATTTTCAATGCACGCTACCGCGGCCTGGGTCCAACGCGCCGCCTCGCCGAAATGCGTTGCGGATCACTCGAATCTTTTCTCACCGAACGCTACTGCCTCTTTGCTCGGAATCATACCGGCCTGGCGGTGAGGGCTAATATTCACCTCGTCTCTTCGCCTCTTGAAGATGCAGAGGCTGAGATTGAGTGCAACGACCTGCCCAAAGCGGTCGGGTTGAACATTTCTGACCAAGAGCCGGTCCTGCATTATTCGCGGAGGCTGGCGGTTTATATCTGGCCCGCGGAATTGGCCGAGCCGGTGCGCAGCCGGCGGACAGCGATTCCGGCTGCGGCCGTGCCCTCGATTTAGTTTGTATCGATCACAAATTACGCGCGACCAGACGCAAGTTACGTGGCACTGCTCAGGCTGCCTATAATGTCCAATTGAACGTCAGTCGGGATTCTGTTCCGTCTGGGATGAGGGAAGAAATATACGATGGCGGATTTGCAACGAAGAATTGCGCTGGTCACGGGTGCATCACAAGGCATTGGGCGCGCCTGCGCGGTGGAACTGGCTCGCGCAGGTTGCACAGTTGTGTTAGCAGCACGCAACGAAGCCAAGCTTGCCGAGGTCGCAGCAGAAATCAGCGCAGCCGGTGGCGAGGCCGCGGCATTTGCGCTCGACGTTGCTAGCGAAGTATCAATAAAAGCCGGCGCAAAGCAGATTCTCGATCGCTTTGGAAAAATCGAAATATTGATAAACAACGCCGGCATAACCCGCGATGGATTGATGATGCGCATGAAACGCGTTGATTGGGATGACGTTGTAAGCACCAACCTGACCGGCACCTTTCTGCTGACGCAAGCCCTGTTGCCCGCAATGCTCAAGAACCGTTGGGGCCGCATAATCAACATCTCCA
Organism: Acidobacteriaceae bacterium; assembly: GCA_025350325.1. GTDB lineage: Bacteria > Acidobacteriota > Terriglobia > Terriglobales > Acidobacteriaceae > Telmatobacter. Next base: position 20,416 of record JANXYB010000154.1, read on the forward strand.
GCGTCGTTGGGCGCACCGGGCAAGCCGGGCAGGTGAATTATGCGTCATCGAAAGCTGGCTTGATCGGCCTTACCCGGTCACTGGCCCGCGAAGTCGCCTCGCGTAACGTCACAGTGAATGCGGTCGCCCCGGGCTACATTGAGACGCCGATGACGGCTGGGCTGGATGCGAAACAGCGCGAAGTGATGATGGTGCAGATTCCCCTTGGCAGGCCGGGTACGGACCTTGAAGTTGCGCAGTCGGTCGCGTTTCTCGCCTGCGACGCGGCGGCTTACATCACCGGTCACGTGCTTGATGTGAATGGCGGAATGTTTATGGGCGGCTGAAGCGCCTCACGACTTGAATTACTGCGGCGGACCGGCGACTGTGCCCTCCCGCAGTTCACTCTGCCTCGGGCCCATTACCGCAACGTTGGTCGCCATAAACGATCCGCTTTTTACCGCACCCTCAACGCGAATCATGTCGCCGATTTGAACCTCCGCCAGCGTGATCGGCTCGCGGCGTTTGCGGAACACGGTGTTTTCGTCTGCTACGAAAGTGTGCATCTCATTGTTCGGTCCCCGCATAGTGACTTTGAGATCATTGACGGCAGTTACCCTGCCCATCAGCCAGGTCTTTCCGTAGTTGACCTGCATCTCGCGCATCTGCCTGGCGCTTTCAGGATCAATCAGAAACACAACAACTGCCCCAACGGACTTTGTCGGCGCATCCACTTCGCCGTTGGCTGCGACGGCATCGCCTACCCTTATGTCGGCCGCCTTGATTGATTGAGGGGGATTTTCACCTCCGCCTCCCTGTCGCCCTCCGTTTCCGTGCCGTCGCCCTTGCTGGGTGCTCTTCAAAATGCGCGTGTTCACGCTGTAGTGAACGGTGTATAGCTCACCGTTTTCATTTTTGACGGTGTAATGGTCCGAAGCGACCTCGGTGACCGTGCCCAGAACTCCACGGTCGAGGCCCATCATGCTGGCCCAACCGCCGCGTTCTCCGCGCTGTGCATGGCCCGGGTCAGAACCCAAGGGGTGCCCGGCTTGTTGTGCCTTCCCGTCATTCAGAGCCAAGGTCGTCAAGAGGGCGAAAAACAGGGCGAACAGTACTTTCAGACTTACTTTCATGCGGCTCCGCGAGGATCGAAAAAAGCCCTATTGGTTTAGACGGGCATGAAACGTTCTGGGACGACAGAGAAGCTTTCGTTGAAGCCGATGTGCGATCAAGACAATTTCTAAATGAAAATGGATCTCTATCTCATGCTCAAACGGGCAGAGGGTTGGGCGGATATGAGTGGACGAGCGTTTGCTGTGGATGCCGTCAAGCACCGAAATGCATCGGACTCTGCAATACCAGCGCGCTACTGCGCCTTCTGCTCCGCAAGCAGTCGCTCAAATTCGGGAATCCCATGCAGGATCGCGAATTCAATATCGGCGTTGATTTTTTTGGGGTTGGTAAAGCCTTCGTTAATAGCGGCGCGCAGGTACTCAATGGCGCGATCTACCATGCCGGCACGTACGCAACCTTTTGCCATGTAGAAGTTCATCGCGCCACGGTCCTGGATAGACGCGGGATTTTCGACGCGAGGCCTTGCCGAGTGATCAAAAATTGTCGGGTCCACCGCCAATGCAGCTTTGTAAGTCTCCCATCCTTTGCGATATTTATGCTGGGAAAGTAAATCTGTACCAAGATTTTTCAAGATTAAAGCTGAGTTGGGATCGATCTTCAACGCTTTTTTGTATAGGTGCTCCGCGGAATGATACTGCCTCAAAGCGTCATAGACAGTTCCCAGATTATTGAGGACTATAGGATTTTTGGGGTTTAGTTTCAACGACATTTGGTAGGCGTGCGAAGCGTCGACCAGATTGAACATCATCTGGTAGGCAATGCCCATTTTGTTCCACACGCCCGCGTTGTCTTTAGGACCCTGTTTAAAGACCTCGATCGCGGCTTGGTAGCGTTGATGCGCCATGAGCGAGTCGCCGCGATCTTCAGCGGAGGGCTCGAGCTTCGGCGTGGCTGCTGCTTGTACTGGCTGATTGACAGCCGGACTCGCGGGGACCTGCGCACACGCGAAGCCAGACGCAACGGCGATCACTACGATCAATCCCAATACCGGCAGCGGGCGGCGTTTATCAGACCTGAACATATTCCCTCCCATCGAAGGAATCTGAGGCGACAAACTAACACATCCTCTGCTGAGATTAGAGCACTAATTCACGTGAAGTCGTCAAGAGAGTTTGAACAATATCCCAACCGGTACGGCGGATATCTGAATCGGAAAATGCATCCAACATGTGGGTAGAGCCTTCTAAAGTCAGGACGGTGAATGATGAGCGCAACCGCAAGCCCCCAACTGCAAATAGATATTGCTGCCCGGTTTAGCGCCGCGCGGCGGCAAACACTCACACTGTGCGATCCGCTCACCCCTGAAGACATGATGGTGCAGTCGTCGCCGGAGTCGTCGCCGGCCAAATGGCACCTGGCACACACCGCCTGGTTCTTCGAGTCGTTCATACTGAGGGAGTTCCAGCCCGGGTATCGTCTTTTTAACCCCGACTTTCCATGGCTTTTTAATAGTTATTACCGCAGTTTTGCCGATTTTCCCGAGAAGCGTTTGCGGTCTTCGTTTTCCCGACCGAGCCTGAACGAAATTCTGATCTACCGGACCTATGTCGATGAGGGTATCACGCGCCTTTTAGAGCAAAATTCCGATCCTGAAATTCTCAAGCGGGTCGAACTTGGCGTGAATCACGAAGAACAGCACGTAGAACTGTTGATCACTGACATTCTCAATGCGTTTTTCACTAACCCGCTCCGCCCGGCTTATCGCGAAGATGCGGCTCACTCGATCGCTTCTGAAGGCAACTCATCGCCGCTGAAGTTTCTTCAATTCGAAGGCGGACTGGTAGATATTGGCAACACTGGCGAGGGCTTTGCCTATGACAATGAACTGCCGCGTCATAAGGCATGGCTTGAGCCGTACAGCCTGGGAGATCGTCTCGTCACCAATGCCGAGTTTGCGGATTTCATCGCCGACGGTGGATACCGCCAGCCAGATCTTTGGCTTTCGGCTGGATGGGACGCACTTGAGCAGAACGAATGGAAGGCGCCTCTCTACTGGACGAACGAAGACGGCGAGTGGAAGTTGTTCACCCTGCGCGGTGAGAAAACACTGGCGCAGATGCAGTCAGCTCCCGTGACCCACGTGAGCTATTTTGAGGCGGACGCCTATGCGCGATGGGCCGGGAGACGCTTGCCAACTGAAGTCGAGTGGGAGGCCGCAGCCGAAGGCCTGAGCACGCGAGGCAACTTTCTTGATTCGGGAACTCTGGTACCCCAACCGTCCGCAATGGATGACCGTGGCGACGACCGAAAACAGTTTTTCGGAGATTGTTGGGAATGGACGGCCAGCGCCTATCTCGGCTATCCGGGGTTCAAACCCCTGCCCGGCTCACTGGGCGAGTACAACGGAAAGTTCATGAGTGGGCAGATGGTGCTGCGAGGCGGCTCATGCGCGACGCCTCAAGCTCATATTCGCTCGAGCTATCGCAACTTTTTTTCACCTGAGACGCGCTGGCAGTTTTCCGGCATCCGATTGGCAAGCTGGTAACTATCGTCTTGCTACCTGCATCCAATCATCCGCATTGAGTAAGACACGACAACAATTATGACGACAATCACTCCTTCCCCATTAAGCGCAAAGATATTCGATCAAATCGCGGCGGCAGTCACAGAGGGATTAACGTCCGACCCCAAGTGGCTACCATCCTGGCTGTTCTACGACGCGGCGGGGTCGCGGCTTTTTGACCAGATCACCGACCTGCCGGAATACTACGTCACCCGCACTGAGAGGGGCATCCTGGCGGAGCAAGCCGAGGAAATAATCGCACAGGCTGCGAGAGGCCCGGCGTTGCGGCTGGTAGAGCTCGGCGCCGGCTCAGCCGACAAAACCCGGCTGCTGCTGGCTGCCGCCGTCGATCGACAAGACACCGTGTTCTATGAGCCGGTCGACGTATCGGCCACTGCGCTGGTCGAAGCGCAGAATCGGATCGAGCGCGAAATTCCCGGCGTCCTCGTCTGCCCGCGTGTGATGGATTACACCAAGGGTCTGGAGTTGGACCCGTGCCTGCCGGGAGAACATCGCCTGGTGCTTTACATCGGCTCGAGTATTGGCAATTTTGAGCCAAAAGAAGCGAAGCGGCTGCTCGAAAACGTGCGTGCTGCCCTCGATCCCGGAGATTGCTTGCTGCTCGGTATTGATCTTGTCAAGGGCGAGCAGACGCTGCTCGATGCCTACGACGATGCCGCGGGAGTTACTGCAGCATTCAATCGCAACGTGCTAACTCGCCTGAACAAGGAACTCGATGCGGATTTCGATCTAAATGCATTTCAGCACTGCGCGTGGTGGAATCCTGCTGAGTCGCGCATGGAAATGCACTTGCAAAGCCGTGTCGAGCAAACTGTATGGCTCGCCGCTCTTGACCAGCGAGTAAATTTCGACGCGGGAGAGACGATTCACACAGAGAACAGTTACAAATACCGCCCCGGTCAAGCAGAGGCGTTGCTAGCCGAGAGCGGATTTCATCCCGAAACTACCTGGACCGACGAGCGCGGTTGGTTTGCGGTATGCATTGGCCGCGCCCGGTAATTTGCTGCCCGCTTGGAAGCTAGCGAGGCGAGTCGATGCGCACTAGCAGAACGTCATGGCTCGCTATCTCTATCGACTGACCGTCGGTAAGATTCATTTCCTTGCCACTCCACAGGTCTTTCCCTTTGTGCGCACCGTGCAATCCAAGCTTGGACAGGCTCAGATGAAACGGGTGCGTAGAATAGCGGTCGCTGCCGACGTTCAGGACGGCCACAGCCATTGCGCCACCGGACAGAGTTCGAGACCAAACTTCGACTTCCCCATCGGAATAAACGTGCTCGGCCTGCTTGCCCATTTTGTCCTGATCGATCGCGATCACGTCGTGATTCGTGAGAATGTCTTTTATTTCAGGCTTCATGTTGGCCAAGTCATTACCGGCCAGCAATGGAGACGCGAGCATTGCCCACATTGAGAAATGAGCTCTATTCTCGGCCAGCGAAAGTTTTCCGTTGCCTACCTCTAGCATGTCGGGATCGTTCCAATGGCCCGGACCGGCATATTTTTCGAGGCCTGACTGCTGGCTGAGCAGTGCGTAAATGCGATCCCACTTGGGCTCGATGTCCCCGGTGGTGCGCCACAGATTCACGCCCATCGCGGGCGCCCATTCCCATACTGAATCCCATCCGTACTGGCATAGCGAGTAAACGATGGGTCGCCCGGTCGCCTTGAGTGCCTTGCCCATCTTGTCGTATGCAGCAATCATCAAGCGCATCTGCGCGGCCTTGTTGTTGGGCTCCTGCTTTTCCAAAACGGCAGGGATGAAGCTGCACAGATCGTACTTAAGGTAGTCGATGCCCCATGAAGCGTACATCTGTGCGTCCTGTTCCTCGTGTCCCAGGGAACCCTCGTAGTTGGCGCACGTCTTAGGCCCGGGTGAGGAATAAATGCCGATCTTCAACCCTTTTGAATGCACGTAATCTGCGAGCGCCTTCATGTCGGGAAATTTGGAGTTGGTGTGCAGCACCCCGTTCGCGTCGCGCTGGCCTTCCCACGTGTCGTCAATGTTCACATAGATATAGCCGGCGTCTTTCATGCCGGTAGCAACGATCTGGTCGGCAGCGGTGCGCACTCCTTTGTCGTTGACCTTTTCGGCAAAATAATTCCAGCTGTTCCAGCCCATCGGTGGCGTCTGTGCAACTTGAGCTGTGGCCCTCTTTGGTGGGGCAGCAGTGACCAGGGCGATGGCGATGGCGACGAACGAGAGCGGTGACAAAAAGCGCATGGTGAGTTTCCTCATGTAAACGATTGCAGAGGAAATACTACGACGGCAGTGGCTAGGAGGGCAACGTCATCCTCCGTTTGATTCACATGGGGAGGAGCGCGAGCGAGTTGCTCTCAATCAGCGGCAGGCGCGGCAGAATAGCGGGGCGTGCTTGCCATCAGCGTTTCAATCGCCTTGACGGTGGAGATACCGCCGCGTGCCCCGGCACAGGTGCAGTTGAGTGCGGCCGCCGCGCAGGCGAAATCAAGATTGCGCTGCAGCGACCAGTCCTGTAGCAGACCGTAAATGAACCCGGCATGAAAAATATCTCCGGCCCCCGTCGTGTCGCTTACCGCTACACGGTAAGCCGGGCTGGCATGGAACCGGTGGCCGTCCCACGCAACGACGCCGTCTTCACCGAGCGTGGCGGCCGTGAGGATGCAGCCGAAGCGATCCTTCATCTTGCGCAAAGCCTGCTCCAGGTTGCGTTCTCCGGTAAGGCGCGCCGGGAAGTCGCGGCTTACGATGAGGTAATCGATGTTCGCAATCAAATCTTCGACGCCGTCGTAGAGTTCGTCGAGGTCGGCGATTACCGGGATGCCTGCCGAGCGTGCCCACCCCGCCGCGACAGTTGCGGCGGCTGTTTCAAAGCCGTCAACATGAAGGGCGCGTGCGGTGACGATCCACGCACGATCAAGCTCTTCGGGCTGCAAGAGCAGGCGGTCATCGCGGCGACACAGGACGGTGCGTTCGCCGCCGCCATCAACAAGAATGAGGGATTGCGGACTGGCTGCATTTTCGACAGTAATCAGTTGCGCTTCAACGCCTGCGCGATCAAATTCGCGGCGATGCAGGTTGGCCGCATCGTCGTCACCGAGTTTGCCTACGTAGCGCGTGCTCAAACCCCAGGATTGGCAGGCGATCACGGTGGTCGCGGCTTGTCCGCCGGGCATTACGCTTGCGCCGGTATAAATAATTTTGGAGCCGCGCTCGGGATAACTAGCGAGCGGGATGAGCGTATCGGTGGCATTCAACCCGACTCCGACGAGGTCAACCTTTGCGGGCTGTGCCATAGAGGCATTGTAGCGGCGGCTAGCTCGACCTTCGCAATACGCGGGCGCATCCGGCAGCCGACACCACCAAAACTGCCGTCAAAACGGCGACCCACGCCAGGTTGAGATTCAATGGGGGAATCTGAGCGTTGATGCCGAGCCAGACAAACACTCCCAAGCCAACCGCGAGGATTGCATAGTCCCACCACGCGCGGCTCTGCTTTGCCTCACCGGCGGCAGGGCCTTTATTGGCTTGCATGACGAGATCGTAGTCAAGTTGGTAGCGAGCGCATTCGCGCACCAGCGACTGCCGGCCGGATGCTTGTTCGCGCTCCGTCGCAACCGCTGTGCTGACGGCCAGTGCTCCTAAAATCATGATGAGTGAGCCGGCCAAAACCAGCAGGCGGTGCGACAAATCTGAATGGGCCAGTTCGCCGAACACTAACGCTCCCCAGGCAAGTCCCCAGAGCTGGTTGGTGTTTGAGAGTGGGATACCGCGGCTGATGCCGAGATACTTGGTGGCAAATTGCTGGAACAAGTCGCCGACGACCCAGACAAATCCACCCAGGAAAAGCCAGAAGAGCAAGTGCCGCGTTGCCGGGGAATGAAATACGGCAGCCTTGGTTCCCCCATCGAGGGTCAGAACCAGCGCCAACACGGTGCCCAATTCGCCGATTGTAAACACGGTAACGAACGACAGCGGATTCATGCCGCTGATGTACGCCTTGCGATACGGAACATACATTGTTCCCCACAACAGACTGGCCCCGACCGCTGCCAGAATGCCGCTCGCAGCGCGACCACTATGTTGGCTGTCGGCGTGAATGGTACTGAAGCCGAGCATGACCGCGGCTGCAACAATAGCTAACGCGCCGAGCACAACCTTTGCGGTATTTTTTCGAGTCGCTCCTTTGAGCTCGCCAAACAGCAGACGGCCCCAGAGAATTCCAATCAGTGAATTCGTGTTCCAAAGCGGAAAGGCAATGGCCAGACCCACGTCGCGAATGGCAAACACCGTGAGCGTGTTGGCGACCGCCCACAACATGCCCGCCAGGATTGCGGTTAAGATCAGATGCCTGTTCCGGTTGAGGTCGGCAAAGACAAATCGCGTTCCGATGAACATCGTTGGCAACGTCCATCGCGCTACGAAGACGCCGCCCACCATGCAGAGCGAGATGGCGTAGGGCGACATCCCCGAGTTGACTAGCTTTGTCGGAGCCTCAGCCGCACCTAGCCATACGCCGGCAGCTAAACCGCATAAAACACCGATCCCATGCACTGAGCGGAACCCGTTAGTCTTCGTCGATGTGCTCATCGGCGCTGGGTCTTCCTTTCCTTACAGCTCGCGATGATATTTGAACACACGATCAGGCTTAAACGTGCTGGTATCAGTGCAGCGTGATGAGCAATGCGAGACCGATGCAAAAGACGACCAGGGGGATTAGAAAATGACTGTCGGTCAAGATGGCTTTGGCGTGCTCTGAAAATGTCATGGACACCTTGGGGATCTATTCAATGCAGCGCGCGCCTGAGTGCAAGTCGCGGCCCGATGCGAACCCGCGCCAAGATGCGACCCTATGAGCAATGCACTGAGAACGCGCCTTGAGATCAAAGCGATGGAACATGAACCACGGTCTAAATCCTACTTCAACGAGCTCATATCGATCACAAAGCGATACTTTACGTCCTGCTTCAACATGCGTTCAAATGCCTCGTTGACTTTTTGAATGGGAATGATCTCAACATCCGCGGTGATGTTATGTTGGCCGCAGTAATCCAGCATCTCCTGCGTCTCGGGCATGCCACCGATCATCGATCCGGCGATGGAAGCGCGCTTGGTAATCAGGCTGAACACGTTGATTGCGGGAGGCTGATCAGGAAGGCCGACCAGGGTGAGGGTGCCATCCTGCTTGAGGAGCGACAGGTAGGGATCGAGCGCATGTGGCGCAGATGCCGTATCGAGTATGAAGTCGAATGTGCCGGCATGTGCCTTCATGGCTTCAGCATCGGTCGAGAGCACGACTTCGTCGGCGCCAAGTTTGAGTGCGTCTTCTTTCTTCTTGAGTGACGTGGTGAGTTGCACAACATGTGCACCGAATGAATGCGAAAATTTCAGCCCCATGTGACCGAGGCCGCCCAAGCCAACGATACCGACCTTCTTGCCGGGTCCGACCTTCCAATGGCGCAGTGGCGAATAGGTGGTGATGCCGGCGCAGAGCAGGGGGGCGACGGCTGCCAAGTCGAGGTTGGCAGGCACCGTGTGTGCGAAACGTTCGTCTACCACGTAGGAGTTCGCATAGCCCCCCATGGTAATTGAGCCGTCCACGCGATCCTTGGCCGCATAGGTGAGCGTGGCGCCTTCGTCGCAGAAATGTTCTTCTCCGCGCTTGCAGGGGGCGCAGTGGCGGCATGAGTCGACGATGACGCCGACGGCAGCGATGCCGCCGACTTTGAACCGCGTCACATTTTTGCCAACGGCCGTGACGCGCCCGACTATTTCGTGGCCGGGAACCAGGGGATAGAGAGACTGACCCCACTCGTTGCGGGCCATGTGAAGATCGGAGTGGCAAACGCCGCAGTAAAGAATCTCTATCGAGATTTCAGTGGCGCCGGGGTCGCGACGGCTAAAAGTAAATGGAGCCAGAGGCGACTTGGAATCGAGCGCGGCATAACCTTTTGAAGCAGGCATTCTGTTGGTTCCTTTCGGTGAGAAGTCTATATGAATAAGATGGAGTTGTGCGTCTTCGGGCGCGCTCCAAGGCTTCTTGATGTGCCTTTCTTGGATTCATCGAGAGCGCAGCGGGATTCAAGAACGCCGTGCGGAAGCTACCCGTGGGAGGCCCTGCAAATCGGCCGTAAATTCTATGTTTTTGAAATGAGAGCCGTCCAAGAAAGCTTGAATGGCATCAGCCTGGCCGTACCCAATTTCGAGCGCTACATAGCCACCGGGAGCAAGGGCTGCGCATGCGGCGGGCACTAACCGGCGGTAGATTGACAGGCCATCTTCGCCTGCAAAGAGTGCGAGAGCCGGTTCATGATCGCGGACTTCGATTGTAAGACTATTGCGTTCGCTAGCAGCGATGTAGGGTGGATTGGCGACGACCATATCAAAGCTTTCGCCGACGACCGCATCAAGTAAATCACTACACAGAAAGCGGATGCCAACTTTGTTTCGTTCAGCGTTCTCCTCGGCAATAGCCAAAGCCGCAGCGGAGATGTCAATTGCGGTAATCTGCGCGACGGGCAAACAATGTGCGAGCGCGATGGCGATCGCGCCCGAGCCTGTGCCCACATCGACGATGCGGGGCTGAGGGAGAGGAGCGGTGAGTTCAATGACCTTTTCTACGAGATGCTCAGTTTCGGGCCGAGGAATGAGCACGTCCGGCGTGACACGAAAGGCCAAGCCGTAAAATTCCGCTTCGCCGAAAATGTACTGCATTGGTTCTCCTGCCGAGCGTCGGGCAAGGAGCGCATTGAAACGGTCGATGTAATCGGGCTGCAGTTCTTCGGCGCGATGGGCCAGCATTGACGCACGATTGCGGCGCAAGACGTGAATGAGAAGAGCCTCTGCATCGCGCCGCGCACGCTCAGGATGCGGGCTGGCTTTCAGTTCCAACTCGCCCTTCGCCAGGCATTCCTGCAACGTCATCAGGCGGCCTGGCTATCGGCCTTCAATTGTTCCGACTCGTAATGAGTCACCAATGCATCGACGATTGGCTGCAGCCGGCCTTCCATGATCAGGTCAAGCTGGTGCAGCGTGAGTCCGATGCGATGGTCGGTGAGACGATTTTGAGGGAAGTTATAGGTACGAATTTTCTCGCTGCGATCGCCGCTGCCTACTTGCTGCTTGCGCTCTTTTGCCAATTCGGCATTCTGCCGATCCATCTCCACTTCGTAGAGGCGAGAGCGGAGGACGCGCATGCCTTTCTCCCGATTCTTGATCTGCGACTTTTCGTCCTGGCAACTGACCACAGTGTTGGTCGGCAGGTGAGTGATGCGTACAGCGGAGTAGGTCGTGTTGACCGACTGGCCACCGGGCCCCGATGAGCAGAACGTGTCTATGCGAATATCCTTCGCTTCGATCTTGATGTCCACCTCTTCGGCTTCAGGCAAGACAGCCACCGTGACTGCGGAGGTGTGCACACGGCCCTGCGTTTCAGTCGCAGGAACGCGCTGCACACGATGCACGCCGCTCTCCCACTTGAGTTGCGAGTAGACGCGCTCACCTTCGATGATGGCGATCACTTCCTTATATCCGCCCACACCGGATTCGGAGACTGAAAGCAACTCAATCTTCCAACGATGCTGTTCTGCAAAACGCGTGTACATGCGAAAGATTTCCGCGGCAAAAAGCGAGGCTTCGTCGCCTCCGGTACCGGCGCGAATTTCTAGAATTACGTTTTTCTCGTCGTTGGGATCCTTAGGCAGCAACAAGATCTTAATGTCTGCTTCGAGCGCGGCTTCGCGAGGGCTGAGAGCGGCGATTTCCTCCTCAGCCATAGCGCGCATTTCGGGATCAGCCTCTGTCAGCATGGCCCGCGCGTCCGCCAGCCCCTGCTGTACCAGCTTTAACTCGCGATACTTCTCGACCGGAATCTCGATCTCGTGAAGTGTCTTTGCGGTCTTTTGATATTTCTCGTGGTCATTGATGACGTCGGGCAACGAAAATTGTGCTTGCAGGTCGTTGTAGCGTTGCTCCATTTGTTCCAAACGGTCGATCACGGCTAGCTCCTTGCTGCGGCGGGGCAGCAGAATTGTAAGGTGGCTTGGTCCTGATTAGTGGGAGATAGAACTTTGTAGGCGGCGGGCGCCGCTAGAGCAAGGCCGGGATCGGCTGGTGCATATCCATGACATATCTATTTTAGCGCAGACGCAAAATTCCTGCGGTGCAATCTGTCATCACCCGCTCTGGCTGCGTGTGAAATCTCCGAATGCCTGATACCTATTTTGCAGGAACAACGTACACCGGTCCAGCAACAATGGGCAGGCCTCTAGAAGCACTCGATGTGGTCGCAGGCATTCATCAGCGGCACCTGTAAACTTGAGTCGTGTTCCGGATCGGAATAGATGGTGATGGTGGCAGGTTTGTAATCCTCAGGTTTGGCGGTCATGATGTTGGGCACAAATGTCTGCGGATTGCGGTCGTAAAGCGGAAACCATGTGCTTTGCACCTCAACGAGCACGGTGTGGCCGGCCTTGAAAACATGGTCCACATCATGCAGGCTGAACTTGTATTCACGCACCGAGCCACTGCGCAAAGCCGCGGGCTTTTCGAATGAATTCAAATATCGGCCGCGGAAGATTTCTTCATTGGTCATCAATTCATACCCGCGCATTTTGGTGTCGGCGGCATCGTCTGGATATTGATCGATGAGTTTGACGACCATGTCGTTGTCGGTGCCGGATGTAGCCGCGTAGATGTCGGCAATTACTTCGCCGGTGAGCATCAGATCCTTAGTGAGGACCGGCAGTTTCCAAATCGCGACGTCTTTGCGATTAGTGACGAAACGCTGATCTTCAGTAAGCCAATTGAACCATTGCGAGCCGTCAGAATAGGTCGGTTGAATCGGCCGATGGCGATAGGGCACGGGGTTTGCAGGGTCGCTCACGTAGGTGGTGCGCGCCTGGGTCGGAGAGTCGGCCCAACTCAACTTACCGTCTCCCTGCAGGTGCAGGCTGGTCGATTCCGATTCCTTGGGCGGAAAACGATCGTAGCGTTTCCAAGTATTCGAGCCCGTTTGGAAACTCGCAGTGTTCTGCAGGTCAAAACCCGGTTCATCTTTTAAAAAGTGGCCGAAGAACTTCGCCTCAATCTGCGCGCGAAACTGTGTGCCGATCGGCGCTGTGTAGTCCAAATTGCCTAAATGACGCGCGGACGAGGCCCACGAACCGTGCCTCCACGGACCGAGCACTAGATAGTTCTGGTGGTTGGTATCGTGCGGTTCGAGGACTGTGTATTCTTCCTGCGGCCCCCACATATCTTCCTGATCGTAGTAGCCGCCGACACTTAAGGTGGGCACTGCTACTGCATTCAAACTATGTTCAACGCCGCGCGCCGACCAGACGCTGTCGTAGCTTGGGTGTTCGAGGAAGAGCTTCCATGTTGGGAACGTTGATTTGACGTCGGACTTCCTTACGTCTTCAGCAAAAGATCCGCGTTCGAGAAAATAATCGTAGCCATCGCGCGGCTTGCCGTCTTTGTCTTTGCCGTAGCTGACGTCGGAATTCTCCTTAGTCGCTTCCATTCCAAACACATATTCGTATCCATAGCTTTGTCGAAACGCGCCATTGTGGAAGAAATCATCGCCCATCCAGACATCGATCATCGGTGCCTGCGGCGAGATGGCCTTGACGGCCGGGTGCGGATCGATGCCGGCCATCGTCGCTAAAAATCCGGGATAGCTGGTGCCGACAAATCCGGCGCGACCATTATTGCCGGGCACATTTTTGAGCAGCCAATCTACGGCGTCGTAAGCATCTGTGCTCTCGTCAATGGCTTTACGATTTTTGTGATCGGCCAATGCGCGGCTCATGACAAATTCGCCCTGACTCTTGAAGCGGCCGCGAATGTCCTGGCACACGTAGATGTATCCGGCACGCGCCAACTCAGGGCGGCTGCCGAAGAAGGAGGCGCGGTTGGTGCCGTCCACTCCGTAGGGCGTTCGCTGCACGAGGAAAGGGAGCGGCGTCATGATGTCAGAGGCTCTGAGAATGACGGTATGCAGTTTGACGCCATCGCGCATGGGAATCATCACCTCGCTGCGCTGGTAGTCGTGAAAGCTGTGATGGACCGGTTCGCCGGTGCGCTTGTAAATAACGTCAGGCTCATTTGACATCGCTAAGCTGGCGCCCCGCCCGGATGCATCGAGCGTGAAGCGCACGGTGATCTTCGAATCTGGAATGCCGAACTCGAGCGTGGAAATGGGCTTCAACTCAGTGGGCACGCCGCGTTCCGACTCAGCCATCAGCTTGCCGCTCTGCTCATAAAAACTTCCCGGCATGTCCGGCTCATTTGGATCGGTGTATTCGCCCGCGAGTGCTTTAAGCTGTGGCGAGGGGGCAGGGTCTGCCTGGGTTGACTGTAGAGTATGAGCGACGGCAGAGCCATGCGAGACGGAGACAAGCAAGGCAAGGCAAAATGCGGCAATAGCGACTCGGCGTCGATTCAAAGTCAAACCCTCCTCAGGGCGAGTTAGTGGACGTGGCCGTGATGGTGCCCGTGGGTAGGATGGCCGGCCATTTCCTCAATGGGAACTACGCAGCCTTCAAGTTCTTCGCAGCAGTCTGCATGCTCGAATTGAATGGTCGTGTGGATGATGTGAAAGTGTTCGCGCAGCACATGCTGAAGCTTGAGCAGGATGCAGGCGCTCTCTGACGGCGGAATGTCGTCGATGGTTACGTGGCAGGCCAGGGCGTGCGAGTGTGATCCCAGGCTCCACACGTGCAGGTCATGCACGTTCATGACACCTTCCACAGCCGACATATCTGACCGAATCTCGGTCAGTGAAACACCGCGCGGCGTGCCCTCGAGCAAGATGTTGAGCGTTTCGCGCACAATGTCGAAGCTGGTGTAGAGAATCAGCGCTGCGATGGCGAGGGACAGCACGGGGTCGATCCAATACTGGCCGGTGAACAGGATGCCTGCGCCGCCTGCAATGACGGCTGCGGTTGAGAGCGTATCGCCTGCCATGTGGATGAAGGCGCTGCGCATGTTAACGTCGCGGGCAACACCCCAGAGCAGGGTGGCGATCACACCGTTCATCACCACGCCGGCCGCAGCGACAATCATCATCAGCTTGGGCTGTACGACGACGGGAGCGCTGATGCGATGAATGGCCTCAGCGGCAATCCATATCGAAATGACGATCAGAGTGGCCGCGTTGACGAATGCGGCGAGTACGCCTGCGCGCTGGTAGCCAAACGTCCGAGAGTGATCGGCAGGGCGCGATTGAAAATAAACGGCGGCGAAACTCAGCAGAAGCGCGAGGAAATCCGAAGCATTGTGGCCGGCTTCTGAGAGCAGGGCCAGGGAGTGCGCACGCAATCCGGCCACCAGGGTCAACCCTACATAAGCGAGGGTGGCAACCAGGGAAAAGCGCAGTACGGACTGTGTCCTGTGGGCGCCCGGACCTGCGGGAGCTGCGTGGACGTGCATATAGGAAGTGTAACCGCGGGCGGTGATCGGTAGCCAACAGTGCAGACCGAGTCTGTTAGCCGGGTCCGGGACGTAAGTGGGCTAGTTCGGGATCCGGCCTTTTGATGCTGTGAAGGCCAAGCGTGTTGTAGACCGGCAACGTCGAGCGAAGTCCAGACCAGTCCTCGGCGACCACGATGCTGTTCTGCGGGCTGTTTTGCTCGTAGCGAACGGAGCATGGAAGGCCGGCGTGCATCTGCGCTACGTCGATTACGCCGTCCATGGTCGTAATGTCCTGGGAGCACTCGTAATCCGCGCCGCCGTTGCGATAGCTGTATTCGAGCAGCGTGAGGGTGCCACCGTCGTCGGTCTTCATCTCGCGCACGTCCAGCAACATGCCGTCGACCAGGCGTCCTGTCTGGGCAAGGAACTTGCGGCGGGCGCACTCTATTTCTTCGTCGGTCAGGCGCTTGCGACCAAACCAGAACATTGCGCCGACGGCCAGACTGACGATCATTGTCAGGCCTGCGGCGGCTTCCCATGCGCCTTTGCTAAGGAGGGTCATTTCGAGGCGGGATTCCACCCCTGTGCTTCAGTTTCGAGGATACCGCAGGTTGGGTCTTCGCGTACCACGGTGGACAGAGAGTCCGTGTCGGCGTCGCAGGCGTGTTGGGACGCGGGCCAGGGCTCCTCCCATAATCAGCGCACTCATGCAGGCAGGCTGGCGAACAAGTGCCGGTTGGAGGCACCCCTCCTCCCTATTTCTGGATGGAACCTCTTTATTTACCATGGGCTTGCGTAGAGTCACTTCGGCTAAAAATTTTATTCTAAAGGAGTTGGCCGCAGAAATCTGATTATAAAGCAGTTATCAGTGCATCGGCGAGACAGCGTGCGGGTTGCGGTGAGAGAAGGCATATGACACACGCGATGACACAATTGTGCATCCAGAGACGTTAATTTTATGCACAGCGGCGCGGGGAGCTCGAAATAGAAGTCGCGGCTAGATCGTGGGCATACCGGACATAACCAATGTTCTAGTTAGTTCCGCATAGGCGGTGATTGGCTCACAACCTCAAGCAAGGTCCGCCTCAATGCGGGACTTCCCCAAGAGTCAATCAGGTTTGGCTGTCTGGCCTTGTTGCTCTGCATTTCCCAGCAGTTCGATTTGTCCAGTCGTCACATGCGCCCGCAGCCGGTAGTCTCCGTTTGAATTCTTCCTCCTGAATTTCCGGAAGAAGCCCCCTTTGTCGGTGCCGAAGGCACGTGCCTGCACTTCGCCCACGCTGACGGAAGCGTCCACGTTGCGGTAGTCCCCGTCGTGAATGGAGGAGATCTTGATCTGCCCCGCTCCGATTTCGATGTCCTTATCGCCCTTGACCTCTTCCACCGTGACCTGGCCCGCAAACATGCGAATCCTCAGGTTTGTTCTCCTGGGAACCTCAATCTTGACCTCAAGACCATTGTTGCCGTGTTGGAGATGGGGGCCCTCGATAGACAATTTGCCGCCATTCGCTGTCGGAGAAAAATGAAAAGCGACGTTCGTGGCGGTGTCGTCGCTGTTCGCCGAGCAAGAAACATGCATCGCTACCTGATCGGTGGCAACGATGTGAAGTCCTGCGGGCTTCGAATCGATCATCAGCACAGCCCGGGATTGCAGCGGATAGCTGCCAGTTTGGCTGCAGGGGGTCTTTGTCTGGGCAAATCCGGCGATATTGTAGGCTAGGAGAACCGCGCCCACGGCGCAACAGACTGATCTCATCCTGTCACCTACGCAGGTCGCGTCCTATTGGTTCCCGATCGCTGGCGGACGAATGGCATCGTTCTGCTCGATTCCGTCAGTTTGTCGCAAGCCTACAGAAGCGGCTCTGACAACAGCAGTTCGGTATTGTGTACGAATTCGTTATTTCCGAATTGGCGGTGACTCAACCGCGACAGTTCTAGCGGTCAGTTCTCACCAAGGGCTTCCATGAATGTCGATCTCCTTACAATCCGCACGAGCAATCCAGGTTCGGCAGATCGTTGCCGCGCCTTGCAGTGACTCGTCTCGACGATGCCGACATTCAAGATTTGTTCAACACTGAACCAGCGTGTCGCGGAGAACCGGCCATCTTCACTAAGCAAAGATAGTTTTCTGCCCCATTCCGCTCGCTGTCATCCGTTTCGAGTGGATCACCGCCGATAGGGAAGTTTCGCGGCAGGCTAGTTCCACCGGCGATCCGGCTCACTCGAAAGTTCCGCAATGGCCACAATACTCCCGGAGTGAGCGTTAAACTGATTGCAGATATGCAAAATTCAAATTAGGCCAATGGTCAGTAAGGCCGTGTTCCTGGCCGCCATCGTATTGGTCTCCTGCTTCCAACTCCATGCGCAAGCTGCAGTCCAAATAAGAATTCTCTGGAAAGAGCAAGCTGGCATACCGGCAGGGTTACAACGCTGATGGCAGCTCGCCACCGGCTGCGCAATCCAGTTTTGATCCGCTGGCGCCGCTGCTACAACTGGGACTGCCCGGAGCTACCGGCATCTTGTACGGAGTTCGCGCCTAGTTGGCCGCCGTTCAACCATCATCCGGTGGAGCTCGAGCCGGCCAGAATCCAAATCTTCAAGGTCCCATCACCCGCTACACAGTGCATTTCTTTATCCGCGGCCAGGACCTCGTTCTCAATCAGAACTCACACAGTGACAGGAGCGCCAAATTCCTGCTCGGCTTGAAAGGGTATGATCGCGACGGTAAAGCGCTGAACTGGGAAGGCAATGAGGAGACCGTGGACATCAAGCCAGAAGAGTTGGACTTGATTCGCAAGAATGGGATACCTGCTTCCCTGAACATAGATGTTCCAACTGCCGGAATCATCCATCTTGTGACCGCTGTATATGACCGGAATAGTGGCATGGCAGGAACGCTGGAGATTCAGTTGCAAGTTACCGCCCAGGTAAATAGGGACACGTCCCAACCAAGCGAACCCAGGCGTCCGTGAGCCGCACGACTAATCAGCTGCAACGCGATCGCCGCCTCCAACGCATCCCCTCCTTGCTCCGCTATAGTGTGCGAAGGAACATTTTCTATTCAAAGGACTTTTGCACATGACTCTGGATCGACGAGACTTTTTGACTGCGTGCACCCGCGCCGGTATCGCATCCGCGCTGTTGCCAGGCGTTCTCTACACCCTCGCCGCGCAGGCAGAGCAAGCAGCACCCGCATCCGGCGCTGCAGCCAAGCCCGCCGAATTAGCCAAGCTTACCTCGGAGATGATCGACCAGGCCGCGGCCATCGCGGGTGTAGGTCCGTTCACCGCAGAGCAAAAGAAAATGATGCTCGAGGGTTTGAACGACGAGCGCACATCGTACGATCCCATTCGCGCAATGAAAATTCCTAACTCCGTCGCACCTGCATTCGTGTTTCATCCCCTTCCTCCTGCCGGAGCGGAGATGGACATGACCCCCGCAATCAAGCATCCCGACTCTGGGTGGACTCCCGACCCAAAAGTATTCGCGCCTACGCACGTCGAGGATCTTGCCTTTGCCACGGTGAGCGAATTGGCCAGCCTGATGCAGGCACGCAAAGTCACATCGCTTGCGCTCACCCAGATGTACATCGCACGCCTCAAGCGCTACGACGCCAAGCTTCATTTCGTTATCACTATCACCGAAGATCGAGCCCTCGATCAGGCCAGGGCCGCCGATGCTGAGATCGCGGCAGGTCGACATCGCGGGCCCCTGCATGGAATTCCGTGGGGCGCAAAAGATCTACTGGCTGTCAAAGGCTATCCCACAACATGGGGTGCGGGCGGCTTCGAGCATCAATCCTTCGATGAAGACGCAACTGTGGTGCAGCGCCTCGATGCCGCAGGCGCGGTCTTGGTTGCGAAGTTCTCGCTAGGCGCATTGGCCATGGGCGACAAGTGGTTTGGCGGCCGCACGCGCAATCCCTGGAACCCGACGCAAGGATCCAGCGGATCGTCGGCCGGCTCCGCAAGTGCAGTCGCTGCCGGTTGTGTAGCTTTCGCCATCGGATCAGAAACGCTGGGCTCCATAAGCTCCCCTTCAACCCGCTGCGGCGATACCGGGTTGCGGCCAACTTTCGGCTTCGTGCCGCGCACCGGTGCGATGGCGCTGAGTTGGACCATGGATAAGCTTGGCCCCATCGCTCGCTCTGCGGAGGATTGCGCATTAGTGTTGAACGTGATTCACGGGCCCGATGGTAAAGATGCTTCCGTCCATCCCGCATCGTTCCGCTGGCAACCAAACCTCGACATCAAAACGCTGCGCGTTGGTTATCTCAAAAGTGAATTCGAAGAGAAGCCTCCAGCGAAGACCGCTGAACTGCCCAAATCCGAAACGGCAGAGCAAAAGAAGAAGCGCGAAAATCACGAGAGCGAAGAGAAAGCCTCGCGCGCGCGCCATGATTACGATCGCCGTTTCGATCTGGCCGCGCTCGATAAGCTACGCTCCATGGGCATCAATCTTCATCCGATCGAGCTGCCCAACCTGCCCTACGGCGCCATGGTTCCGCTACTCACTGCTGAGGCGGCCGCCGCCTTCGACGACCTCACCATGACGGGCCGCGACCGTTTACTCACCGAGCAAGGCAGCGAAGACTGGCCCAATGCATTTCGTGTTGCGCGCCTCTATCCGGCCGTCGAATACATCCAGGCAAATCGTGCTCGTACGGTAGCCATTCAGCAAGTGTCGGAACTGTTCAACCAGGTCGACATCATCGTTACGACCACCAGCGACATGCAGCTTCTCGCCACCAACTTGACTGGCCATCCTGCGATCATTCTGCCTAACGGTTTCCGCGGCAGCGATGCGCCCGCGCCACCGAAAATCGATACCGGCGACAACGACAACATCGGCGGTCCCGGCACCCCTGTCTCCCTCACGTTTCTCGCCGGCCACTATCAAGATGCAAAGCTCGCAGCCTTTGCTGCTGCCTATCAAAAGGCCACGGACTTCCATAAGCAACATCCCAAGCTCGATGAATGAGACCATCAATTTCGATCAATCCATCGATGTAAGATTTGGGCATGGCGCTGGTGCAAGTCGACTCCGTCTCAAAGAGCTATCCTCGCCGTGAGGGATTGCGAACTGAACACCGCATCGTCGTCGACAACGTGTCGCTCTCAGTCGACGCAGGCGAAACGTTGGGCCTGGTCGGAGAGTCGGGCTCAGGCAAGACCACCCTCGCACGCATGATTCTGGGCCTCGTCGAGCCCACGCACGGCACCATCCTCGTCGACGGCATCAATATTACGCGCGCATCCCGCCGGGAATTGCATCATCTTCGCCGCCAGATGCAGCCCGTCTTTCAAGATCCCTACGCCGCGCTCAACCCACGCATGAACGTCTTCGACATCGTCACCGAGCCGTGGCTGATTCATGGTTGCGACGCCGCGCCTCAAAAATTTGCGAGCCATGAAGCGAACATCGCCATTCCCAAAGGCCGCGTCGCGCTCCGCACACGCGCCGTTCAATTGCTTGCTGAGGTTGGTTTGGATGAGTCCGCGCTGGCTCGGCATCCGCATGAATTTTCTGGCGGTCAGCGGCAGCGCATCAACATCGCCCGCGCGCTGGCGCTTCGTCCGCGTCTGCTGATCCTCGATGAACCGGTCTCAGCCCTAGATGTAAGCGTCGGCGCGCAAATCGTCAATCTTCTGCGCCGGCTGCAGCGCGAACAGAAACTCACCTACATATTCATTTCGCATTCGATGCCGCTGGTTCGCTATCTGAGCACACGCATTGCGGTGATGCAGCACGGCCGCCTGATTGAGACAGGCGAGGCGGTAGCCCTCTGTTCTTCTCCGCAGCAGCCTTACACCCGCCAGTTGCTCGCCGCCACGCCGGAGTTGCCGGAACCTGTAGCCGGCCCCTCCAGCGCAATCTGAATCCGCACCGCAACTACTGAGGCTTCGGCTTGTCCGAAAGCGGCGCAGGCGTCGAATTGGGCGGCACCGTCGAAGCCGGGGGCGGAGTGGTAGATGCCGGCGGAGTTGCCGGTGAAGCAGACGTCCCTGGCGAAGTTGGCGAAAGTGGCGCTCCCGGCGCAACCGGCATACCTGGCGCGCGTCCCGGCATATTCATTGGTCGTCCCGGCTGTCCTATTCCCGGAGCCATGCCACCAGGGTGATTCGGCGGCATCTGCAGGTCGCTCACGTCCACAAGCTCAATATCGAAAATCAGGTCAGCCTTCGGCGGAATCCCCGGGTGCGCCGCGTCCGGCCCCTGTCTTCCGCGCGCTCCGTACGCCAGTTGCCATGGAATGAAAAGGCGGCGCTTGCCGCCCTGTCTCATCCCGTAAAACCCCTGGTCAAAGCCTGGAATTACCCTCCCAAAGCCCTGCGGCACGCTGATTGGTTGCGCCTCGCCCAGTTTCGGTTTGCCATCCGCGCCCATCACCGGCTTGCCATCCTTGTCCTTGACCGGCACGCGATGGTCATTCGATGAGTCGAAAGCGTGCCCATCCGCCGCCAGCCATCCCGTGTATAAAACCTTGTACATCTTGTTCGGCTCAGCTATTGCGCCCGTGCCGAGCTTGATGTCCTGGTACCGCAACGTAAAGGCGGATTTGACGATGCCCCGCGCCGGAGGCACCCCGGGCGGCAGTTTCACACCCATTCCGGCAGTGGCCGGTCGAGCGGCGGTTGCTGATTTGGCTGCCGTTGTCGGTTTGGCCGGGGTCTGGGCAATGGCGATAACAGTACTCGCCGTCAGAATGAATACCAGTACAGATCGCTTCATTGGTTGGGTGGACTCCAGGTTATTTCTCAACGCGAGTGTATCAGGCGCTCCCGTCATCAAACGGCCCTCCGCTCAAGCGCTGTCTAATTTTTGAAAAGCCTTATAGGGACTTTATGCCTTGGTAGCTAGAGTGAGCTATGGGAACACCCCTCCTTCATTTTCTTCAGATCATCTGGCTTCCGGTAGCGTCTCTTTTTGCCGGGATTCTGAACAGCATTGCGGGCGGCGGTTCCTTTTTGTCGTTGCCTGCCCTCTTTGCCAGTACCACCGCCCTCGTTCTCGGCGCCGTCACTGCCCAGGCCACCAACACCGTCGCCCTCTGGCCCGGCCAGCTCACTTCCCTCGTCGCCTTTCGCAAACAACTGCACGCGTATGGCTGGAAGCTGCTGCCTCTCGGTCTCGCTTCCGGCTTCGGCGGCGAAATTGGCGGCTGGATGCTGCTGCACACCGGTAACCGGCGGTTTCGCGAACTGCTGCCCTGGCTGTTGCTCTTTGCCGCAACCATGTTCGTTCTCAGCTTCCCGCTGGGTCGCTGGCTGCAAGGCCTCTCCGGCGGTCGCCGCTACAACAACTGGCTCGTATTCGGCATGGTATTCGTCAGTGTTTATGTCGGATACTTCGGCGCTGGCGGCGGATTCTTGGCCATGGCCCTGTTCGGCATTTGCGGCGTCCACGACATACATGAGATGAACGCCCTCAAAGTCCTCACCGCCGCCGTATCCATCGGCATTCCGGCAGTTACATTTATCGTGGCCGGGCGTGTCGAGTGGCGCTTCTGTCTTGAGATGGCGTTTGTGGCTGCTATCGGGGGCTATCTCGGCGCGCACTACAGCCGCAGGATGAATCAGAAAATGATGCGCTGGACCGTCGCCATGATCGGATTCACGACAGCGGGCTACTTCTTCATGCAGAACTATTGGCTACATCCGTAAGTCACTGGGCGACATCGGAAAACATACTCACTCTTTGCCGGTCTTCATTTCCATGCCTCGGGCGGTCACGGTCCAGTGCTCCTTGTCCGCCGAAAATTCCTGCCGGTACTCGATACGATCGGCAGCAGTGTTGAAAACATTCACCACGCGAAAGTAGGTCGTCTTGTCGCCGTCCTTCACTTCCCATGGAAAGGTCCACACATTGCCTTCAATGGTGAGCTTGCCCGAGCCGGCCGCGCCGCCGCCCTGCGGTATCTGGTAGCTGGTGTAGCTGTTTTCCTTTTCGTTGTAGGTGAAGACGATGAGCACCTTCGATTCCCCGTCCACGTACTGGTTACAGGCTACGTAGCCACCGTCTTTCCAGCATGCATTGCGCAGATGGGTGGTCTCGTGGCCGGCCTTGCTTTGCGCCGTGTCAAACCGCTCAATCTGGATAGTCCAAAGGCCCGCATAGGCCCAGATCGCCTCTATACCTTTTGGCTTTTCAGGCAGAGCGGCTGCCCTTCCCGCAAAGGCCAACGCCGCTACCGCCAATCCCATCGCAGCCCAGATCTTCATACCGGCTCCCTTCTTCGCCTCGCGTTTTTCAGAGCGACCCTGATTCAGCCCACGCGTTCCATCCCTGATAAATCAGTTCTGCGCCGCTAGCATCGCTGCCAGCAACGCGGTGCGCGTCGCCAGGTGCTCAATCACCACCGATTCGTGCGCGGCATGCGCCCCATCGCCCACCGCGCCCATCCCGTCAAGCGTTGCAATACCCAACGCCGACGTTAAATTCCCATCGGAAGCGCCACCCGTCGCCGCCTCCTCCAACGCCAACCCCAGTTCCGAAGCGAGGGCTTGCGCCTGCCGGTAGAGCCGTACAGTGCCCCGCGTCCGCTCCATGGGAGGCCGATTTACCCCCCCAGTCACACTCAGCGAACAGCGTTTGTCGACCGCCTTCAAGGCAGCGAATTTGCACTCGATCCGCTGCCCGTCGGCCTTGCGCGCAATGCGTACATCCACCTCGGCCCAGGCCTCTGCTGGAATCACGTTGCTCTTCGTCCCCCCACCCGCCATACCGACGCTCACCGTCACCCCGCGCTTGAGGTCGGTCCATCCGCTCACCGTCTCTATCGCCCGCGCCAGTTCCCGAATCGCGCTCGCGCCTTTAGCGAAATCAACGCCGGCATGCGCCGCGACTCCTTGAATATCGACCCGCCAATTGCCGGTGCCCTTGCGAGCCGTTTTGTAAGCCAACCCCTGCGCCGGTTCGAGGACCAGCACCGCCGAACACTCCGCCGCCAACCGCTCGGTTATGGGCCGCGAAACCGGGCTGCCCACCTCCTCTTCGCTGTTCAGCAGCAGCACAATTTCGCGATTTAAAAGGCCTAGCTCAATCAACATCTCAATGGCGGTGAAAGCCATGGCGACCCCCGCCTTCATGTCCAGCGTCCCAGGCCCCCGAAGCCTTCCTTCCTCAATGCGGCATGGCATTTGCTTGAGCGTACCCAGCGGCCAGACCGTGTCCAGATGCCCCAGCAGCAGAATCCGTCCCGCGGCACCTTCTTTTAACTTCGTCCCGAACCGCGCCTCAAGTACATCGCCGAATTCCCGCTGCCTGTGAATCTTGAGCCGTCCACCGAGAGCTCTGGCGTGCGCCACAGCCAAAGCCATGCAGTCATCCACCGCCGCCTTGTTGTCGGAGGGGGACTCGGCCCGTACCAGCGTGCGGATCATTTCAATGAGCGCCGGTTCCTTCCGTCGCGCCCCTGAAAGCAGGGCACGCATCGGGATCGGGCTGGGGGCAGAAACGGGCATTTGAATACCTTTAAGATCAGCAAGCACGGTTGTAAACTGAAGCCCTGATTCAATTCCTGTTTATAAACCATATTCACGAGCAACAACAGAGGCATCAACAGCTAATCAACAAAAGTATCAAAATCAATAACATAACAATCCAAGTCACCGTCCATCGCAGGAGAATCGGTCCCAATTTGGCCCAAAGTGTGTCCAAAATACCACACATGCATTTCACGATTTCCGTCTAATCTACTTATGCGCATGGCTTCCCCGGTCTGGAGTTGTTGATTGGTACATCCCGCGCACTTGGAACAGACGGTCTCGGCACCTCTGGAATTCACAGGGGTAGGCCTGCACTCCGGCGCACCCGTCATCATGCGCTTGCTTCCTGCCGCGGCCGGGTCGGGCATCGTCTTCCGTCGCACCGATCTCGATAATTTTGAAATTCCCGCCATCGGCCGCAATGTCGCCAAAGTCAGCTATGCCACCAGCCTGATGCGCCAGGGCGTCCTCATCTCCACCACCGAACACCTATTGTCAGCCCTGATCGGCATGGGCATCGACAACGTGATTGTGGAGTTGGACAACCTCGAATTACCGATCCTGGACGGAAGTGCCCTGCCCTACGTTCAAGCAATTCAAGAGGCCGGCATCCGCACACAGCGTCGGCGTCGCGAATCGATTCGCGTTCTGCGCCCCGTCGAAGTGCGCGAAGGCAACAAGTTTATCGGCGTTTACCCCGGCTCGGGCTACCGGATTCAATACTTGATCGACTTCCCCGCGCCGATAGGGCAACAACAAACCAGCATCGATCTCGCCGCCGAAACTTACGGCATATTCATCGCGCCCGCGCGCACCTTTGGCTACAAATCCGACGAAAAGAAATTGCGGGACATGGGTCTGATCCGTGGTGCGAGTCCCGAAAACGCAATCGTGCTTACGCCCAAGGGGCCGGAGAATGGGCCGCTCCGCTACAGCGATGAATACGTACGCCATAAAGTATTAGATTTGATCGGCGATTTGGCGCTTGCCGGGAGACGCATCGAGGGCCACGTTGTCGCTGAACGCGCTGGCCACGCCATGCACACCGCGCTCGTGGCGCGCCTGATGAAAGATCGCTCAGCTTGGGAACTGGCCCACGTTCCAACCGCCAACTCCACCAGAGACCCATCCTCTAGCCAGCACGCCACGCTGCGCAGGCCGGTATTTCAAGGCGCGTAATTTATCGGCTGCGCTGGCATCCAACCCCTACACAAACAAAATGCACATCGGTGCCGCAGCAGCCACACTCTTGCCTTCGTTAGCCAATGCACCCGTCGCCGGGTCGTGCTTGAAAATGCTCACCAGGTTTGAATCCTGATTCGCCACCAGCATCCAATGTTCCGTCGGATCGAGCGTAAAATTGCGCGGGATCTTGCCGCCGGAACTGGTGCGACCCAGCGGGGTTAACGCGCCCGTCGCAATATTAGCCTTAAATGTGTAGAGGAAGTCGTCGCCGCGATTGGCAAACGTGACATACTTGCCGTCCCGCGTGATCACCGTATCGCATGCTCGACTCTCGCCGTGAGAATCCTTGGGCAGCAGCTCGATTTCCGATTTGCGCGTGAGACTTCCGTCGGCTTTCTTCCACTCCAATACATCGACCGTGGACTTCAGTTCATTCACTGAATAGGCTGTGTGCCCGTTGGGGTGAAAATGCAGCGTACGCGGCCCCGCTCCCGGCTTTGCCCGATAAGCGCCTGCTGCCGTCAACATGGCCGAGGCCGCATTCACGCGGTAGATGTGAATCATGTCGCCGCCCAGGTCGTTGATGTACGCGTAGCGATTATCCGGTGAGAACGAAGCGAAATGCGCGTGCGCGGTCTGCTGGCGATCGTTATCTGGCCCGTGCTCGGTGTAGTGCTCGCTCCAAACTGCGGGGCTTAGCTTGCCGCCTGATACCAGAAAACTCGCCGCGCTGCCGCCGCCGTAATCAGCCGCGAGCAACACGCGCCCGCTATGATCGAGCGCCACATGACATGTGCCCGCACTGGCCGAGTTTTGTGCGGAGTGCGGATGCAACTCCCCATTGACCACTCTGAAGCTCGCCACTTCACCGGTAGCCTTGCCGTTGAAGCTGTCAACCTCACACGCGGCATAGAGGAATTCGCGTCCCGGCGAAAAGCACATCCAATCCACGTTGGCCACGTTCGCGGCCACACCGACAGGCGCCAGCTCTCCAGTCGCGGCATCCCAGTCATAGGACAGGATCCCGTCCGGCTTGCCCGATGCGATGAATACCCTTTGTCGTCGTGGTGCTGCGAAGCTGGTTGATGCGGCGGCGAGTGTAGCGGCGGATGCGGTCATCAGAAAATCACGTCTATTCAAAATTCCCATGGCACCAGCGATTGTCGCTGATCAGCCTCGCCTCGCGCTACCAGCTCATTCCCTTTGCTATCTTGGTGCCGGGTGTCGGGTGCCCCATCCTTGAAGCGTTTCTGCTTCAAGGGTGGGCGGGCACGGACCTGAGCATCTCACGCCTTCGCGCCGTCCACTCCGACTCGACCTCCACCATTGCCTCGAAACCCGTCGCATAGTGCCGGAAACTAGACCAGATCCACTGTTCAGGTCGAGCCACAAGTCCCCGCTTCACCGGATTCCGGTGCATATACCGCAATTTCTCCACCGTCTTCTCTTCGCTGTGCACATTAAAGTCGTAGTAACGCCGCTGCCAGAACTGCGCCTCATCGGGTCTCTTCAACTTCCTTGAAGTCTGCT
>JANXYB010000051.1 GCA_025350325.1 Acidobacteriaceae bacterium
CAGACAGGTTGCGACCGCAGCATCATGGTCGGCACGCTTGCGACCCTCAGAAACGAAGATCTGCGTAGGAAAGCTCAATTCACGAGCGGCCGCGAGGCCTGGGGCATCGGCCACATTCGAGATCACCACGGCAATTTCTACGTCCGGCAGCCTGCCCTCGCGCATCGAGGCGGCGATGGCTTGGAAATTTGACCCGCGCCCGGAAAGAAGTATGCCCAGGCGCAACGGCGCACGCCCTGCGTTAGCTTGAGTGTGCGGGATTTCATTCGACTGCGTCAGAAGTCTTTGCCTCCGGGGGGCCAAAGAGGCTGCGGAGAAACCCATCTTTGACGCTTTGTAACAGGGCATGACGTTCAGTCGTGCCGATGAAGCCATTTATCAATGGGCTTTCAGCCCCTGAGGATGCCGTTCGGACCAGTCCTCTGAATTCAGGACTTTCCGCAGTCTGTGAAGCGCCCGCCTGAATCTTGCTGTGCTTAGGTGTACTGCACCTTGCGATCACCCTTGACCACCCGGCCAATGACGAAAAACTTCTCCTCGGCGCGATCGAGCAGGTTTTTGGCGCGCGTGAACTTTGCCGCCGGCACTGCGGCAATCAGGCCTACTCCCATGTTGAAGGTGCGCATCATTTCTTCCTGTGAAACCTGGCCCAGCGTGCGCAGATGCTCAAAGATCGGCAAAACAGGCCACGACCCCATTTCGATTTGTGCGGCGGTGCCTTTGGGCAGAATGCGCGGCAGATTTTCAGTGATGCCGCCGCCGGTGATGTGCGCCATCCCCGCCGTCATGCCCGATGCCACCAGCTTTTGAATCACGTGCAGATAGCTGCGGTGCGTCTTCATCAGCGCCGCGCCTGCCTTGTCTTTGATTGCGGATACATATTGCGCTGGTTTGTAACCGGCGACCTCAAAAAGCAGCTTGCGCGCCAGTGAATAGCCGTTGGTATGCAGACCAGTGGAGGGCAGCCCGATCAGCACGTCGCCAATCTTGATTTCCGTGCCGGTGACAAGCTTGTCGCGATCGACAGCGCCCACGATGAATCCAGCAAGGTCGTATTCGCCTTCGGTGTAGAAGCCCGGCATCTGCGCCGTCTCGCCGCCGATCAGCACGCAGCCATTGGCCTTGCAGGCCTCGGCCAAACCCGTTACCACCGCTTCCGTCACCTCAGGGTCAAGTTTGCCGCTGGCCAGATAATCCAGAAAAAACAGCGGGGTCGCGCCTTGCACGGCGATGTCGTTGACGCAATGGTTGACCAGGTCCGCACCCACGTTGCGGTGCAGGCCCATCTCGAAGGCTACCTTAAGCTTGGTTCCCACTCCGTCGGCTGAACTGACCAGGATGGGATTTTTCCAGCGCTGCATATCGAGGCGAAACAGGCCGCCAAAGCCGCCCACGCCGCCGATCACATTGCGATTAAAAGTCTTCTGGGCAAGGTATTTAATGCGGTCTTTGGCGCGGTCGCCGCCGCTGATGTCTACTCCGGCGTCGGCATACGTCACGGATTTTGCTTTGGGGTCTTCAGGCACGATACGAGCTTTCTGCAGTTACATTCTAAAACCTGCATTTTTTACCGGAAGGTCGATTCTAGCAGGAATGACGGGGCCGGGATGTGCTGTAGACCATCGCTTGCCCAGTTAAAAATCGGTTTGGGACACGGTTTGGGGTGAATAAATGCTGACCCAGACGATTATCATTGCGCTTTTGACACCTGACCGCGTTAAGACGCGCCTGTTCTCCCCAATTCCGAGACGAAAGCCCCAGTCCCGACGGCTTCTATACTGAATTCACATGACTGCCAAGAGCTCACGCCCCACCCACGCCCGGTCGCATGCTCTGCAGCAGCGCGCTGAGCGCTTTTTCCCCGGGGGTGTTAATTCGCCTGTGCGGGCATTTCGCGCCGTGGGTGGAGCGCCGCCCTTTGTCGCCAGCGCCGAGGGAGCGTGGCTGACCGACGCCGATGGCAATCGTTACATCGACTACTTCGGCTCGTGGGGGCCCATGATCCTGGGGCACGCCTTCCCGCCGGTGGTCGAGGCGATTGCACGGGCGGCGCGCAACTCGGCCAGCTTCGGCGCATCGACAGCCGTCGAGGCTGATCTGGCGGAGAGGGTCGTTGCCTGCTTTCCGGCTATCGAAAAATTGCGCTTCGTCAGTTCAGGCACCGAGGCCACCATGTCGGCCATTCGTCTGGCGCGTGCGGCGACCGGGCGCAAGATCATCGTTAAATTTGAAGGCTGTTATCACGGCCATTCCGACGGGTTGCTGGTCAAGGCGGGCTCGGGTGTCGCCACATTTGGCATTCCGGGATCGGCGGGCGTGCCGGAGGAAATTGCACACCTGACGTTGGCTCTGCCTTACAACAACTTGAACGTAGTCGAGGCAGCGTTTGTTGCTCATCCCGGTGCGATAGCGGCCGTAATTCTCGAGCCGGTGGTTGGCAATGCAGGCTGCATCGCACCGGCAGATGGTTACCTCGCTGGGCTGCGCGCCGTCACCAGGCGTGAAGGAGCGTTGCTGATTGCCGATGAAGTGATGACCGGTTTTCGCGTCGCACTCGGCGGCGCTCTCGAACTGTATGGCGTCGACGCAGACCTGGTCACGTTGGGCAAGATCGTCGGCGGCGGCTTGCCGGTGGGTGTATTTGGCGGCAAGCGCGTCTTTATGGACATGCTCGCACCGCTCGGGCCCGTTTACCAGGCCGGAACCCTCAGCGGCAATCCGCTGGCGATGGCGGCGGGCATCGCGACCGTGGCTTACTTGCAGGAACATGCGGCCGAGGTCTATCCACGCCTCGAGGCCACAGCCAAGGCGGTCTCTGAAGGGGTGGCGGCAGAGGCGGGGCGCGCCGGTGTTCCCTTGACGATGAACCGCGTAGGCTCGATGTGGACGTGGTTCTTCACCGAGGACCCAGTAGTCAATTACGACGATGCCGCGAAGTCCGACACCGCGGCCTTTGGGCGCTTTCACCGCGCCATGCTTGACCAAGGGGTGTGGCTGCCGCCCTCGCAGTTTGAGGCGGCCTTCCTAGGCACGGCCCACGGAGATGTGGAAGTGGCTGACACCATCGCCGCGGCCAGCGAAGCGTTTAACGCTGTCAAAGCCTGATAAACCCGTGCCTACGCCCAGGCCTCAAGCGTGACGAAGCGATGGGTCGATTTGTAGTTCTCAATGATCTGTCCGGCGGCTGCTGTCGAGGGTCCGCGATTGGCCAGTTGACGCGCGTGGCTACCGTCGTGCAAAACAATATTGGCGGCGGTTCCACATGCATTGATGCCATCGATCTTGTCAATCAGTCGCTGCGATATTTGTTCGCCTGACGGCTCTTTCCAGTCGTTGGTCATCGCATTCCACAGCACCGCCGTCATACCCAGACGGCGCGCCACGCGCAGTACCACGGGGCGTCGCGCACCAAAGGGGGGGCGAAAATAGCGCACCGGCTGGCCACTGATTTGCTCCAGCGTGTCGCTAGTTTGGCGCAGCTCATTTCTCACTCGGTCTCCGCTCGCAAGCGACAAATCGGGGTGGCTCCAGGAATGGTTGCCAATCAGATGGCCGCTTTCAACGATGCGCCGCACCAGCGCTCTCTCGTTCTCAGCGTACTTGCCAACCAGAAAAAATGTCGCGAGCACCCCGCGGCGGGCAAGGATGTCGAGCACATAAGGCGTCCACGCCGGATTGGGCCCGTCATCGAATGTGAGTGCCAGTTCATTAGGACGCGGCGGAGCAATCAAGGTGGGGCCGAATATCTGTGAACCCGGCGACCGCGATCCATAGATGTAGCTTGCCGCGAAGCCGAGTGCTGCGAGCCCTCCCAGGCCCCGGTAAAATTCTGCAGATACCATTGAAAACATTCTGCCTTCCAGTGTGCGGCTCCGGCATCTAATGCGCAAGGCTTGATCCTTGGAATTTGATCGCCGGCGATGAAGCCTCGCCACCGAGCGTATACTCACCCTTGTTCGGGTCGCATCCTGCGTGTACGGAGCGGCACTGGAGATAACATGAGCATCACCAACTTCCCGAGCGGCTCGCCCGCAAATAACTCCATCACAAAAGTCACCGTGCCCGCACTGGCCGAGATGAAGCGCCAGGGCAAGCCCATTTCCGCGCTTACCGCGTATGATTACGCGACCTCGCGTCTGGTCGACGAGGCCGGCATCGATCTGATCCTGGTGGGCGATTCGCTTGCCATGGTGGTGCTGGGCCACGAAAACACCCTGGCCGTCACCGTCGATGAAATGCTGCACCACACCCGCGCTGTGCGTCGCGCTGTGCGCCGTGCGCTGGTAGTCGCTGACATGCCCTTTGGCAGCTATCACGGCACCGTCGCCGAAGGGCTGGCCAATGCTATTCGTTTTGTGAAAGAGGCCGGGGCAGAGGCGGTTAAAATCGAGGGCCCGCGCGTCGAACTGGTTCGCGCTCTGACAGAGGCTGAGATTCCCGTAATCGGGCACCTCGGTCTGACGCCGCAGAGCATTCACCGCATGGGCGGATACCGCGTGCAGGCGCGCACTACAGAGACTGTACTGAAACTGAAAGCGGACGCCCGTGCACTCGCTGATGCGGGAGCAGGTGTGCTCGTGCTCGAAGGCATACCCCGCGAAGTCGCTGCCGATATCACCGCCGACCTCACGATTCCAACCATTGGCATTGGTGCAGGGCCGAAATGCGATGGACAGATTCTAGTCTTCCACGATCTCGTGAACCTTACGTTTGCCCCTGCCGCAAAGTTCGTGCGACGCTATGCCGACGCCAGCGCGCTGCTGCGCAACGCTATCGAGCATTATCGTGAAGACGTGGAGCACCGCACGTTTCCGTCGGATGAGGAAAGCTATCATCTTCCCGAAGCTGCCAAAGATGCGTTGGCTCCCGCGCGCGAATCGGTTGAGCCGATCCACGCGCTGCGCAAAGCCTGATGAAAATTCTGCGCACGGTCACGGAATTACGCAATTGGTCCCGCGCCCTCAGATTAGAGACGGAACCAGAAACACAACTAGACACGCGACTAGAAACGCGCGGCGCCGGCGCAAAAATTGGACTC
Organism: Acidobacteriaceae bacterium; assembly: GCA_025350325.1. GTDB lineage: Bacteria > Acidobacteriota > Terriglobia > Terriglobales > Acidobacteriaceae > Telmatobacter. Next base: position 5,039 of record JANXYB010000051.1, read on the forward strand.
GTGCCCACCATGGGCGCATTGCATGCGGGCCATGCTTCGCTGATTCGCGCTGCGGCCGCACGATGCAATGCCGTTGCCGTGAGCATTTTCGTTAACCCCACGCAGTTTGGCCCCAGTGAGGATTTCGCCAGCTACCCACGTACTTTTCAAGCGGATTGCACGCTCGCCGAGGCACAGGGCGCAACCGTGATTTTTGCTCCTGCGGTCGAGGAACTGTACCCTGCCGGCGCATCCACATTTGTTGAGGTTGAGGCACTCAGCACGCGGCTCGACGGTCTGTCGCGCCCCGGTCACTTGCGCGGAGTCGCTACTGTTGTTGCCAAACTGTTCATCGCGGCTGAGGCGGACCTGGCCTTCTTCGGTCAAAAGGATGCGGCTCAGGTTGCAGTATTGCGCCGCATGGTTATTGACCTGCGCCTGGGCACCGAGATCGTTGTCTGTCCCATCGTGCGTGAGGCCGATGGACTGGCTCTCAGCTCGCGCAATATCTATCTCACTTCTGAGGAACGCGTGCGGGCGCTCACGCTTAGTCGCGTTATTCACCACGCTGAGGGGCTTGTTGCCGGCGGGCAACGCCGCTCTCAGGTCGTGGTCGAAGCTGCTCGCGAAATGCTTGCGGCAGAACCCTCCCTTCGTGTCGACTATATCGAGCTGGTGAATTGGGCTTCGCTTGAGCCTGCGGAATTCGTGGGTTCGGGCACACTGTTTGCGATCGCCGCGTGGGTCGGCAATACACGCCTGATCGACAACACCGTGTTCGAATAAGCTATACGCCGAAAATCGAGTCAAATATAAGCCAGCCCGATTCGATTAGCGACTAACAGCAAACTAGTTGCGAAACACGGCCCTCCGGCTGCACTCTGGTAAGCGATGCCGGAATTACCTGACATCTCCGCCTACATCACCGCGCTCGAGGCGCGCATCCTCGGTCAGACGCTCCAGCACGTTCGCATCGGCTCGGTGTTTTTGTTGCGCACTGCCGACCCGCCGCTCGCGAGCGTAGAAGGCCGCACGGTGCAGGAGTTGCGCCGCATCGGCAAGCGGATCGTTATCGGTGCCGATGGCGATTTATGGCTCGTGCTCCATCTGATGATTGCAGGCCGCCTGCATTGGAAACCGCCTCAGGCCAAGCTTGCCGGCCGCAATGCACTCGCCGCGTTCGATTTTCCCAACGGCACCCTGACGCTTACCGAGGCGGGATCGAAACGCCGCGCTTCTTTGTATCTTTTGCGCGGCGAAGAGGCGTTGCGTGCGATCGATCCCGGCGGC
>JANXYB010000056.1 GCA_025350325.1 Acidobacteriaceae bacterium
CGGGCATCTACAGGAGTGCAAACATCTTCCGGCAGCCACACCGGCCCGGCGCGAAAGATTATTGATGTACTCGATACGACGCTGCAAAAGTTCGAAATTTGTTTATGTTTGCGCTCTTCTGGCGTTGAGCCTTGGCGCGTCTTGTGTCGGTCACGCGCAACAGTTACCCAATCTGACTCCCACTCAGCACTCATCCCTGCCCGCATCGAGCTATCAGGGCAGCCTTACGAAGGGCGAAGTGTCGGCGCAGACCCTCGGCCTGTCGCTTGACGACGCGATGCAACGCGGTCTTAGAAACAACCTCGGCGTAATCTTGAGCGGGACGCAGACAGCGGGAGCGCGCGCACAGCAACTGACCCAATTGCAGTCGCTGTTGCCGGATGTGGAATTTAATGGCAAGGAAGCCATCATGCAGGCCGACCTGGCGGCGCAAGGTTTGCGGATTCCGGGGTTTCCTACGATCATTGGGCCGTTTGGCTACACAGACCTGCGAGCTTCGCTGACTTGGTCGCTGCTCGATGTCAAGTCGCTGCGCACCTATCTTGCGGCGAAGCACAGTTTTGCGGCTGCGAACCTATCCGCAGAAGATGCACGCGACCTAGTTGTGCTCACCGTCGGTAATGCTTACCTGCTGGTGCTGGCGGACGAGAGCCGCATAGAAAGCGTGCAGGCGCAGGTTACGACATCTAAGGTCTCGCTCGATCAGGCGGTCGAAAATCATCAGGCAGGAACGGCGCCGATGATCGATGAGTTGCGCGCGCGCGTGGACTATCAATCGCTACAGCAGCAATTAATCGTGGCTCAAAACGGCCTCGAAAAAGACAAGCTTGCTCTGGCGCGCACGATTGGTTTGCCGCTGGCACAAAAATTCAATCTGACCGACAAGGCGCCGTATGCAGCGTTTGATCAATTGGATGTAGAAGCGACGATCAAACAGGCGCATGCCAATCGCAAAGACCTCGCATCGATGGTTGAACAGACCAGGGCGGCAGAGGAGCAGCGAAAAGCCGCTACGGCAGATCGCTTGCCCACCATCGTAGCCGATGCCGACTACGGCGATATCGGCGTGAATGTGCGGCATTCGCACGGCACTTTTGATGCGCAGGGTGTGCTGAGTGTGCCTATCTTTAAGGAATACGCGTTGCGCGGAGAGGCACAGGTTGCGCAATCGCAATTGGACACGCAGCGTGCGCAGTTGAGCGACATGAACGCACAAGTGGACGCTGATGTGCGCGATGCCTTGCTCGATATTGCTTCAGCGCAAAAGCAAGTCGAAGTAGCTCGGTCTAGCGTCGATCTTTCTAAAGAAGCTCTCAGTGAAGCGCAGCAGCGCTATGCCAACGGAGTGAGCGACAATCTCGCGGTCAGCCAAGCAGAGCAGTCGCTGGCGCAGGCCAACGATCAGTATGTATCCAGCCTCTACCGGCACAATGTCGCCAAGCTTAGCCTGGCGCGTGCCCTAGGAACGGCGCAGCAGTACAAGAATTATTTAGGAGGAAAGTAAACGTGGCGGATTCAACGTCAACAGCCGTGCAAGCCCCGCCGGATGAGAGCACTGAGGTCGAGCAGCCAAAGTCTCGCCGTACAGGAATCATCATCTTTGTAGTCCTGGTTCTGATCGTGATTGGAGCGGTGGTCTACTGGCGCTCGACTTTCAATGAGAACACCGATGACGCGCAGATCAACGGCCACTTGATCCAAGTGAGCGCGCGCAATGCGGGCCAAGTAACGAAAGTCTACGTCGAAGAGAATCAGCAAGTCGAAAAAGGCGCACTGATTGCTGAGCTCGACCCGCGCGATTATCAGGTGGCCGTTGAGAGCGCTGAGGCGGCGCTAGCAAGTGCCCAGGCAAATGCTTTGGCGGCACGGGTCAACGTGCCAATCACCAGCATCAACACCGGTAGCAACATCAGTTCGGCGGGGGCAGACGTATCAGGCGCGACGGCAGGCGTTGCGCAGGCGCAGCAGCAGTTGGCCGCGGCGCATGCACGGGTAACCCAGGCCGAGGCGAATAACGTCAAGGCGCAGGCCGACCTGGCACGCTACAAGCCGCTGGTCGAAAAAGATGTCATCAGCAAGCAGCAGTATGACGCGGCCATCGCGTCGGCGAACGCAGCGGCAGCCGCGGTGGCTGACGCGCACGCAACTGAGCAAGCTGCTTCAGAAGGCATTCGCGTGGCCAGTGAGAAGGTGACACAAGCACAGGCGCAATTAAAGAATGCGCAAAGCGGTCCGCAGCAGGTCGCCGCCCAGTCGGCGCGCGCCAAACAAGCGCAGGCGCAGGTGAAGCAGGCGCAGGCGCAACTCGATCAGGCCAATCTAAACCTGAGCTACACCAAGATCGTGGCTCCCACGGCGGGCATTGTCACGCGCAAAAGCGTTGAGGTAGACCAGAACGTTTCAACCGGCCAGAACCTGATGACGCTGGTTTCTCTTGAGGGGTTGTGGGTCACTGCCAACTTTAAAGAGACGCAGCTCCGCCACATGCATAATGGGCAGGAAGTGGAAATCGAAGCGGACGCTACCGGCAAAAAATATCATGGCAAGGTAACGCAGATTGGTGGCGCTACGGGCTCGGTGCTGTCGTTATTTCCACCGGAAAACGCTACGGGCAATTACGTTAAGGTGGTGCAGCGCCTACCGGTTCGCATCGACTTTGAAAACCTGCCCAAGGAAGATCCCAACCACGAACTGCGGCCAGGATTGTCGGTTGAGCCAAAGGTAGTGGTCAAGTAGCGAACGCGGCACAGTTCATGCAAAATTTTGAACTGGCGGACTGAATGGAGTCAGATGTCAGCCAAGAAGCCGCACACAGCCTTACTAGTCTTGTCTCTAACGTTGGCGCCGTTCGCTGGCGCTCGAGCGCAGGAAATTCCGAGTGGCAACGCCATTGATGCCAAAGTAAAGAAAATCATGAGCGACTCTCATGCCAACGGTTTGGCTATCGCGGTAATCGATCACGGCAAAGTTGGATACGTTCAAGCCTACGGTATTCGCAACGCCAAAGGTGAACGGCTTACTACCCAGACTGTGATGTATGGCGCTTCGATTACGAAGACTGTGCTTGCTTACGTAACTATGCGACTGGTCGATCAAGGCAAGCTTAACCTCGACAGTCCACTTAAAAACGACCTTGACAATCCGCTGCCGAGCTACGGGCCCGATCCGATTTTTCCCGACAAGCATGGTCCATATCCCGACTTGGCTGCCGATCCGCGCTGGGAGAAAATCACGCCGCGCATGTGCCTGACGCACTCCGCCGGCTTTCATAATTTCTGGTTTCTCGAACCTGACCAGAAGCTTCACATCCATTTTGATCCGGGCACTCGGTTCAGTTATTCCGGCGAAGGGTTCATTCTGTTGCAATTTGTGATTGAGCACGGCCGCAAGGCCCAAGGCCTGGGACTTGATGTAGGTGATTTGACCAATGCGAACTTTGACCGGCTGGGAATGACACGCACCAGCCTGGTGTGGCGACCGGACTTCGCGGCGAATTATGCTGACGGTTGGAATGATAAGGGAGCCGTGCAGGATCACGACCGCCGCAAGAAGGTGCGAGCGGCTGGTTCGATGGACACCACAATTTCCGATCTTCCGAAATTCGCTGCCGCACTTGTGCGTGGAGACGGATTGAGCGCGGTTTCACGCAGGGAGATCACTAAGCCCTTGTTGCACGTCGCGACTGCGCATCAGTTTCCACCATTTTCCGCTGATCTGCAGCCCAATGAACAGCGCAAGGATCTTTATGCGGGCTTGGGTGTCGTCGTTTTTGACGGCCCGCAAGGCCACGGATTCTATAAAGGCGGGCATGATGGCCAGACTGCCAACACCATGGTCTGCATCGAGAAAAGTCAGCGTTGTGTCGTGATTCTCTCCAACGACGTGCGCTCCGAAGCCGGCTTTGCCGAATTGGTGCGCTTCATTCTTGGCGAAACTGGCGTGCCTTATGAGTGGGAATACGGCGATCATGCAGGAGTGTCCTAAATCCGACCAAGTCATTCCTTTAAAGGCGGTGTCTGATCCCTCAATTGCCTGCCGATTGCGGCCAGCCGCTCAATGATGAGAATGAGTCAAGGTATTGTCGCACTAGCTTCAGCGGTAGGGATGTGCCTAAACACGGCTTGCTTATGAACGGCAATCCCACCGCTGGTAATGCTGGTCCATATAGACTGTTGGCACGCCCCAATGAAAGACGCGATTCACGTTTCGAAAGAAAACTACCTCAAGGCCATCCTGGAAGCGGAGGCTGAGGGTCACCAGGTAATTCCGGCGACGCTCGCGCACTGGCTCGAGGTATCGGCACCGGCTGTGACCATGGCGCTGAAACGCCTGCGTCGCGATGGTTATGTTGAAATCGGTGACGACGATGGAATTGTGCGCCTCACGGCGTTGGGTACCGAAACGGCATATCACACGGCCCTGAGGCACCACCTGATCGAGCGCATGCTGAGCGAGATTTTTGGAATGGGATGGTACGAGATTCACGAAGAAGCGGAGCGGCTTGAGCATGCGGTCTCACCCGCATTTGAGCAGAAGCTGCGGGAAAAACTGGGCGAGGGCGGGGCGTGTCCGCATGGCAATTCAGTCTTGCCACAGAACCCCGTCGAGCGCAAGAAGCAAGGCGAATTGCCGCTATCTGAGGCGCTTGAAGGCCAGAGTTACGTAGTAAATAGTTTGCAGGAACGCGATCCGCAACTGCTCTTATTCCTGCATCGGATGGGAATCGGTCCTAGTAAGCGCTTGCGGGTGCGCAGCCAGAACTACGACCAAACCGTTTCGATTGAACTGTCTACCGGATTATCAATCCTAGGAAGGCCAGCGGCCGAGGCCGTCTGGCTGCGGCTAGCATGAATAGTAAATTAAAATAAAAGAATTAGATTAACTACAATTAACTGGCTGTGGCATACTGGGGTTGATCACTGGCCACCTACCCCTGAAGTCAATGTCTACAGACTACAAACTTTCCGTCGCCCTCCCTGAACCTTCGTTACCCGAGGTGCATGCCAGTGTGAGCATTTCGCAGTCGCCTTTTTATTGGCGACGTTTGCTTGGGTTTCTGGGGCCAGGGTTCTTGATTTCGGTGGGCTACATGGATCCGGGCAATTGGGCCACCGATATTGCGGGCGGATCGCGCTTCGGTTACACGCTATTGTTCGTCATCATGGCTTCAAATCTGATGGCCATCTTGTTGCAAAGTTTATCGCTCAAGCTCGGGATCGCGACGGAACGTGACTTGGCGCAGATTTGCCGAGCGAGCACTGGGCGCTGGTTGAGCGTTGTGCAGTGGGTGATGGCCGAGATCGCCATCGCGGCCTGCGATATGGCAGAGGTGATCGGGTCGGCGATTGCGTTGAACCTGCTTTTTCACATTCCGCTGTTCTATGGCGTTCTGATCACCGGCATGGATGTGCTGCTGATTCTTCTTTTACAGCGCTGGGGATTTCGCTACGTTGAGGCCCTGGTGATCGCGCTGATCGGTACGATCGCAGCTTTGTTTGGCGTGCAGATGTTCCTGTCGAAGCCGGAGCTTTGGCCGATTGTGCACAATCTTTTTGTCCCTTCGACGTCGATCATCACTAATCCCAGCATGCTCTTTATCGCCATCGGCATGTTGGGTGCGACGGTGATGCCGCACAACTTGTATCTGCATTCATCAATCGTGCAGAGCCGCCGCTATAAGCGAACTCCCGAGGGCAAGCGCGAAGCCATTCACATGGCCAATATCGATTCGGGGCTGGCGCTCACTTTGGCGTTGTTTGTGAATGCTGCAATCCTGATTGTTGCGGCAGCGGTGTTTCATCGCAGCGGCCATTTTGAAGTAGCCGCCATCGAGGACGCTTACAAACTGCTCAGCCCCCTGGTGGGGGCGGCGGGCGCAAGCACATTGTTTGCGATTGCCTTGCTGGCATCGGGGCAAAACTCTTCAATCACCGGTACACTCGCCGGCCAAGTGGTCATGGAAGGATTTATCGACTTGAAGCTTGCGCCCTGGCTTCGCCGGCTGATCACGCGGTCCATCGCCATCATTCCCACGATCATCGTGGTTGCGGTCAACGGTGAAAAGGGCACAGAGACACTGTTACTGGTGAGCCAGGTTATTCTCTCGCTGCAACTAAGTTTTGCGGTTGTGCCCTTGGTGATCTTCACCGGAAGCCGCAAACGGATGGGCGAATTTGTGAACGCGCCCTGGTTGAACGGGCTTTCGTGGGCGGTTGCCGTGTTGATCGCGGGGTTGAATGGCTGGTTTCTCTTGTTGATGGCGAAGTGAAGAGCGATCGGCCGACACCAATAACAGGATCGAACCAAGCTTGATGAATCAGTTCGCCATTCCACAAGGCTTGACCGTCGCGGAAATTTCCTCCATGGCTGTCGTACCATGTTTTCATGCACGTTCTATCCGCTGTCGAGATGCAGGTTTGCGACCGGTTAACTACGGAAAAGTTTGGTGTATCGTCGCTTGACTTGATGCGGGCAGCTTCGCTTGCTGTGGCATCGTTCGCGCGGTCGCAGTTTCCGCGAGCACGCCGGGTCACAATCCTTTGCGGCAAAGGCAACAACGGCGGCGATGGCATGATGGCCGCGCGAGAACTTGCGCATGAAGGCCTTGAAGTGACGACACTGTTGCTCGGTTCGCCAGAGGAGTTGAAAGGCGATGCCGCGACTGCGTGGCGGGAGTTAGCAACTTCCGAGCATTGCCTCATCCACGTCGTCAATTCTGCCGCTGATCTGGCGGAGCATAACGACGCACTGCAAACCGACCTGATCATTGACGCGGTTTTTGGCACTGGATTCAAGCCTCCGATGACCACTCTGGCGGTGGCTGTTTTGGAGTGGATCAAAGGGCGCGACGCCCCCGTGCTTTCGGTCGATCTGCCGTCAGGCTGGGTTGCCGATGCGATGAGTGCAACCATAACGGGGCCGGTGTATCCGTCGGATGCGGTCATTACTTTTACTGCGCCCAAGCCAGCACACGTATTTGGACAATTGACGCGGCGCGGCAATCAGCCGGTGGTTGTGGCATCGATTGGTTCACCTCGCGAAGCAATTGTGTCGACACTCGATTTGGATTGGGCTGGTTCGTCGCTGGCGCTGGCGCAGGCCCCGCGAGCGTCGGGATCGAACAAGGGAAATTTTGGGCATGTGCTAGTGGTGGGCGGCTCGTTCGGTTCCGCTGGCGGCAAGGCTGGAGCGCCCGCCATGACGTCGCTTGGAGCCTTGCGCGCGGGTGCAGGCCTGGTGACTGCGGCGGTGCCTGCTCCGGCGATGCGACTGGTGTCCGCAGCAGCATTGGAGTTGATGACTTGGTCACTGACCGCGACGACTGATGGGCAAATTGCGGCAGAGAACCTTGACCCGAACACGGTGGCGGCGCTGATCAAAGGCAAGACCGTGCTTGCCATCGGTCCGGGCCTTGGCCAGAGCCCGGATACAGCGAAGTTCACCATTGGGTTGCTATCGATGACCACCATGCCGGTGGTGATCGACGCCGATGCGCTTAATATCCTGTCTTCAGACCCGGGGTTGCTGCCTAAGCTTGCGTTGACCAAACAAGGCAAGCGCACAATCGTCCTCACCCCCCATCCAGGCGAAATGGCGCGCTTGCTGAACAGGACCGTGGCAGATGTACAAGCCCACCGGGTCGAGATAGCGCGGAGTTTTGCGATAGAAAATGGCGTGACCCTGGTGCTCAAAGGCGCGCGCACATTGATTGCTCATCCCAATGGGCGGGTCGCGGTGAACACGAGCGGTAACCCCGGCATGGCAAAGGGGGGCAGCGGTGATCTACTGACGGGAATTGTGGCGGGGCTTTTGGCGCAGCATCCCAACGATGTCGAGCGGGCAGTGGAGGCGGCAGTGTACCTGCACGGGCTCGCTGCGGACATGGCGTTGCGCGGGGCAGACGAGCACACCTTACTGGCTACCGATAGTCTGGCTCATTTGGCGAGGGCGTTTCAGTTTCCGGCTTTCCACTTTCGCAACCGCAGCCAAACGGGGTATGTTTGGTTACAGGGGCTACCGGCGGAGTCATCATTCGCCGCGGCCTCCCGCGAGGCAGCTCAATGAGTAAGATTGCCCCACCCGCCGAAGGCCGGATTCACGAATTCGTCACGCAAAGCGGCGCGGATACTGTTGAGGTTGGCCGCCAACTGGTGCGCCTGCTGCCTGCGCCTCAACTACTGGTGCTACGCGGTGACATGGGCACCGGGAAAACTACCTTAGTCAAGGGCATTGCACAGGCACTCGATGCCGCCGAGCCGGATGAGGTAACCAGCCCTACCTTCACCTTGCTGCATGAGTACGATGGTTCCCTTGATGGACGGCCAGTAAAGCTTTTTCATCTGGATGTTTACCGTCTTGAAGGCGAGCGGCAATTGGAAACGCTGGGCCTCGATGAATTGCTCACTCCCGACGCACTGGTGCTGGTCGAGTGGGGAGAAAAGTTCAAGAGCATTCTGAAAAAATCTAGCGGCGAAATTGCGATCACCTCGACGGGCGGCGACGCTCGCAAAATTACGGTCACGCTGAAGGAAAGCACCCTGCAGGCCGGCTGATCGAGTAGGCAAATCGGAGCATAGACGATGAGCGCACCTCACGCTGGCAACAGCTCGACGCTCTGCTGCGATGCACCAACCGTGGGCGGCTCATTGCCGCGCCAAGTCGCGTTGTTGCAGTGGTTCACACTGGGCTGGATGATGGTCGAATGCGGCGGTTCGTTGCTGGCGGCTGCACAAGCGCACAGCGTTGCGCTGTTGGCGTTTGGCTCCGACAGCCTCATTGAGATGCTCTCGGCTATCGTGGTACTGCTGCAGTTTCGGCCGAGATTCAATCTCAAGAAGGCCCATGCCGATCGAACTGCCGCAGTTTTGCTTTTCGCGTTGGCTGTAGCTGTCGTGGGCATTGCTGCGTTGGCGCGGACTACCTCAATGGAAACAAGCTGGCTGGGGATCGGGGTAACTGCTGTGGCGTTGGTGGTGATGCCGGCCTTGGCGTGGCTCAAGCGCAAACAAGCGCGAAAGATGAATAACCGGGCACTGGCTGCGGACGCGACGCAATCTGCCACGTGTGCTTACCTGGCGGGCGTCACGCTTGTGGGCCTTGTGATCTATGCGTCGTGGCACATCCGCTGGGTCGACACGGTCGCAGCGCTTGCGGCGGTTCCTGTTCTAATCGTCGAGGGGCGGCGCGCGTGGCGGGGTGAGGGCTGCGGTTGCTGACAATCCGTCACAGAATTCTTTCCCATTTGACGCGATTCAATTACTCTTCAAGGCACGTATGGGAGCTAGCCATGAAAAGACTTGCGTTCTCGATCCTTGCAGTGCTCAGCATCTGCTCAGCGATCACTATCCAGGCTGAACAGCCGCCGATTATAGATCGCGCTGCGTTCTTCGGGGAGATTCAGATTGCCGGGGCGCAGATTTCGCCTGACGGTCAGTATCTGTCATTTCTAAAGCCGTACAAGGGTACGCGCAATATCTGGATCAAGAAGGCTAGCGAGCCGTTCAGTGCTGCGCGACCGATGAGCGCCGAGGCAACACGGCCCATACGCTCCTACTTCTGGAGCCGCGATTCGAAATACCTGCTCTATTCGCAGGACACCGGCGGCGACGAGAACTTCAACGTATATGCCATCGATCCAGCCAAGCCGGCGGACGCTACCAGCGGTGTGCCGCCGACGCGCGCATTGACCAGCCTTAAAGGGGTGCGCACCCAAATCTTTGCCGCACCTAAGGCCAAGCCAGACACGCTTTACATCGGGCTCAACGATCGCGACGCGCAGTGGCACGATCTCTACGAATTAACGATATCGACCGGCGACAAAAAACTGCTGCGCAAAAACACGGAGCGGATTGCGGGTTGGGACTTTGATCACGACGGCAATCTGCGCATGGCGGAACGCACCAACCAAGCTGGCGACACGGAAATCTTGCGCGTCGATGCGGATGGGTTCAAGCAGATATACAGTTGCACCGTCCTTGAGAATTGCGGAGTCGCGAACTTTGATGCGTCGAACAAACAGGTCTACGTGATTACGAATAAAGGTTCGCTGGATTTAAGCGAATTGGAGTTAATGGATCCGGGGACAGGAACAGCAACGAAGTTCGAAAGCGATCCGGAGAATCGGGTCGATGTTGCCGGCGTCGAGATGTCGGAAATTGATCACCACATTTATTTCACCGAGTATCAGGATGATCGTCAGCGGCTGTATTTCAAAGACAAGGACTTCGAGAAAGAGTATCGCTGGCTGCAGTCGAAACTCACCGGCAAGGAGATCGGTTTTGGCGCGCGCTCTCAGGATGAAAACATCTGGATCGTGAGTGCGACCAGCGACATGGAGCCTGGCGAAACATATCTTTGGAATCGCAAGGCAAAGTCGCTGGAGTTGCAATATCGTATTCGCGAAGAGTTGCCGCGCGCTTCGCTGTCGGAGCGCAAGCCGTATCACTTCAAGTCTTCTGACGGGCTGGAGATTCCAGCGTACCTGACGCTGCCGAAGGGACTGCCGGCGAAGAATCTTCCGCTCGTCTTGTTTCCGCATGGCGGACCATGGGCCCGTGATGGTTACGGCTACGATACGTTTGCGCAGTTTTTATCGAATCGCGGCTATGCGGTGCTGCAGCCTAACTTCCGCGCATCGACCGGGTATGGCAAGAAATTTTTAAATGCAGGCAATGGCGAGTGGGGCCGCAAGATGCAGGACGACCTCACGTGGGGCGTGAAGGCCCTTGTTGCCGACGGAACCGTCGATGCGAAGCGCGTCGGCATCGCCGGCGGCTCGTATGGCGGCTACGCAACGCTGGCTGGAGTGGCATTTACTCCAGATGTTTATGCAGCGGCAGTGGCGATCGTGGCGCCATCGAATCTGATAACGCTGCTCGATGCGATTCCGCCGTATTGGGAGGCCGGGCGCAAGCAGATGTACACGCGTATGGCCGATCCGACGACGGCGGATGGCAAGGCGCTGCTGATGGCCGAATCACCCCTCACGCACGCCAAGGCGATCGTGACGCCGTTGATGGTGGTGCAGGGCAAGAATGATCCGCGCGTCAACATACGAGAGAGCAATCAAATCGTTTCTGCGGTGCGCGATAATGGAAAGCCGATTGAGTATCTCGTTGCGCCGGATGAAGGCCACGGCTTTGCGAGGCCTATCAACAATCTGGCGATGGTGACTGCGATGGAGGAATTCTTGCAGAAGTATCTTGGCGGTCGCGATCAAAAGGAAGTGCCGGCGGATGTTGCCGCCAAGTTGAAGGAAATCACAGTCGATCCAAAGACAGTGAGTGGAGCGGTGACGCTGAAGAGCGAGTCCACGCCGGGACCGAAGTAGGGACCGACTAGGGGCGAGGGACCGGAGTGCGGACCAGGGACCAGAGGACTAGGACCAGGGACCTAGATAGGGACGACAAGCACTGAGGAATCAATGACTGGACCGGTGGGACCAGGGACCAAGACCTTGGACCCCTCTCCCCTCCCCCTCCCCCCCTATTTCTGGATGGAAGTGGATTATTTTGTTTTACTTGCATTGGCCCGTGGACGCTAAAAATTTGATTCTAAACCAGTTATAGCCAGAAATTTGATTCTAAATGACTTAGGCCGGTGCGCCCATCCTTGTGCGAGTCTCGGTTGGAGAAAGCCATGAATGAATTGTGCGCTTTGGCGAGGTAATTATCGGCAACTACCAGCAGACGAAGTTAGTTTCGACTCCGCGCGTTGCCTCAATCTCCGACGAGGCCTCGGATCGTGAAATCTCTTGCGCCTTAAGGACGTTTATTAGGATCGATCGTAACAATGCAGCTCAACTCGCGGTCATGAGTGCTTTGGCCTGAAGTCATCAATCGATGGTCATGGCTAGGCATCTCCCTCACTGTGATCCTGCTCACTGACAGCGAATGCGGACACAGGTTAGTGTGTCTTTCGAGGTGTCTTATTGGCAGATCAAGTTGGTGCAGTACTTCGCGATCGAATCCCCTACATCCTGTTTGGTACGGTCTTCCTGTTTATCGGACTGTGTGTCTGCGGCATCGCAGTGATGCGGCGTCGGGGCGTGGCGAAACCCTTCGTCTGGCTCGGAATCTGGAGTGCGATTGAGGGAGCCGAGTACCTGTTTGGTTCGTTGGCTGACCTCGGACTTTTGCCGCATTGGCTTTTGCCCAGCCTTCCCTACGCGGGCACGATCATGTCGTTCTCGGTCGTGGTAATTGCCTTGTTGGCCTTTCTCGGCCTGAGCCAGGACAAACTGCGGCTCTTCTTTCAGGTAGCGATCGCAGTTGGGCTCGCCATTGACGTGACAGGCAACGCCCTCTTCTTGTTTACCGGCTCTTCGTTCAAGATCATGCCATTCAACCATCTTCTCGCCGCCATTTCGCTCACGGCCCTCGCCATCGTCGTCGCTGTGCCCAGACTCTCTCGAAAATTCCTCTTCCTGCCCAACCGCACTGTCCTTTCTCTGGGCATCCTTGTCTTCGCTGTGGAGGCGGTTTATGGCAACTTGTCGCTTCCTCTCAGGCTCCCGAGTCCGCCCGAGATCCTCGACCCGCTGGGGTTTGCTTTCCTCCTGTTCTGCTTTGGATGTGTCGCCGTGCAGAGCTGGGAAACCAGCTCGTCACCATTGGCAAGGTTCTGAAAGCGTGTCGGCATGCGGGTAACCCGGTCTTCTCTCGTGCGTTTCCTGAGACAGCAAATCGCTTACATCGCAGTCTCCGCAATCGCCGGAGCCGTCTTCTGGGCCATCGGGCAGCAAATTAATCCGCACACCGTCCTGGTCTACTCGATTGCGATTGGGAATACGATAGTGCCCGCAACGCAATGGTTGCATAGGTACTATGCTGAAAAACCATTTCCTTACAAGTGGCTTTTCTTTCTCCCGATTCTGCTCGCTCTCCTCATCCCGGTGTATGTTGTCTCGTCGGTGTTCGTTTGGATTCTTGCACCACCCACGCCTCAAACTTTGGGACACCTGCTCAGAACAGGCTGGAAGTTTCCAGTCCTGATCACATTTGTTTCGAGCGTGCTGATCTTTCTTTACGAGACCACCAAGGAGAAGCTCGAGCAGCGCAATACCGAACTGCAGCGCTCCGTGGATCTCGGCACCGCGCAGCTTGAAATGCAAGAGCAGGAATTGCAACGCGCAAGGGAGATACAGCAATCGCTCCTTCCAAACGAGATTCCCCAACTGCCCGGATTCGAGGTCGCGGGGATATGGCGCCCGGCTCGCGCGGTAAGCGGCGACTACTACGACGTCTTCAAGCTCG